>MWZA01000184.1 GCA_002050455.1 Acidobacteria bacterium 5-1 | reverse complement strand
GTCATCAGCATCCGATAAATAAACTGACGCATAAAATCGGTATTCCGATGATTGCTCTGTCTTTGCCGTTTTTCGTAGTGGCGATTTTTGTGAAGGGTTTTTGGATTTTGCCCGTTTCATTTTTTGTTATCGGCTGGATTTTGCAATTCATCGGGCATTATTTTGAAGGCAAACCGCCCGAATTTTTCAAAGACTGGCGTTTTCTTTTTGTCGGTTTGCGTTGGTGGATGAAAAAGACTTTCGGAAAACAATAATTTCTAATTTTTATTTTTCAAAGGCGACGAGGCTGACAACGAATTCTCCGCCGTTGCCTGCGGACGCATTGTCGTTGATGCAAAATTCGAGTTTTCCGCCTAACATAATTTTTTTCTCCTTTTGTTTTCCCGCAATTCTACAACAAATTTAATCTCGCTGAAAAATTCTTATCTTCAAATTGTCTTCAAGTTCTTTTGTTTCCTGCAGCTGAAAATCATCCGAAAAATCTCGCGGCATAAACGTATCGGCATCTTCAACCTTTAACGGAATTTCCGTAACAATCCATTTTTCAATTACGTCCGCAAAAGTTTGATAAGTTTTTGCGCCGCCGATGATAAATAAATCGCAATTGAGATATTTCGCCAAAGCCAAAATTTCTTCCTTGCTTCTTAAAACCAAAACATTCGGCTGATTTTCTATTTTGGCGGAACGCGAAAGAATGATATTTAGGCGTTTCGGCAAAGGTTTTCCGATTGATTGCCAAGTGTAAGAACCCATCACAACAGCATGATTTAATGTTGTTTGCTTAAAAAACTTTAAGTCCGCCGAATAATGCCACGGCAATTTGCCGTTTTTGCCGATAGCGTAATTTTGTGCAATGGCGACGATTCCGATAATCATACAAAAAAGATTTTAATGCAAAGATGCGAAGAAATTTTAACAGGGATGGACAGGATGAACAGGATTTATTATAACTGATGCCGACGCATGCATTGGAGCGCGGGCATCCTTGCCCGCCTTCGCGCCCGCGCGCGAAAAACATTTCATCTACAAGGCAGATGTGCGGGCAGGGATGCCCGCGCTCCAATTTACTTGCTTTTTTCTTTCTGCGTCGGCATCAGTTACTAAAAAAATATTTAATTTTACAAGCCAAGTTTTGTGCCTTTATAAACCGCAATTGGCGAACCTTTCGCCATAAAAATTGACTGCGGCAGCGCGTCGCTCAAAAAGTCGAATTTTTCGCCGTAAGTAAAACCGAAATCAACATCAATTTCCGCGTAACTAACTTCAAAAAGTTCCCATTTCGGATGCTTGACTTTGTATTCATCCGTTCGATTTTCGCCGCGTTTTGTGTAGCCCCAATAATGTTCGGTGATAAATTCGCCGTGCGAATTTTCTGCCGGAACGCCCAGATTTTCTCCAATCTCAACCGCAACACTATTTCGGCAGCTTGCCTTTGACCAAAAATAAGCGAGTTCGCCTTTTGCTTTCGTGTGGCTCATCTGCCAAGTTTCATAAGGTTCGCCGTAAAAGACACGCGCAAGCAGCGAAATTGCCCGGCGCGGGACAATTTCCTTGACAAAAACAACGCCGCGTTTTATCTCATCTTCTGTTTCGCGCTTGACATAAAACCGCAAATTCACTTCTTCAAAATTAGTGTGAAACGGAATCGGCATTTGCAAAATCCGCGCGTCGAGAAACCTAAACGCGACCAAGCTGGCGTAACATTTTCCGTCGTGAAAATCCAAAACCGTTCCTTTCGGCACAAATTCGGCTAACAAGCGCGGTTCGACTTCGTAATTTGTCATCACCAAATCCTGCCACTCTGCCGTCAGAAATTTTTTCATCTCCATTAAACTACATCTTTCCGCCTGATTATTCAAAAATCTTTTGCGAAAATAAAGCGATAATGTAATAATTTTGCTCGACTTCATCCTAAAATTTACTGTGAAATAAATTTAATTTTATGAAAATGGACGCGAAATTTTATCAATTATTGTTTTTGATATTTGCGTTTGTTTTGACAGCCAACGCGCAGTGGCAAAAACAATCTGTTAACACAAACGCGAGTTTGCGCGGTTTAAGTGTTGTCAACGAAAACATTATTTGGGCGAGCGGCAGCGGCGGAACATTTTTGAAAACGACCGACGGCGGCAAAACTTGGGAAGTCGGCAAAGTTCCCGCCGCAGAAAAACTCGATTTCCGCGATATCGAAGCGTTCAACGCAGACATCGCGTATCTTTTGAGCATTGGCGAAGGCGAAAATTCGAGAATTTATAAAACGATTGACGGCGGGAAAACTTGGAAGCTGCAATTTAAAAACACAAACAAAAAGGCGTTTTTTGACGCGTTTGCCTTTTGGGACAAAGATAACGGAATTGCGATGAGCGACCCGGTTGACAATAAATATCTTTTAATTTCGACAAATGACGGCGGCGAAACTTGGAAACCGCTTGCAAACGACAAAATGCCGTCCGCCAAAGCAGGCGAAGCCGCTTTTGCCGCGAGCGGAACTTGCTTGATTATTCAGGGCAAATCGAATGTTTATCTTGTTTCGGGCGGACAAGATGCGCGGGTTTTTCGTTCAAATAATCGCGGTTTAAATTGGCTTGTTGCTGACACGCCGATAGTTAACGGAACAGCGGGAAGCGGAATTTTTTCGATTGCGATGTTTGACACAGAACGCGGCGTAATTGTCGGCGGAAATTACGAAAAGCCGAATGACATCACGAATAACCTCGCTTTTACCGGCGACGCGGGAAAAACTTGGATTTTGGGAAAAGGTTTAAACGGTTATCATTCGGGCGTGGCGTTTGTTGATAAAAAAACTTTGATTGCCGCCGGTTCAAGCGGTTCGGATATTTCTTTTGACGGCGGAAAAACGTGGAAAAATCTCGACAAAGAAAATTACAACGCGGTGCAAGCCAAAGGCAAAAACGCGGTTTGGGCAGTCGGGGCAAACGGACTTGTCGGAAAGTTTTCGATAAATAAAAAATAAAATGCAATACGCTTGGTATGATTTGGTCGGCTCAATCGGTGTCGGAATAATAATTTTCACCTACGTTTTGCTCCAGCTCGAAAAAGTTCGCAGCGAAAGTTTGATTTATTCACTGCTTAACGCGCTCGGTGCCAGCCTGATTCTAATTTCGCTCGTTTACAGTTTTAACTTCTCGGCTTTCATCGTAGAATTTTTCTGGGTGCTGATTAGCCTTTACGGAATCGGCAAATACTTTTGGAAAGGTCAAAAGTGAGAATGTAGAAATGTTAGAAAGGGAAAAAGTTAAATCAACGACAATGGAAAACTTTTTCGCTCTTTCATTATTCTGCTTTTTTACTTTTTTTACTTTAATAAAATGTCGGCAAAATCAATTCGTAAAAAATCAAACAACAAACCGCTTTCCTGCACATCGGAAACCGATCTAACCAAAGGACAACAAATCGAGCTTTACCGCTTTTTGAAAATGACGCGGATGTTTGATGAAAAAACCGTCAATCTCAAACGACAATCAAAACTTGTCGGTGGAGTTTTTTCGTCTTTGGGGCAGGAAGCAACGGCAGTCGGAACAGCGTTTGCGCTGGAAAAACAAGATTTTATCGCGCCTCTGATACGCGACATCGGCGCGGTTCTGGTCAAAGGCGTGGAGCCGAAATATATTTTCGCGCAATATATGGCAAAAGCGACTGCGCCGAATCGCGCCACAGATTTGCAGTTTCATTTTGCCGATATGGAAAAAGGTTTTATCGGTCCGATTTCTCACTTGGGCGATATGATTCCGGTGATGACGGGGATTTTGCTGGCTTCGAGAATGAAAAAAGAAAATCGCGTGGCGGCGGCGTATGTCGGCGACGGGACGACTTCGACAGGCGCGTTTCACGAAGGCGTAAATTTCGCCGCCGTTCAGAAATTGCCGCTGATTGTTGTGATGGAAAACAATGGTTATGCTTATTCCACGCCGTCGCGCTTGCAATTTGCCTGCGAAAATCTGGTTGATAAAGCCGTCGGTTACGGCGTGAAAGGTTTGAGCGTGGACGGAAACGACGTTGTTGCGTGTTATGAAATTATGAAAGAAGCCGCCGAATATGCGCGAAACGGCGGCGGCACGGTTTTAATCGAAGCGCACACTTACCGCCGCAAAGGACACGCCGAACACGACAATCAATCTTACGTGCCGGCAGGCGAAATTGAGTTTTGGGAAACAAACAATGACCCGATAACGCGCTATGAAAATTTTTTGAGCGCAAAGAAAATTTTAACGCGCGAAGAGATGGACAAAATCGGTGATGAAATAAAAGACTTTTTGGATGAAGAAGCAGCGTGGGCGGAAAATTCGCCCGTTCCCGAACCCGAACACGCCGCCTATCATGTTTTTGATAATTCGGTTGTTGCACCGGCTTTTAAGAAGAAAGTTTTAGAATCCTAAACCAAAAAGTGCAGTTTGTTTGAGCAGAATCCAAAAATGCAAAAAACTAAAATAAGACTGACTAAAACTTTCACGGAGTTTGTTGACGGCGAAAAATCCGGCGGAATTTTTTTGATTGCAGGCACGATTATTTCGCTGATTATCGCAAATTCAGTTTTGGGCGAAAGCTATCTTGGATTTTGGCGGTTATATCTCGGCGGTTTGAGCATTGAACATTGGATTAACGACGGTTTGATGGCAGTTTTCTTTCTGCTTATCGGCTTGGAACTCGAACGCGAACTTTACAAAGGAGAATTGTCGAATTTCAAAAACGCGCTGCTGCCGATTTTTGCCGCAATTGGCGGATTGTCTCTGCCCGCGCTGATTCATTTCGCATTTAACAGCGGAACGCCGACGCAAGCGGGAATCGGAATTCCGATGGCAACTGACATCGCTTTCGCGCTCGGAGTTCTGGCTTTGGTCGGAAGCCGCGTTCCCGCTTCGCTCAAAGTTTTTCTGACGGCGGTGGCGGTAATGGACGACCTCGGCGCAATTATAATTATTGCAGTTTTCTACACATCAAAACTTTCGTTTATGTATTTACTGCTCGCGCTCGGTGTTTTCGGTATTTTAATCGGGCTGAACCGCTGGCGCGTGATGAGTTTGATTCCATATTTGCTGGGCGGCGCGGCGATGTGGTTTTTTATGTTAAAATCAGGAGTTCACGCGACAATTGCGGGAGTTTTGCTGGCTTTTACAATTCCGTTCACGCCAATTGAGGATGATATAAATTCGCCGTCATATATTTTGGAACATTTCCTTCATAAACCCGTCGCATTTTTGATTTTGCCGCTTTTCGCGCTTGCCAACACGGGAATCATCGTCGGCGCGGATTGGCTGCAAAATTTGTCTACATCAAACAGTCTAGGCATTTTAGCGGGACTTGTTCTTGGCAAACCGCTCGGCATTGCGTTAATTAGTTTTGCCGTCGTCGGTTTGGGCATTTGCCGTTTGCCGCTTGATTTAAATCGGAAACACATCATCGGCGCGGGACTTTTGGGCGGCATCGGATTTACGATGTCAATTTTTATCACAAATCTTGCCTTTACCGATTCAAACATTATAAACAATTCAAAAATGGCGATTCTGCTTGCTTCGCTGACTGCCGGAATTATTGGTTTCGGGTGGCTGAAGTTGTTTGGTCAACCCGAAGAATCGGACGAAGATATGGACGCAATGGATTTTGCGATAGAATAAATTTAGCTCGTTCAAAAAATAAATTTTTTATGAAATGGTTAATTGAAAAATCGCGCTATGTAGCTTATATCGGCGTTTTTGTTTTGCTCATTTGTTCGCTGACGGCGTATGTTCTCGGCGTATATAAAACCGTCGAAACGGTAATGGGGATAGCTTTTAACGAAGTCAAAGACGACCTTGCGCTGGTTGCGCTGTTCGATAGTTTGGACACGATTCTCGTCGGCACTGCCTTGCTGGTTATTTCGGTCAGCCTTTATGAACTTTTTATCGGCGAACTCGAAGTTCCCGATTGGATGCTTGTCAGAAATCTGAACGAACTCAAGGCAAATTTTAGTTTTGTGATTATCCCGTTAATGTCGGTCAAATTTTTGCAAAAACTTCTGCAAGCGGAAAACGCGCTCGACACGCTTTATTACGGCATTAGCGTTGCGCTCGTTACGGCTGCGCTGGCGGCTTTTAATTACGTTAGCGAAAAGGAAAAAATGGACGAACTGGAAATTCACCCCGAAGAAGAGGAAACCAGAGCACAGGATTTGGATAACTAATGTCAAAGACAAATTTCATCAGCGTTCCGTTCAACACCGAAAGCGGTTTGTCGCAGATTGACGGTATCGGCAAATTTTCAAGCGCGGGCATTGTGCTTGAATTTGAATCGAAACTTTTCGGCATTATCAAAAACGGTGTCAAAGAATCACGCATCGCGCTCGCAGACATTTTGGACGTGCGCTTTCGCAAAGGCTTTCTCAGGCGCGGCGCACGCATTGAAATCCGTCTGAAAAGTTTTGCTAAATTGAGCGAACTGCCGAATAAAGACGGCAAACTCGCTCTGAAAATCAAACGCGACGATTTTGAACGCGCCCGGGAAGCCGTTGCGAAATTGCAGAAGGATTTAACCGAATATCACGAATCTCTGCCGCCGACACACACGCCCGTCAGCCGTTTGTTTGATGAGAGCGAAGATAACACAAAAGAGTTAGAAAAGTAGTAAATTTGTATAATGGCAACAGCAGCAAAAAAGGAAAAAGGCGTAACTTTAATCGAAGCGATTCGACAAGGCATTTGGGAAGAAATGGCGCGTGATGAAACAGTTTTCGTCATCGGCGAAGATGTCGGCGCATATGGCGGCGCGTTCAAATTAACCGAGGGCTTTATTGACGAATTCGGCGCGGGAAGAATGATTGACACACCGATTTCCGAAAGTGCGATTGTCGGCGCGGCGTGCGGCGCGGCGTTGATGGGAATGAAGCCCGTCGCGGAGTTTCAGTTTATTGATTTTATTTCAACCGGTTTCGATATGCTGACAAACTACGCGGCAAAATCGCGTTACCGCGGCTGTGGTTCGATTCAAGCCGTCTTTCGCGGTCCGTGCGGCGGCGGCGTGCGCGGCGGACCTTTTCACTCGCTCAACGCTGAGGCGTTTTTTCTAAATACGGCGGGTTTGAAAATGGTTGAACCTTCGACTGCTTACGACGCGAAAGGTTTAATTAAAGCGGCAATTCACGACCCCGATCCGGTTTTGTTTTTCGAACACAAAAAACTTTATCGCTTGCCGCGCCTGCGCGAAGAATTGCCCGAAGACGACTATATTGTTGAAATCGGCAAGGCGCGAACTGCCCGCGAAGGCAGAGATTTATCAATTATCACTTTCGGCGCACAGGTTTTGAACGCCCAGGATGCGGCTGATGTTTTGGAAAAAGAGGACGGATTAAAAATTGAAATAGTTGATTTGCGAAGCCTTGCGCCGCTGGATAAAGAAGCGATTTTGGCAACGGTTAAAAAGACAAACCGCGTTCTTATTCTGCACGAAGCGTCTTTAACCGGCGGCATCGGCGGCGAGATTTCCGCGATTATCGCCGAAGAAGCGTTTGAATGGCTCGACGCGCCAATTATCAGAGTTGCTTCGATTGACGCGCCCGTGCCGTTTGCCCCGCAGATGGAAGATTATTTTTTGCCGCAGGTTTCGGAAATTGTCGAAGCGTGCCGGAAATTAGCAGCATATTAAATTTGCATTTGCAGATGATATAATTTGAAGGCGCGTGCAAATTAAAATTGTCTGTTTTCAAAGTTTAATTTTCCCGCCAAGGCGCAAAGCTGCAAAGGAAAGTCAAAACACGCTCTTTAAGTTTATTTTTTCTTTCTTTGCGTCTTTGCGCCTTGGCGGGAAAGATTTTTGATTTTTGCACACACCTTCACATAATTTAGAGTAGAATAAAAAATTACACGAAATCTCAAGATTTTATTTTTTAAGAATTGGAGGAATTTATATATGCAAGTTCAAAGACAGGAAAGCGGCGGAAAAGGCTCATTTTATATCAAAGACGATGGTCAAAAATCGGCTCTGATGACATATAAAAAATCGGGCGAAAATGAAATCACGATTGACCACACGGAAGTTGACGAAGTGATGCAGAGCAAAGGTTTGGGCAAACAGATGGTTTCGGCGGCGGTTGAATACGCCCGTGAAAACGATATCAAAATCGTTCCCGTTTGCCCGTTTGTCAAAAAGATTATTGACGAAACGCCCGAATATCAGGACGTTTTAAGCTGATAAATGAGCGTTCCGAGAATTTCCGCTTCAAGCTATTCAAACACTGCGCCGCTCATCTGGTCATTTCTTTACGGCTCACAGCGCGGGAAAATTGAAATTATTTTGGACACGGCACCGGTGCGTTCCGGTGAGCTTTTAGCAAACAAACGAGTTGATTGCGCGTTAGTTCCGGTTATCGAATACCAGCGAATTGATGATATTTTGCTTGTCCCGAATGTCTGCGTCGGCGCAAAAGAACGGGTGCGAAGCGTTTGCCTCGTAACCAAAGGCGAAGATTTGCGCGATGTGAAACGACTCGCACTCGATATTTCGTCGAAAACTTCGGTTGCACTGACAAAAATTATTTTTCGTGAATTTTTCGCTTCAGAGCCGATTTACCAAATAACAAAACCGAATTTGGCTCAAATGCTGGAGCAAAATGACTGCGCTTTGCTGATTGGCGACCCGGCGTTGATGATTGACGAGAAAAAATATCGCAAATTCGACCTTGCAGAAACGTGGAGAAGTTTTACAGGTTTCGGTTTCGTTTTTGCAATGTGGATGACGCAGGTTGAAAAAGGGGAAACTGCGCGAAAAATTGATTTTGCAAATGCTCGTGATGAAGGCTTAAAACATCTAGACGAAATTATCGCCAATTACAAAACGGAAATTCCGCTTGCCAGTGATAATTTTAGAAAGTATCTGACGCAAAACATCTCGTTTTCGATTGACGAAACTATGCATAAAGGTTTGTCGCTTTTCTATGAATTGGCTGATAAACACGGCTTGATAGAAAAGAATAAGCCGTTGAAATTTTTGTAAAGCCGCACGACTTTCAACGGCACGATTTTTTGCAAAAATTTAACTGTCGAAAAAAGAAATCGGCTGAATAGTTAAACTATCAGCCGATTTGCATTGGAATAAAAGTAGTATAAGTTCAATGATTAAAATTAAAACAAACCGGAATAAAACAGTAAAGCCCAACCTGCGATTATGACGAACAAAACCAAGGTGACTTCGTTTGTGTCTACTTTGTTTTCTTGATTTCGCATTTTTGTTCTCCTAGTAAAATTTCCTCTTCTGTTAAATAACGCGATATTTCTTTAAAAAAGTATCAACTTTTTGGTATGAAATTTGTTATCTACAAAAGCAGATATTTAAAAGACGCTGGAATCGAGGTTTTTGGCGAACTTTTTGAAAATTTTTTGCAAAACGCAACTTTTATTTGCAGAATAAATAAATGAACGCAGGTTTTCTATAAATTTTCTTTGCTTGGTTCGCGTCTTTTGCGGTTTAATTAAAAATATGAGCGATATTCAACCGATTTTAGATAAAGTTTTGGACGGGACACGATTAACCGCCGCCGATGCAGCCGCACTGCTTGAATCAAACGATTTTGTCCGCATCGGACTTGCCGCGCACGAAATTCGGATGCGGCATAACCCAACTGATGTCGTAACATACATCATTGACCGCAACATCAATTACACCAACGTCTGTAACGTCGTCTGCACATTTTGCGCGTTTTATCGTCGTCCGGGAAAACCTGACACTTATGTTCATTCGATTGAGGAAATCTGCAAACGGATTGACGAAACGATTGCTCTGGGCGGAACAGGCATTTTAATGCAGGGCGGACTTCATCCTGATTTTAATATCGAATGGTATGAAAACCTTTTAAGCACACTACACGAAAAATATCCAAAATTTCAACTGCATTGCTTTTCGCCGCCGGAAATTCACAACATTTCTTTGATTTCCAAACTAGATTACGAAACGATTTTGCAGAAATTAAAAAACGCCGGATTAAATTCATTGCCCGGCGGCGGCGGCGAAATTCTCGACGACGAAGTTCGCAAGCGCATTTCCACGAAATGCAACACGCAGGAATGGCTTGATGTAATGCGTGCAGTTCATAAAGTCGGTTTGCGCTCGACGGCGACGATGATGTTCGGCATCGGCGACAACATTTCACATCGCGTTCGACATTTGCAACGAATCAGAGATTTGCAGGACGAAACAGGCGGATTTACAGCGTTTATTTCTTGGACATTTCAGCGCGAAAACACCGCGCTCGGACGCAAAATAAAGGAAGAGCCGACCGGAATTGATTATCTGAAAATGCTCGCCGTCTCGCGTTTGTTTTTAGACAATGTTCAGCACATTCAATCGTCGTGGCTGACGCAGGGCTTGCGACTCGGACAAACCGCTTTGCGTTTCGGCGCGGACGACATGGGTTCGATTATGATTGAAGAAAACGTCGTCTCGGCGGCGGGCGCGGACACCGAGGCGAACGAAAAAGAATTGCGCTATCAAATATCCGAAGCCGGTTTCGTTCCGCAGCAGCGCGATATTTTATACAAATACGTTTCGCGGGAAAATGTTGACGAATTGGACGCGAGAAAATCAATGCCGCTCAAACAATTGAGCGTTGCTTTTGCAGATTAACAAATAAGCTAAAATAATTTTTAGTGAAAACAAATTTAACTTTTTATATTACAAGTTAGCCGGATTTCTATTTGTGGCAATCGAGTCTGTAATTATCAAATCTTCGAGCAATTCTGCAGAACTTCAATTATCAGAAAGAAACGGACTGTTTCTTTCTGAAGGCTCAGAGTATTATCGTGTAACTCTTAAAGCGAAAGATATTGTGGCTTCGACTAAAATTTATGCTTTTGAGCCGCACAGCGAACTATGGCGTTATTTCGAGGATTTAGCCGTCAATTGGCGAGGCTGGGTTGGTGAAAAACAATGGAACTCTCTCGAAGGTGAATTTACCATTTCATCTGAATCAGACGCTCCCGGACATATTGAAATGGATATTGTGCTTAAATCTGGAGTTGATTGGAGTGTGCAGACAGCAATAAGTCTTGATGTCGTTCAATTAGAAGATATTTCTTCAAAGTTAAAACAGTTCTTTTCCGAACAGAATTATCCAGCTAACTTATAATTATTTCACCTGATATTTTGGCACAATTAAACTCTTACATAACTATTACGTTTGCCCCACCCGCAACCTGCTACTCTTAAGCTTGCTATATTTTAGCAATCGTAAAAATTATAAATGCAAAACGTCATCGAATTTGAGCAATCACGCGAAAGTATAAACTGGAAAAATCTATTTATTGTCGTAACTTTTCACCTTTTGGCAATTCCAGCTTTGTTTATGTTTAGCTGGGAAAATGTTGCGGCAATGCTTATCGGAAATTGGATTGTCGGGAGTTTGGGCGTTGGATTGGGTTATCATCGCCTCTTGACACATCGCAGTTTTAAAGCACCGAAATGGCTCGAATACACGCTGACGATTTTCGGCGCGATGGCGATTCAGGATGACGCGCCGAAATGGGTAGCGACACACCGCATTCACCATCAATTCGTCGAAACCGAGAAAGACCCGCATTCGACTCGTCCCGGATTCTGGTGGGCGCATATCGGCTGGGTGATTTGCGGAACAGCAAACGACCACGACGAAGCGACTTTGAAACGCTATGTCCCCGATTTGCTCAAAGACAAATTTCACGCATCTTTAGCAAAGTATTATTATGTTCCGATTATTCTTTCAGGCTTTTTACTATTTGCTATCGGCGGCTGGTCAATGGTTTTGTGGGGCGTTTTCGTGCGCGTCGTTGTCGGTTGGCATACGACCTGGTTTGTCAATTCTCTCTCTCATATTTATGGAAAACGGCGTTTCGACACAAATGACGATTCGACCAATAATTGGTTTGTCGCGGTTTTAACATTTGGCGAAGGCTGGCACAATAATCATCACGCATACCCTTCTTCGGCGCGGCACGGCTTGAAACGGTATCAATTCGATATGAATTGGATAACGATTCGCATTTTTGAAAAACTCGGCTGGGCAAAACAGATTCGCATTCCTGATGCGGTTAAAACTTCAAATGAATTGAAATAAGCGGCGTAAAATCTGCAAATCATCAAATATGAAAGTGCAAAAAAAGATGACGAGAAGTGTTAAAACCTTTCGTCATCTTTTTTCCTTCAACAAAAAATCTTATTGAGTTGGTTACTGCATCGTCGGCGAACTTAGCGGCGATGCAAGCGGCGAAGCGGTTGGCACTGACATTTGTCCCGCTGCTTGCTGATAAGTTACATAAATATCGGTCAGCCGTTCGGTTGAGGCTTGGTCGCGCTGCGCGAGCATCGTTATTGTGCTGTCCCGATTATCAAAAATTGTTCTCAGTTTGTCGCGTTCTTCCTGCGTTAATGCGCTGTCTTCGTCTCGGTCAATTTCGGCTTTTAAGCGTGTAAAAAATTCACTCGTGTCTTTCCGCGCAGGTTCATATTCGCCGCGCTTTGCTTCGACAATCGCAGTTGTCAGCAAACCTTTAATTTCGGATTTGCGAAGCTGTTTTTGCGTCGTTTCAAGGTCTTGCGAAACTTGCCGTTTTTGCAGCCACATCGGAATCAAGCCGAGCAAAAATACAACCAACAGAATTAAGGCATAAATACCCCAACGAGTTAAATTGCTTTGCGGTTTTTCAGTTATGGTCGAATTGTTTTCTCTCATTTTTTCTCCTGATAGTTTGCGAATTTATTATCTCTGACAAAATTTTACTGTGTCCTTGATTATACTCTTTTAACGGCAAAATACCATTTAATTATGTTATTACAAAACTCTTACAATCACGCTGCCGAAAACCTGTTACGATTGACATCTAACATACGAGAAAGTGTGTTTTCTTAATTTTTTAGCAATTATAAGAGGGTTGACAAAATGCAAAACGTATTACAATTTCAGCAGGCAAAATCAAATAAAATCCAATGGGTAACGCTGTCGGCAGTTATAATTATTCATCTTCTGGCGGTTTGGGCATTATTTACATTCAGCTGGCAAAATCTGCTTGCCGCCGCGATTACTTGGTGGGTTGCGGGAAGTTGGGGAATCGGAATGGGTTATCACCGACTTTTGACGCACGGCGGATATAAAACTCCGAAGTGGTTTGAGTATTTTTTAACCGTTTGCGGAACGCTTGGACTGCAATCGGGCGCGATTACTTGGGTAACGACGCACCGCATTCATCACGCTTTTACCGAGACCGAAAATGACCCGCACACTCCGCGCGACGGCACATTTTGGGCGCACGTCGGCTGGATTTTGCAGGGAACGGCGCAAAATCAAACCGAAGCGACGATGCGGCGTTATGCACCGGATTTGATGAAGGATAAATTTCACCTCTTTGTCAACAAGTATTATTATGTTACGCCAATCGTTGTCGGCGTGATATTGTTTGCCATCGGTGGCTGGTCAATGGTTTTGTGGGGAATTTTCCTGCGTCAGGTTATCGGCTGGCATTCAACTTGGCTGGTTAATTCCGCAACGCATCTGTGGGGAACGCGCCGTTTTGAAACACACGACGATTCGCGCAACAACGGTTTGATTGCCGCTTTGACGTTTGGCGAAGGCTGGCACAATAATCATCATGCTAATCCACGTTCAGCAAAACACGGTCTGGCGTGGTATGAATTTGACGTAAATTGGCTGCAAATCAAAGCGTTGGAAAAAATTGGTCTGGCGAAAAAGGTCTATGCTTACGAATTGGAAAAAGAAAAAGTTCAAGCCGAACCTTTGCGCGAAGCCGCATAAATTCAGTAAACAGTAACTGATGCCGACGCAGAAAGAAAAAAGCAAGTAAATTGAAGCGCGGGCAGGATGCCCGCGCTTCTGCCTTGCAGATGAAATGTTTTTCGCGCGCGGGCGCGAAGGCGGGCAAGGATGCCCGCGCTCCAATGCGTGCGTCGGCATCAGACAGTAAATAGAACTTGACCTTTGAGATTCCTCACGGAAAAATCAAAGGTCTTTTTCTTTACCATTACCATTTACCGTATTACTATTTAGCAATAATGAGAGTTGCAGGTCGGAGAAAAGCAGCAGTTGTCTTCCTTGTTTTGGGCATTTGTCTGGTTGCTATCGCGGTTGCGCTGAATGTCGGCTGGATTTTGCTCAATCTGCGCCAAGTCGCGCTGCTTGTTTTGGGCGTTATCTTTTTTGCTTTAATCATTACCGGTTTAATTCTCAACACAATTTTTCTCGTCCGCGAAATCCGCCGCAATGAGCAGCACGACGCATTTTTAAACGCCATTACGCACGAACTGAAAACGCCGATTGCTTCGATTCGGCTTTATCTCGAAACCTTGAAAACACGCGAAGTTGCGGAAGACAAACGCCTCGAATTTTATGAGATTATGCTGGCAGACAGCAATCGTCTGTTGAATACCGTCGAACAGGTTTTGCAAGCCGGACAGACGCGCGAAGGCAAGCGTTTATTGAATATTTCTCGAATCAATCTCGAAAAACTCCTGAAAGAATCGGTTGAGATAATTCGCAGTCGTTATAATTTAAATAAAAATGCGATAGAATTTGTCGAAACCAAAAATAGTATAAAAGTTTCGGGCGATGCGGCGGAACTTCAAGCCGTTTTTACAAATCTTTTAGATAATGCCGTAAAGTATTCTAAAAACAATGTAAAAGTTTGGGTTGAGATGAAAAATTCGGACAAGAAAAAAGTTGAAATTCGTATCAAAGATTCAGGTGTCGGGATTCCGCAAAATGAGCTGAAGCGAATTTTTAAGCGTTTTTATCGAGTTCCAAATGTTTCGACGCAAAAAGCCAAAGGCACGGGTTTGGGACTTTACATTGTTCGCTCAATCGTCAAAAAACACGGCGGGAAAATTTGGGTGGAAAGTAAAGGTGAAGAAAAAGGAAGCACATTTATTGTGCAGCTTCCCAAAGCCGTAATTTAGTGGTAAATGGTTAATAATTCTTGGTTTACCATTTACCATTTATCGTTATGAACATTTTAATTGTCGAAGACGAACAACATATCGCCGAAGGCTTGCGTTTTAATCTCGAAGCCGAAAATTTCGAGGTTGAAATCGTCGGCGACGGTAAACAGGCTTTGCAGATTTTATTAACTGAAAATAAACAGTTTGATGCAATTGTTTTAGATGTGATGCTGCCTGAATTAAGCGGTTTTACGGTGGCTAAAACACTCCGCGAAGCTGAAAATTACACACCGATTCTGATGCTTACGGCGCGAAGTCGTCCCGAAGACGTTCTTCAAGGCTTTGCGGCAGGAACGGATGATTATCTGCCGAAGCCTTTTGAACTCTCAATTTTTATGGCGCGTTTAAACGGTTTGCTGCGGCGACGCGAATGGCTCAAACGTGAAAAAAATTCCTTTCAGAGTTCGCCGATTGCAAAGGAAATTTTTGCTATCAATAATAAAACAATTGATTTTACGAATCTGGAAATAAAAACCGAAGCGGAAACGATTCGTCTGACTTTGATGGAAGTTAAACTGCTTCGCCATCTGATTGAAAACGCCGGAAATGCCGTTTCGCGCAAAACGATTTTGGAGGAAGTTTGGGATTTGCACGAAGACACCGACACGCGGGCGATTGATAATTTTATTGTGCGGCTTCGCAAATATCTGGAAGATGAACCAAATAATCCGAAGGTTCTGCAAACCGTGCGCGGAGTCGGTTACCGGTTTGTAATTGAAAACGAAGACTGAAGAACCGAAAACATTTTTGAATATTTTTGAATAAGATGCTTTATTGAAGAAAAAAGGCAAAATAATATCTACTTTGCCTTTTTAATTTTTACTTTGCGCCGGCATTTTTCGCCTGCGATTTCTCTTTGGTTGTTTTTGTTGTTTTTGCTGTTTTCGCTGTTTTCGCTTTAGCCGTTGTTTTCTCTTTAGCGATTTGGGCTGGCGGACTCAACAGCGCAGACCAGCGATATTCGGGCGTTTCAAAACCCTTCTCCAATTTTTCAAAAATAAAATCAGTCAGCGCATTAACAATCCAATTGTGGTTGTATTCGCCAACCGAAGCAATTTCGGCATCGGGCGCAGGATTCATAAAGTCAATCGCATACGGAACGCCGTCTTTAATGGCAAATTCAACCGTATTCAAATCATATCCGAGAGCTTTGCAAATCGTGATAACGTCTTTCTCAACTCTCGCGTGCAGTTCGGGCGAAAGATAATCGTCAACATTGACATACTGCATTCCCGAAAGATACGGTTTTGACGGGTCATACGGCATAACCAAAACTTTTTCCTGTCCGACGCAGTAACAGCGCACGAATTGGTCAAACTCGATGCCTTCCTGCAAAGTCATACAAAGTTTTCCCGTTTGATTATATTCATACCAAAGTTCTTCCAAAGAATGAATTTTCGAGACATTTTTCCAGCCGCCGCCGTCAAACGGTTTCAAAAACGCGGGAAAACCGACATGCTCAACAATACCTTCCCAATCAAGCGGAAATTCGAGATTTCTCAAACTTTCGCTAGTAATGTCGGGAATGTAATCTTGCTGCGGAAGCAGAACGGTTTTCGGAATCGCCACGCCGAGTTTGGCGGCGAGTGAAAAGTTAAAAAATTTATCGTCCGCCGACCACCAAAACGGATTATTGATAATGTAAGTTCCTTCGAGTGCCATTCGCTTGAGTGCTGCGCGGTAATATGGAACTTCGTGCGAAATGCGGTCAATAATCACGTCATATTTCTTTTCTTCGTCGAGGCGAATGCCGCCGACTTTGACCATTTCGGCGACGACTTCGCCGTTGCCTTTTTCGTTAATGCTGTTAATAATTGATTCGGGAAACGTAACTTCGCGCCCGACTAAAACACCTACTTTTTTCATAATTTTATAAAATTCCTTTTGTAATAATTTGTTTAAGATTAGTGAATAAATTCGGACTATTCCGAAAACAAACAGTTTAATTTGAAATTTGTTGAGTTACAAGTTTGAGAAATGAATTTGAAACAGAAAGTTAAAATTCGCGTTGCAGAAACCAAATCGGCGCACTGAACAAAAATTCTTCCCTTGCCCCTTGAAAAAATGGAGAGAGATTTTCTGTCAACCAAGATTCGACATCTTCGATTTTTTCGTTTCCGCCTTCAACCGTCGCAATGACGTTAGTAAGCGTCAGTAAAAAACCCGTCAATTCTCCAAGCGAAAAATCAATTGTATTTTTAATCCATTCGTGTTTGATTAAATAAAAACCTTCTTTTTCGGTTTCTTCGGCGGTAAATGAAACCCAATTTCGCGGCGGAGTCGGAAATTTTTTGAGATAAAATTCTTTATACCAAGTTTGAAATCCGGGATTTTCAGGCATCCGACTCGAAAAATAATTGTCGTAAATAATCATCCAGCCTTTGTTTTTAAGAACTCTTCTTGCTTCTGAAAAAAATACGCTGAAGTCAAGCCAATGAAAAACTTGGCTCATCGTGATTAAATCGAATTTATTCTCATCAAACGGAAGATTTTCGGCTTTTGAAACAAGATATTTTATGTCGTTATCTTTCGGTGCGAAGGCAATCATTTCCGACGAAGCATCAATTCCAATGACCGCTTCGGCAATTTCCTTTAAAGCAGTTGCAGAAAGACCTGTGCCGCAACCGACATCTAAAGCGTTCGGCAAAGATTTGTTTAATTTTAAGAATTCCTTTATTCGACTAATTATTAATGGATGAAAAAACGGACGACCTTTTGAATATCTTGCGGCGGCAGTTTTTGGACTGAAAAAGTTCATCAGCGAAAAATTGGTTTGCAGATTGTCCGATTGAACAACGAACGCGAGGCGTTTTTTGCCGTTTGAAAATTTGAA
The DNA here is from genome assembly GCA_002050455.1 of Acidobacteria bacterium 5-1. Lineage (GTDB taxonomy): Bacteria > Acidobacteriota > Blastocatellia > Pyrinomonadales > Pyrinomonadaceae. The sequence continues at coordinate 9,041 of MWZA01000184.1, read as the reverse complement.
TCAGGAAACAAAATTAAAACAACATCGCCGCGTTTATAGTTTGTCATAGATTTCCATTTCGGGACGTTCCCAATCTTCAACAAAAGTGGCGAGTGCGGCACGTTGCGCGGCAGCTTCTTTCGCGTTGATGCCGCATTCACGCAAATTTACGTTCCCCGTTTTCTCACAGTCTTTCCGATTAAAACCGATAAATCCCGCATCAGTTTCGATGTGTTGTTTAACCTTCTGTTTTTCTGCGAGAAAATCAATAAAATGCTCCACTTCGACAAGTATTTCGGGTGGAAGTTTCTGAATCTTTTCGATTAAACCTGTATTTTGCATAACTCACGAATTTGAATTAGGAAGAAGTTCGTAATTTCCCATTTGCCGGTTGTGCGCGTCGAGTGCGCCCATCGCGTCGGAAGTTGAGTCGAGCATTTGTTTGGTCATCGCAATCGAATCGGAAAGCTGCTCAAAATCAAGCAGGGAGAATTTTTCGGGCGTGGACATCGTAACTATTTCGTCATTAAGATAACCAAAGAAATTTTCGATAGATTGCAGCTGTCCTTCGACGAGTTTAACGCTTCGTTCGAGTTCGTCGAAAGATGCCAGACGGCGTTTTAAAATCTCGACGTTTGTTTGCTGAATCCGTTTTGTTTTTTCATCATCCGCGCTCTCGGCAGCACGAAAGGCTTGTGAAAGCTGATTATGAACGGCTTGCCGGTTAATAGATTTCAAATGCTTCTTGCGACGACGATAAACGTCCAGCAAATCAACAAAATCTTCCCAACGCTGGTCAAGCGTAACTAAATTTGATGGCAATTCACGTGCGCCTGTAAATTTGAAATAATTCTCCTGAATATTACCTTTTTGTTGTTCAAGATAAATAACCGCTTCGCGTTCGCGCGGCGTAAAAGAATTTATCAATTTTTTGCGATTAGATTTAGCCAGTTCACGAAGTCGCTCTTTTTCGCGCCGGTTAACCAATTGGCGATAAGCCGGAAGCTGCGGAACTATAAATATATAAGCCATTTCAAAAATGAGCGCAATAAGCAAAGGGATAACACTTTGCGTATAAGCTGCCGCAACCGCAAAACCTGCCAAACCCCAAAAATTGACCGGCTCTTTGATGGCTTCTTTGGCGTAAGAAGAGTTAAACTTGCTGATTTCCTGTTGATATTTTGCTAAATCTGCCATAACAATTACTAGATGCTAATTTTGCCGTTTGAGTTTCGCTAATTCCGCTTTTAATTTTTCAATTTCCGATTCGAGAGTTTCAACTTTCGCTGCTTGCTCGGTTAATTCTTCCATTATGGGTAAAAAACCCCTTTCCCGCCATTTTTTTTGAAGACGGCAAGACAAAGGTTTCGTTTTTTTCGGTAATGGTCACGCTCATTTTTGTTCGTTAGCTTCACTTAAAAGCACTTGATCCTGTATTTGTGTTTCGTCCTTAACTTCCGAAGCGGCGGAAATCTGTTTACCGCTCGTGTCCGAGCCTTTGCCGAGCAAACCCATTTGCTGCTTGTATTCAAGCAGTTTGTCCTGAAGTTGAATATCCATCGCTTCACGCTCAATGTCCTGCATCTGCGTATCAACCGAACTTGCGCCGAGTTGGAGTTTGGCTTCGGCGGCGGCAACGCGGCGGTCAATTTTTTCGCGCATTTCGTTAAAGGTCGAAGCGTCATCGCCGATGTTGAAAGTTTCCATCGTTTGCGCGAGTTGCTCCTGCAATTTGGCTTGTTTTGATGCGCTGATCAGCTGCATTGCTTCCGCACTGCGCTTCTTCATATTCAAAACGTAATTATCACGCGCTTTCAAGGCTTGCTTTGATGCGTTTGCCGCGTGTTCGAGTTGTGCGCCGGTTCGTTCCAAATCAAGCTGCGCCTGCTGCAATTGACCGATATACGCTGTCGCAATATCATCGCGTCCCATTTTAACCGACGCTTTGATTTTTGAATCGAGGTCAACGACTTGAGTTTCAAGATTTTCTCTGTTTTTTGCCAAAAGTCGCTCGGTCGCCATCACTTGCGCCACCGAATTATTAAGTTCCGGCACGCGGTCGCGCATATCGCGGATGGTTTGCTGAAGCACCATTTCCGGGTTTTCCACCTTGTCCAACGCCGCGCCTGTTCCAGCGCGAAATATCCTTTTTATTCTCGCCCACAATCCCATTTTCTTATCTGCTCCTGAAAAATTTTGCGTATAAAGAACTTACGACGTAACTTTACGATTGTAAATTTGCCAAAGTTGCAAAATACAATTTAAGTATATCAATAAAAAGGCAAACGTAGAAATAAATAGTTGCATATTTAGCAAAACTGTGAAAGCGTTAGAGGCAAAAGATGGAAAGGTAAAAATAAAAAGCTAAAAGTAAAAAGCAAAAATTCATAAATAACCTTTGCGCCTTTACGTTAAAAATTTCTCTGTTGTGAGGAAGCCTTTTTACTTTTTTTTACCTTATCTACTTTGTAACAATCACGCGAATGAATCCTCTGACGAAAGAAAGACGCATTATCCACGGATATGATTTATTTTCGTTAAATTCCACCTTTGCTAAAATTCCGCCCAAAAATGTTTCTTTTCCGGTAAAATCTTTCAAATCAACTTTTTGGTCAAACAAAATAAGCTCAAACGAATGAATTGCCGTTCCTTCTTTGTTGGTCGCCGTTACGCGCAAAGCATTATCGTTATTTTTGACCGGGCAGATATAATTTAAAACTTGATTACAATTTGCCAGAAACCGGCGCGGCGGCAGAACAAACTCTTTACCGACAAAACTGTCCGCCGCTTTCCGTAACTCTTCACGCGCCGCCGCTTCTTCGGATTTTTTATTTGCCTCCGAAAATGCAATAATTTTTCCTGCCAGTGCGTAGAGATAAATATAGCGAAGCCGGGCAAGTCGTTTCTTTTCATTGTCGGTTTTGACACGATTTATCAATTGCCCGGCGAGAAACGCGCTCTTTTCCCAGTCTTCCGCCTGCAAAGAATCAATAATAATTTGCCATTCCTTTTCGGAAATTTCCGTCGAAAATTGATTTACTTCCAAAGCCGGTTGAGTTGGTTTTTCGATTTTTACAATTTTCTGGGCATAACCGCTCAGAGCGGGAAAACTAAACAAAACAAAGAAGAAAACAAACCCTTTCATAAAAATCTAACGCACCTTGACTAAAACTTCCTTTTTACCGCACGTAGATTCAAACGTAACGGTAAATTCGCCTTTATTTGCGCTGACGGATTTGATGACAAAAAATGCGCGACCGGAAAGCCCGCCGATTTCCGGCTCAAACCTGATTTCCAAATCCTTCGGACTGTCGGAAAAAGCCGTAATTTCATTGACGCTGCGCCCGTCTTCAAAACCAACCAACACGCCCAAACTGCCGCCGCTGTTTAAAATCGAAACGGCTTCTTCGCTGGTTAGTATTTTACATTGCGAAACTTCTTCCGGTTTGTTTTCTGCAACAATCCGCGACCTGGTTTTGTTTAAAGTGGTTTTTTTATTGTCCGCTTTTGCGACAGCCGCCGTTTCATCAGATTTGATTTGAGAAACCGGATTTTCATTGACTGCGGTTTCGATTATTTTCTCCTCGGTTTTCGGCGTTATCACCGCTTCAGTTTTTGGAACGGTAATAATAATCGGTTCAAAAATTAGTTTTTGCGTTTTATCGGGATTGTCTGCCGAAGGCTGATTTTTAATTGTTTTCGGTTTCTTCAATTTCGGTTCTGTGACGGTTTTTATTTCAGGTGTCGGCAGAACTTCCGGCGCAGTTTCGGTTTTCGCTGCCGGTGTCGGCGCGGTGATAAGTTCAGCCGTCGGTGTGATTTCGGGAGTCGGTTTCGGCGTTGTTTCAAAACTCGGCTGAACTTCCGGTGTCGGCGTAGTTTCAGGCGTTGGCGCGGTTTCAATCTTAACCGGATTTTCGATTATTTTTTCGGCTTTGGGTAATGTTTTCGCTATCTGACTGCTTAAAACTTCCGGTGTCGGTTTGGCTTCCGCAATTGGCAAAGCAGATTCACCGGCTTGCGGCATCGGCTTAATTTCGGGCGTTGTTTCCAGTATCGGCGCGGTTTGAGCCGCCGGAGTTGCGATTGCTTGGGCAACTGTCTGACTTTTTTCCTCTTCAATCGGCAAGGCGGCAATCGTCGGCAGAGGTTTTGCACCGATTTTCTCGTCTAAACCTTCAAGATTGCCGTTGATTTGCTGATAGAGCGATTCGATAATAATGCGTTTTCCCACATCGGGCGCGCCACTCATATAACTTTTAACATAAGCGTCGAGAGATTCCGTCGGTTTTCCTTCGCTTTGCAATGCTGCGCCGAGCTGCCACATCGAATCGCGCCACCACGCGCTTTTTTCAGGCAAAACGCTTAAAGCACGCTTAAACCGCGTTACGGCTTCGGCAGGTTTTTCCTGCTGCTGCAAAGCCCGCCCGGTCAGTGTTTCAATTCTGCCGCGCAAGATGCCGGAAAGCGTCTGGCGCGGAATATCAGGAACAATGACAAATTCATTGCGGGAAATGGCAATAGTGCGGCTGTCATAAAGTTCGTCCGCCAAAACCGCCGCTGCCGGAGTTGCCACATTCAACGCCGCGTCAACGCCGCCAACCGCCGCTTTCGTTAATTCCAAAGCCTTCGCCACCGCCGTTCTTTTTTCCAAAAGCCGGTTTACCGCATAAAGTTGGCGGTGCAGTTTCATATTATCGTCGCCCTTAACAAAATCATCTGCCGCGTTCGAAATTGCTGTTTCATTCAAATTAGCGGAATCAATTTGCTGCGAAAAATTAAGCAAGGATTTGAGTTTTTCGGCACTTGCCGGACTATCTGCCGCCATCGGTTCAAAAATACTCGCCTGCCGTTCCATCGCCAGCAGTTCGGTGAAACTTTGTGCTTGTTTAGGCACACGCCCGCCGAGCCGTGTTATGATTAAGTCGTCTTTGACCGCGAAAGTTTTCTTCAATTCGTTAGCGGCTTCGCGGTAAAATCCCGCCGCCAGACGAGCGGACGCAAGTTCGTAATTAAGCGTCGGAAAATTTCCGTATTGCCGCGCCGCGAGCAGCGTGCGTTCTGCTTCGAGCGGACGTTTTTCCTGCATAAGTCCACGCGCCAGAGCGATATGCGCCCAAGTATAACGAGGTTCAACAGCGACGGCTTTGTTGGCGAGTTCGACTGCTTTTGCTCCATATTCGTGCGCCGCATACCAGTAAGCCGCGCCGACCAACAAAAACAAATTATTCGGATTTTGTTCGAGCGATTTTGCCATTTCCTGCTCGGCTTCCGACCGTTTTTCGGCATCAAAAAGCGCGAGAATCAAACCCGTCTGCGCCGCCGCATCAGTTTCATCTTTTGTCAAAATTTCACGATATAACTCAACTGCTTCGGTTGGCTTGCCGACGGCGCGTTTCATTTCCGCCAAACTGCGTTTGGAAACGATTGAATCCGCGTCGAGTTCCAACGCTTTGGCGTAAGCGTTTGCCGCGTCTTCCAATTGAAAATCCAAACGCTTGGCAAGTCCCAAAGTTTGATAAGCCGCCGGCAGATTGGGTTCAATCAAAATGGCTTTTTCGGCGAGCCGTCTAGCTTCGGCGGCATTTTCCGTTCCGAGATAAAACGTCGCCAAACCGAGCAGTTGATTAGCGTTACCGTCAATTTTTGCCTCAATCATTTTTGCCGCTTCCAAAGCCGCGCCGCGCTCGCCGCGAAGGAAAAGATTTGTCGGAACTTGCAGAATAACTTTGGTGAAAAGTTTGTCGGAAACGGGCATCGGCGCGTCTTTGATGGCTAGTTTGAAAAGTTTGACACCGCTTTGCGTATCGCCCAAACGCAATTTTTCGTCGGCAATTTCGGCGCGTCCGCTGACGATAAGTTCCAATGCGTGAGTTTTCTCGTCCGATTTTGGGAAACCGCCAACAAATTTTTGCAAAGCCGCGATTCTTTCCGCCGCGTTTGTCAGGTTAACCGCTTTTTCAAATGCTTCTTTTCCGCCCGCGGCGTTTGCCGGAGTTGTTTTAGCTAATTTTGTTTTGGCGGGATTTTTAGACGATTTAGGCTTTTGGGCAAAAGCCGTTAGTGAAAATAAAATTAAAAAAAGTATGATTGCCGAATTTTTCATAAAAATTTGTAAATTGTTAATTGTTAGTCGTTAATCATAAAATCATTAGAATCCGCGACAATTTAAGATTAACAAATATCAAAATAATAACACGAAATTGCATTTATCCAATGACGGTTTTATGCTCTAGAAGTAATGAACGAACTCAACGAAGTTTGGACGCAGAAACTTAACGAAGCCATTCACAAAGCACGAAGCGACGGGCGCGGCGATGTTGCCGCATATCTTGAGCTGAAAAATACCAACGACGCGCTTCGTTCAACCGGCGTAAAATGGCTGTTTGACGCGCTGCTGGAAATCGCGTCTTTCGCCAATCGAAATAATTCAAGTATTACGATAGAAAATGAAAATCCGCATCGTTTCGCTTTTGGAAACGCTAATCTCGTCGGCTCGCTTCTGCGTCTTCGTCAAGGTGTCAGATGTCTGACGCTCGAAGCGGGTTGGACGCGGACTCCAAACGACGGTTTTATGCGCGGCGGCGCGTTGGCGTATGCAAAACTAACGCATTTCGGCATCGGCAAACATAACGCCGAACTTTTGCTGGTTCACTCAAACGGCTTGCTCAATTGGATTTCGATTAATAAAAATGGTGTCAAGAATGTTTTCGATTCAACTCATTTGAATGAGCATTTTCGGATTTTTTTGAGCGGTTAATTAATTTCCCGCAAAGACGCAAAGGCGCAAAGAAATTTAATTTACTTCCTTTCAAAAAGGGTTTATGACGGGACTGTGTTTCGTATCAGTTAGGCAATAATAAAAATAAAATTGTGCTTGTTTTCTAAAATTTCTTTTTCTCTTTCTTTGCGCCTTTGCGTCTTTGCGGGAAATTAATTTTTTTTCTGCGGGAAATATCTCACAAATCATTCACAACTCTTTTAATCCCGTTTTTAATCAAATCCACATTAAAATTTATCAGCAAACCGAGATGCAAATCGGTCAAGCGCAAATAAGTCCGTAATTGTTTTGGATGCACCGGCGCGATTGCCTCAATTGACTTAACCTCAACTATAACTTTGCGATTAACAATCAAATCCGCCCGAAAACCGACATCGAGTTGAACTTCTTCATAAATAACCGGAATCGCTTGCTGGCGAATAACCTGACAACCGCGTTTTTCGAGTTCGTAAGCGAGAACCGTTTCATAAACTGACTCAAGCAAACCGGGACCAAAAGTTATGTGAATTTTGAATGCCGCGTCAACGATTATTTTTGAGATTTCATTTTCGGTCATAATTTTTTCCCGCAAAGGCGCAAAGACGCAAAGAAAGAGAAGATTTTTACGTTGCTTTCAATGAGTTTGTTTGCAAGTTAATTCATTTGGTTTACTATTTTGTCTTGTCAAATATAATAAAACTTTTATACTTCTCTTATTTCTTCTTTGCGTCTTTGCGCCTTTGCGGGAAACTACTTCCCAAATTTTGCGCGAATCTTCACCGCTCGTTCAAGCCCGTCCGCATTTTCCAAAATCTTCAACCGCAAATCTTTATCCAGATTCGGATTTTCCGTTAAAAACCTGTTCACAATCGCCAGTGCTTCCTCGCTTTTTTGCCCGCCGATGAATGCAGAAAGCCAGCCGTTAATAAAAAAGATTTTACGATTCTTTTTCAAATTCGGAAGTTCCGCTAATGCTTTATTCAGGTAAGGCAAAGTTAAATCATCTTGTCTGATAGAATTAAACGGCACAAACGCGGCTTCAATCCAGCTTTCGGAAATTTCTTTGTTGCTGACAAAATCGTTATAAAATTTCGCTTTGTTTTCCATTGTTCCAATTCCGGCTTTCGCGGCATAAGCATAGCGTTTTGCGCTGTCGTCGATTTCGGTTTTCTCTAAATTTGCGAGAAGCTGCGGCGCGTCTTTGTCGCCCAAAATTAACAATTTGGTAACAATATCGAATTTGTCTTTTGGCTTTAACGCCAAATCTTTTATCTTTAGTTTGCCCGAAAGAACATCTTTTAACGTATTTCGTGCGCTTTCCGAATTAGCGAGATTTAGGAAAGCGCGAAAATATGTAATTCTTTGTCCGAGCGTGTTTGCTGTCTGTGTTTTTTCCAAAAGAAGTTTTTCAATCTGCGGCGCGAGTTCGGCTTTTTGCGTGTCCGAAAGATAATAATTCATCGCCGTTGAAACTCTGGCAAGAAGACTTGCAATCGTAACTTCGTCCGTTTCGACGTTGATGTTTTTGATGATGAGCGCGACGTAATCGCGCGGGGCGAGTTCAGCTTCGCGCACGCTGTCCCACAAACTTCCCCACATCATCGTGCGGAGAAAATCGTCTTTTTCGTTCTGGATATTTTTGAGAACGTAAGCGCGGCTTTTCTCGTCAAGCAGAAAGATGCCGTAGCCGTAATCCTGGTAGTTTGGGAAAACGAAAGGCGCATAATCTGATGGGATTTGTGAAATATTTCTAGGAAGTTGCCAACTCTTTGAATTTTTTCTTTCAAAAATGACTTCTTGAATTTTCCTTTCACCTTTATTAGTTATAGTTAAAACTTTTACCTTCTGTTGCCAAAACGCATTTTCGTCAGAACGTATTTCTTGCGATAAAAGCCTGGATAGAGAATTTTTATCTGTCAATTGAGTTCTAATAAAAGGTAATCCGTACTGCTTTACCCAAACATCCGCCCAATCTTTCAAATCTTGCTTGCTTGCCGTTTCAAATTCCTTCACCAAATCCGTCCATTCGGCGTTGGCGAATTCGTGTTTCTTTAAAAATGCGCGGACTGCCGTTTGAAATTTATCTTCGCCCAGATAGAACTCGGCTTGGCGCAGAAACGATGGGGCTTTGCGATAGACAATGTTGCCGTAAGCCGATTTTGCCGCGCTCAAGTTTGGGATTTCCTGATAAATCGGCGTCGTTCCCTTTGTCGCGTCGGTCAGATAGGCAAGCTGTTTGTTGCGCTCGTAAAAGATTTTCCACGCATTGTATTCGGGCATCACTTTTTCGAGAGTCTTATAC
>MWZA01000183.1 GCA_002050455.1 Acidobacteria bacterium 5-1 | reverse complement strand
ATTGCTCCTGGCTTTGAATCGAAAGATATAAAAGAAGGTGTACCTGTTATCGGTTTTCAAATTCCATTACCTGATACGACTTTAACTTTGATAAATGCTATTCATTCTGTGATAGAAAAATTTAGACTAGCACATCAAAAAGCATTTATTGAATTGTCCAAGAAAACAGAAAACAATTCACTTACAGCAAAATTCCTTAATTTTCCAGAAGAAGTAAGAGTTCCTTGTGAGCAGTATTTATTATACTTCTCTGAATTTCTTAAAGATTTAGGTGTGAGCGCAAATGCAGATATTACACACAAAGCAGGAGAAACTTTATTTAACGTTACTCCAAATAATCCAAACCAAGCTCTTGATAAAATAAGAGTTGCTCTTGAAGTTTTTCTTGATTTACCAAAAAGAGAAATAATTATAGTTCCTGACGAAGAATTTGAAATCGCAATGCTCAAAACAAAAGCGAATATTGATCATCTCAATTCTCAACTTTCTTTAGCAAAAGCAGAAATTAGAGTTAAAGAAAGAGAGATTCAGACGTTTGAAGCAACTCTCGAAACTAAAGATATTTCAATTGAATTTTTGTGAGAAAAACTTAACCAGCAAAAACGTCTTCTTAATGGAGAAATTGCCGAAGGAATTATTGATATTGAACCTAAGCCAAAAGACCAAGATAAAGAGGAATTTTTTGATGGAGTTTTTGCTCTCACACAATACGAAGAAAAAGGATTTAGGGTAAATTTAGCTCAATTGTATCGAAAATTAAAAACTTATCTAGAGGGAGATTAATTTCTTGGATAAAGTTAATAAAGAAATAGTCATTGTCGCGGGCGGAAACGGCGTTGGAAAAACGACTTTCGCCCGCGCTTTTTTGCAGGAATATGATTACGAATTCTTAAACGCCGACGAAATTGCCAAAAGTCTTTCGGCGGAAAATCCATCAGGAAAGAAAATCAGCGCGGGAAAATTATTTTTCCAAAACCTGAATGAAGCCGTCGCAAACAACAAATCTCTGCTTATCGAAAGCACACTTTCGGGGCGTTATTTACAGAAGTTTATTAAAAATCTGCCAAGCAGCGATTATCAAATCAGAATCGTTTTTCTTTTCGTCGAATCGCCCGAAATTTTGATTGAAAGAATCGCCGAAAGGGTGAAAAAAGGCGGACATTTTATTCCCGATAAAGACGTGCGAAGACGCTTTGTGCGCGGGAAGAAAAACTTTTGGAATGTTTATAAAGATTTAGCTGATTCGTGGAGTTTGATTTATAATGCAGAAGGCAGATTTTATGAAGTCGCTTTCGGCGAGAATGTGGCAATAGAAATTTTTGACGAGAATCTTTATCAAAAGTTTTTGCAGATATGAAAAGTGGTAAAAGCAAAATCAGTTTGGAAACTTACGGGCGAATGGCGGAATTTGTTCGTATCGGCAATCGTGCCGTCCGAGAGGCGCAGAAAGAAAATCATCGTCTAGGTTTGCCGAACATCTATTCGCGCAATAGTAAAATCATTTACGAAATGCCTAACGGCGAAATTATCGTTAAAGAAATTCGGCAAAACGAAAAGGAATAAATAATGGCAAAAGAGAAAAAGAGATTAACTAAAAAGGCAAAAGTGGCATTGAAACTTTTGAAGGATTCAAAACTGCTGGCAACCGCAAAAACAACAAACGATTCAAAAACAGAGCAAAATTTTAAGCCGTCGGACGTGCCGGTTAACACAACTGCACCAAATAAAATAAGACCGGAAAAGAAACGCGGATAAATGTACTAAAATGAAAATCTGCATAAAAAACTCGTCCCGAACAATTGTAAAAGTGCTTAAAACATTTGGAATGTTTCGGATTTTAGTTTGTAGGAAAAACTGAAAAAGGGATTTTTTCAAAAGCGATTGGAGCGAAGAAAATAGACACAAGTTTCATTTTGAACACACGCCTCCGCATTTTATTTAATGACAAAATCTGAGCTTAGAGAAATTTATCTTGTCAGGCAGAAAAGTCTTTCCACACTCGATAGAAAACAGAAAAGCGAACAGATTACCGAACAGTTTGTTGTAAAATTCGATGTTCGCAAAATTCATTTTCTGCATTGTTTTTTGCCGATTGAAAGATTTAATGAGATTGATACAAAATTGATTTTTGAAAAGATTTGGCGCGATTTTCCACACATCGAAACGCTCGCGCCGCGCGTTGATTTTCAAACTCACGAAATCGAAAATTTGAAATTCACGCCCGACACAAATCTTATTCAAAACGCTTGGCAAATTCACGAACCGGTACACAACGAATTAATCGAAACCGAAAAAATTGACGCGGTTTTAATTCCGCTTTTGTGTTTTGATGAAAGAGGTTTTCGCATCGGTTACGGCAAAGGTTTTTATGACAGATTTTTGAAAAACTGCCGTGTGGATTGTTTGAAAATCGGTTTGAGTTATTTTGCGCCTGTAAAAAAAATCGAAGACGCACAAGATTTTGATGTAAAACTCGATTTTTGCATTGCGCCTGAAAAGGTTTGGCGGTTTTCAAATAAAATTCAACCGAGAGAAAAAAAGGAATTTTCAGTCGCGAAATTACGCGAATAAATTTTATATTGGGTTCATTGATTAAATCCTCAGGCAGGCAGCAAGCCTTTCAATTCCTTAACAATTTGCTGCACGTCTTCCTGGTCCTCAAGTGCGAACATAAAAAATTCGTAGCCAGCTTTCAAACAAACTATGCCGTTGCCGAAAAACCAAACGCCTTCAAGCAGCGGATTTCCGCCCAAAAGCCAACCAATCGGCGCACCCGTAATAGTTTTCGGATTAAAAATGTTGGTCATCATAACCGCTCCCGAAGCGCAGGAAAATGCGCCGAGAAGCGGTGCGCCGATATATTTGGCGATGTCGCGTTCAAATTGAATTTTTTCGGCTTCGGCTTGCGTCAGGTCGCCTTTTTTGACGAGTTCGTCTTGAGTTATGACATGTTTTTGAAACTGCTCGGCGACTTTTTTAACCAATGTCGTCGGCAAAGCCGAATTAAAAAACCAATGCGAGCTAATGCCTGTAAAAACTACGCCTAAACCCGCGCCAACCGCCATCGAAACGCCTGTCGTCGCGGCTTGCAGAGGTTTTTCGGTAATCCAATCGGAAGTTTTTTGGACGGTTTTAATTGCCGAATTAATCGTCCGCGTCCAACTTGCGCCGAAATTAAAGGCTTTTGAAACGCGGTTCGCGGTTGTGCCGACAGATTCCCGCGCTTCGACAAAAACTTCGCCCGCTCTTTCGCTGGCAACATTAAAAACTTCGCCCGCTTTTTTTCCGGCGGTTTTCATAAATTTTTCGGCTTCAACGGCAGTTATGCCGAAAACGTCCGCAGCTTTTTCGCCCGCATCTTCCGCGACATCCCGAATCGGTTCGCTTGCTTGCCAAGCCTTTTTCGCCGTCTTTTCGGCGGTTTTCATGGTTTCTTCAGCAACTTTGACGGCTTGCTTGCCGACTTCCGATTTTTTGGCTTCGGTTTTGATTTTCTTCGCGCCTTCCTTCAAAGTTTCCGCCGTTTCTTTGGCGACTTTCGCTCCTTCGGCGAATTTTTCCTTCAACCCGATTTGTTTGTCAATATCGTCAAAGCGGTCTTTTGCTTCACGCTGCCACTTCTCGAATCGCTCTTTATAATCTGCCATAACTTTTAACCTCTCTGCTTGTTTATAAATACGCTCAACCGGCATTTTAGTTCCCGACCAATTTATTTTACACTACTAATGCAATTTTCTTAAAAACCGTGCGTTCTGAAATTGCCCGTAAAGTGAGCGAAAGGGAAATAATTATTATGAAAAATTACAAAGTTTTAGTTTCAACCGCATTAAGTTTGACATTATTTTTTTGTGTTGCCGCCCAATCCGAGTGTAAATCTGAGAAAAATAAAGAACAAGTAAATAAAAAAACAGATATGAACAAAAACGTTTCTGATAAAAAGATGCCTGACGAAATGGTTTCAAAACCGGACAACAGTGAACTGAAAACCATCGCCGAAGGCAGCTATTCCAAACCGGAAAAACCATTTATTTTTGTGGCGCGTTCGCCGGAAACTTACGCGCAACTACAAAATTTGGCAGAAAATTTGCCGTCCGCCGCAGAGATTGACTTTGGCAAAACGGCAGTTGTCGCGGCGTTTGCAGGAACGAAAAACACCGGCGGATATTCGGTAGTGATAAAAAAAACGGCGGGTAAAATTGTGATTGATGTGGCTGCGCCGCCAAAAGACGCGATGACAACTCAAGCATTGACAACGCCATTTAAGGCGGTGCTGATATCGATTGAAGAAGACAACACATTGCCGTTGGACGTTTCGGGAACTTTGGCAGCCGCTGTTGAAACTTATAAAACCACGTCCGGCGAATTTGAATATTCGGGCGGTTTTGCGGGAATCCAAAAGAAATTTGAAGCAGAAGGGACAATCGGAATTTTGAGTTACGGCGATTATATTACGCTCGTTTTTAATCTTTCGGGCAAAGACGTGGAAAAAGCACGGAAATTAATTGAAACCGCTTCAGGCGTGATAAAAAACGGAAAAATTGAAATAGCGCGGCTCGATGCCGGAAGTTTTTCGGAAAATCCGAAACCACCGCTGAAAGTTTCAGGAACAATGGAAAACGGCAAACTTTCTCTGACATTTGAACCGCTGCCGACGATGATTGCCGATGGTTATCAAGTGCGTGGAAAGATTGAAGCAGCGCGAGTTAAGTAAAGTTTTAAGTTGTTTTTCTAATTTTGAATTAAGATAAAAAAGATGAAATTAATTTTATACGCCTTCAAATTTCGGAAAAAGTCTTTCGGTTTCTAACTGTTTCACAACAAAAAAGCCGACGCTTTTTCACATTAAAAAGCGTCGGCGGAGAAAATAATTTTTGTCATCACTTATTGCGTAACCGTAAATTTAGCTGTCGGCTCAAGCGTTTGGTTGCTCACGCGGTCACGAATCTTGATTTTAAGTTCGTAATCGCCGGTCTGCATCTGCGTTGTCGGAAGCAATCTGGCGAGCGTCAGCCGTTGTCCCGCGTCGCTTAAACCTTCCCAGTTTTCTGCTTGGCGCAAAACTTCTTTGCCGCCTTTCGTCAAAATATACTCAACGTCAACCGCCGGACGCAGTGTCGTTTGGTCAATTCCCGCGTTATAAACCTGCAGATAAACGCCAACGTCCTGCCCCTTTTTATAATTACCGGCGAGATTTGGAATTACTTTTGCCGTTCCGATAACGAAACTTCCGCCAATATCTCTTTCGGTCGTCGAACGAAGCGTCGAAGCCAGAATCAAGGTTGAAGTTGAAAGTTTGCTGTCGTCATACTTTGGAACGGTAAAGCCGATATTACGGATGCCGCGATTTCCCGAAACGACATCGCGCACCACGACATCAACTTTATAAGTTCCGGGCGTTAAAGCAATCGCTTTTTGATAAATGGATTTTCTGTCTTTTGCTTCGGCAAGCTCTTCGGTAGATGCGCTGGTTGTTGCCGAATCTTCAAAAATGCCGGAACGCTTACCCGACACCGCCGTAATACGCCCGAAAATGTTCATTCGCGCCGTTTGAAGTCCACCAACGGGTTCAAAAACGAGTTCTTTATTTTCGGTTTGAACGGTAAATGTCGTAACCACGCGGTCGTCGGATTGGCGGAAAAAGTCAACCCGCAAATCAAAATCAAGCGGATTGTTGTCAATCACCGGCGAATCGGTCAAAGACGCTTGCAAATCGCTGAACTTAACTTGCGGCGGACGCTGCAAAGCAGTGATTATTTCCAATCTGCGGAACGGATTGTCCTGTTCGCGTCCGTAATATGTTTGTCCGGCTCCCAACTGGCGTTGAGATTTATCACTGATTCCGAGTTGTTCGGCAGTTGTCAAACCTCCGCCCGGCACATGGGCAAGCGCGTCTTTTTCATACGCATTCCGCGCAATGCGATATTCGCCCGTTCCCGTCGGGTCAACAAATTCAATTTCAATGCCGTCGCCGACATTATCGAGATGACGATAAAACCACGTTTCAAACGGATAAGTTGTCGTCGAACCGCCGCCTTCATAGCTCGGACGGTCGTATGAACCGCCTGCCGGATGCGATTCTATGCCGTCAGGTTTGCCATAAGCAATGTAAATTCGTCCACGATCGGTTTTCCAGCCCGGAATGCCCGACGCAAAATGCTCGTTGGCATACGCAATGCGCTCGAAATATTCTTCACGGTATTCATTTTCTTCCGTGTCAGGGTTCGGGTCGCGTCTGCGCCAGAAATTTTCGATAAAATTTTCACGTTCTTCGTCGGTCTTTAAGGCTTTATATGCCTTTTTTTCATCACTTGTAATGATGTAAGCCACATCTTTATTAATCCAATCTGAATAGATTTTGTTGTTTTCCTTTTTTACGTTGCGCGGTTTGTCGTTCGGGTCTTGGCTCGGGGTGCCTTGGGCAAAGCCGGTTGAAACACTCGCCAGCAAAAACGAAGCCGTCAACGCCAGATTGCGTACTAAATTTTTTTTAGACATAATGGTAAAACTCCTTATGCTTACGGCAATTAAATGCCTTTTCCGCTCACTCTCCAGATAAATTTTAGACAGTAATTCTTAATTGTTCAAGATGCGGTGGGATGTTTGAAAGGTTGCCTGATGACTTGCCGGAACTTCGATAATAATCAAAGGGCGGAAATATGCTTTAAATGCCGTAAATCATTTTGTTTAATGAATTTGGTCGCTTGTCATTAGACTGATTTTGAAAAGTCAAATACGGTCGTCTTTGTCTTTTGAATTTTCGTTCAATTCATAACGGTCGCGGTCGCGTTTTTCGATTTTCTCTAAAATATCGAGTGGTTCGTTGTCCTGATAATCAATGCCCATGGCGTGGGCGTTGGCTTCCACGTTGGATTGTCCGGGTGTCGGATTATGACCGAAAACCGATTCTGCTCCTGAATCAATCACATCTTCCCATTCGGCATCAATGTCGCCGCCCGAATCGGCGGGCGAAGATGCGTGATGTTCAGCCAAACGTTCCGCTAACTCCTGCGGCGCTTGCGGCGCATGTGCGATTTCCTCGTCCATAAACTTTTTAATTTCCTCATCCGACGGCGGTTCGTTTTCGTAAAACTCCAAATTTTTGCCCGAAATCATATCTTTGTCCTCGTTATTTTCCATAAATTTGAGAATACCACACCAAAAGCCGGTAAGAAAAGAAAGAATTCGTTAAATAAAAACGATTGATTGCGCCGAAGGAATTTCAAAGCGTTTGCGGCAGCGCATATTTTTGCACATCAGCATATCATCAACCCGCACCATATAATCACGCGATTTTTCCAGACGCACCCGGTCGTGTTCATTTAAATTACGCGGCGTATTTTTCTTTTTCGTGCGTTTTATCCAGCGCACCTCGTAATCGTTGCGCTCACGACACATCGGGCAAACAAAACTGGCTTTTTTTATTTCCTGTCTTTCATCAAAAATATCCCTTTCCTGCATAAAACAACATCCGTCGGTTCAAACAAATTATTTACAATTTTCATTATAGACCATCTCAATTTATTCAGGGAGAATTTTTTTGTGATTTTGTAATTAAGGTGAAAATAACAAAAGCCGCGAAAAGTTTTGCAAACTAATCACGGCTTTTATTGGATTTTAGATTAAGCTTTAGCGGCGATAATATATTCTTTGTTTGGGTTTGATTTTGTAGGTATAAACAGCCGAACCGCCAGCACCGATTCCCGCGCCGATTAACGCGCCCTTTTTACCACCTAAAATTCCGCCAATCAAAGCACCTGCGCCCGTTCCCGCCGCGATATTAATAACATTGCGGTGACGACTGTAAAAACTCGGCTTATTATAAATCCGCGTTGTAGTTGTACGTTTTGAATAATAGCGTTTGTTTCTCGTTTGAGCGTTTGCCGTGAGCGGAAGCATAATCGCCATCATTGCCATAACTATAAATGTTGCTAAAATTTTTTTCATTGCTTTTATTCTCCTGTTAATTTGAAGGTTGGCAGAATAATTTTTCAGGCTGATGCTCGCAAATAAAATTTTTGCCTAACTTGTTTGCAGCAAGAAAAGCCGCAATGCAAAAAAACATTACGGCTTTTCTTTTTGGTTTAAGCTGGTTTTTAGCGATAAATTCTTTTCTTTTTCGGTTTCAGAACATAAGTATAAAGCGCACCGCTTCCCGCGCCGATTAAAGCACCGTAACCCGCGCCTCTTTTACCCTTGGCGAGTCCGCCGATTAACGCGCCTGCGCCAGTGCCGATACCGACGTTTATCAAATTACGATGTCTTTGATAAAAAGTCGGACGGCTGTAGGTGTAACCGCGCGTTTGATAAACCGGACGCGCCGTTCGGCTTCTGTAATTACGGCTAACATAGCTCTTTTTTGCCTTTCGATGACGCGAACAGCCGTTATGTGCTTCCACCGTCAGTGGAACCGTAATTGCAAAAACAAATAAAATAAGCAAACTTGCTAAAATCTTTTTCATAATCTTTCACTCCTTCTGGTTTTTTAATTTATAGGGAGAGTGAAATATGCTAAATTTTGGGAAGAGCAAAAATTTGGGGAAAGTTTGTAATGCTAGAATAGCAATTACAGCTTGAGATGGCAAACTCAAAAATCAAGTTGCAAAGGAAATTAAAGGAATGAAATTTATTCGCTATTCAAGATTTAATGGTTTCAACGTTTCAGAAATCAATCTCGGCGATCTTATGCAATCGCTGTCGGATATGATGCTCGATTCGGGTTTTAATGATGATTATTACTGGACGCGGCAAAATCAAGTGGACGATTCGCTTGATGCTCTGCGTCAAGCATTATTACAGGCACTTCTCGAACAAGGTATTTTAGACGAGCTTGATGTCGAAAAAATGCTTGCCGAAAACGACGGTAAATTTAAGGGTTCACTTCTCGAGGAATTAATAAACCAATTAATTGAACGTCTGGTCGAAGAAGGTTATTTGAACTTGAAAGAAGTCGAACAGCCGCAAGCACAACAACAAAAGCAAAATGGGCAAGGACAAGGCGAAGTCGGCGAAGCGCAGCCGCGCAACGTGCGCTTTGAAGTAACGGAAAAGGGGTTAGATTTTCTCGGCTACAAAACTTTGCAGCAACTTCTCGGTTCAATGGGAAAATCCAGCATTGGCAGACACGACACACATTATCTCGACACAGGCATTGAAGCCGCTTTAATTTCAAAGCAATACGAGTTTGGCGACACGATAAATTTAGATGTTAATGCAACTCTGCTTTCGGCTATCACCCGCGAAGGTTTGGGCGTTCCGCTCAATCTCGAATACAAAGATTTGCACGTTCACCAGCAGGATTATCAGTCTTCGTGCGCGACGGTTGTGATGCTCGATTGCTCACACTCGATGATTTTATATGGCGAAGATAGATTTACACCCGCAAAAAAAGTCGCGCTCGCTTTGGCACATTTAATCAGAACGCAATACGCGGGCGATTCTCTAAAAATCGTTTTGTTTCACGATTCGGCGGAAGAATTGCCGCTTGCGAAGTTGGCGGCAACGCAAGTCGGACCGTATCACACGAACACGGCAGAAGGCTTAAAGTTGGCGCGGCGCATCTTAAACGCGCAGCGCAAAGATATGAAACAAATCGTGATGGTAACGGACGGCAAGCCAACGGCGTGCTTTGTCGAATCTTCCAACGCAGCGTTTTTCGGGCATCGCCGCTATTCGCAGCAAGTTAAAGGCGAAAAGAAAATGCTCTACAAAAATTCGATGGGCAACGACCCGTTTGTGATGGCGGAAACTTTTAAAGAAGTGCAAGCCTGCCGTAAATCAGGAATTATGATAAATACGTTTATGCTGGCGAGCGATTATTATCTGGTTGATTTCGTCAAGAAGATGTCGGCGATGACGCGCGGCAAAGCATATTTTGCCAATCCGAATAATTTGACGCAGTTTGTTTTGATGGATTTTCTAAAACGGCGCACGAGCCGCATAAAATAGTTTTGAAATAGAAAAATATGAAAACAGGTGAAAATGCTCCCGATTTTACATTAAAAGATGACAGTGGAAACAATTGGAAATTATCTGACCAGCGCGGCAAAATGGTTGTTCTGCTGTTTTATCCGGGCGATAACACGCCGGTTTGCACAAACCAACTTTGCTCGGTGCGCGATAATTGGGAAGATTATGCAAAAACGGGCGCGGAAGTCATCGGCATTTCAACTGATTCAGCCGAATCGCACAAAGGTTTTGCGGAAAAACACGATTTACCGTTGATGCTTCTTTCGGATGAAAAAAGCGAAGTCATCGAAAAATATGATGTCAAATCTTGGCTTCCCGGACGCTCGGCGCGTGCCGTTGTCGTAATTGATAAAGACGGCATTATTCGGCATCATCAAGTTCAATCGCTGAGTTTATTTCGTCCGAAGGACGTTGAAGTTTTAGCGGCGATTCGACAAGCGGAAAAATTCTAAACCGCAACAGACGCAAAGAACGCAGAATTTTTTAGCCCTAAATTAACACAGAATTCCACGAATAATTTTTGGAAATACCCGAATTTATCAGCGTGTTTTTGCGGTTAAACATTTCTTTTTGAAACTGTTATTATAAAATTTACGAATAAAATTAGGAGAAATAAAATGGCTTTATTTTCAAACGATAAATTCAAATGCGCCCGTTGCGGCGAAAAAAACGAGCCGATTGGCTATGCGCCGATTCCCACCGAACTCGGACAAAAAATCGGCGAAGAATGTTGCCAAAATTGTTGGAAGGAGTGGTTGGAAAAGCAAAAACAGCTCATCAACCATTTTGGCTTAGACGTTTCAAATCCCGATTCGCACGAGTTTTTGTTTGACCAGATGAAAATTTTCTTTTACGGCGAAGGTGTCGAACTCGCGCAGATTGATGAATCGAAAGAAGGAACAATCGAGTGGTGATTCGATATTACTAAAATATGAAGTTAAAATTTATTTTGTGTTTAATTTTAATTGTTGGCGGTGCAAGCCCGCTTTTTTCGGCTGAAATGAATTATTTTGATGAGAAACAAAAAATGCGTGCGCCGGAATTAGTCGGCGGTGTTGATTGGCTTAACACCGATAAACCGCTGTCGCTCGCCGGTTTGAAAGGCAAAATTGTTCTGCTTGATTTTTGGACTTACGGCTGTATCAACTGCATCCATATCATTCCCAAAATTGAGGAACTTGAGAAGAAATACGGCAGCCAACTCGTCGTTATCGGCGTTCATTCCGCAAAGTTTGAAAATGAAAAAAACACCGAAAACATCCGCAAAATAATATTGCGATATGGCTTGGAGCATCCTATTGTCAACGATGCGAACTTCAAAATTTGGGATGCATACGCCATTCGTGCCTGGCCTGGGTTAGTTCTGATTGACCCGGACAGCTACATCGTCGGCAGATGGTTTGGTGAAGGTCAATTTGACACTATTGATAATGCTATCGCGCAAACGGCGGCGGAATTTCGCAAAAAGGGCAGTCTGAATGAAGAACCGCTAAAATTTGCTTTGGAAAAAGCCAAGGTCGGCGATTTGCCATTAGCCTTTCCAGGCAAAGTTTTGGCGGATGAAAAATCTAAACGTCTTTTTATCAGCGATTCAAACCACAATCGAATTGTCGTTACGGATTTTGAAGGCAAGTTAATCGAAACCATCGGCAGCGGCACAGCGGCGGCAAAAGACGGTAATTTTATTGCTGCGAGTTTCAACCGTCCGCAAGGTCTGGCGTTTGACGGCGACAATCTTTATGTTGCCGACACGGGAAATAATCTGGTTCGGCGCGTTGATTTGAAAACGAAAACGGTCAAAACGATTGCCGGAACGGGCAAACTCGAAGATTTTGACGGCAACGGCGGAATTGCCGACACAACGGCAATAAGCTCGCCTTGGGATTTAACGCTGGTCGGCAAAAACCTGTTTATTGCGATGGCTGGTTCTCATCAGATCTGGCGGATGGATTTAGAGAAAAATGTGATTGAGCCGTATGCAGGAACGGGACAAGAAGCGCGAATTGACGGCAAAATTGGCGAATCGGCTTTTGCACAACCTTCGGGAATTATTTCCGACGGCAAACATCTTCTGGTTGCCGACAGCGAATCAAATATCATCCGTCAGATTGATTTGAACAAAGAAACGGTGGAAACGCTGGTCGGCGGCGATTTGTTCGATTTTGGCGACAAGGATGGAAAAGGGGACAATGTACGTCTGCAACATCCTTTGGGCGTTACGCTTTACGACGGAAATGTTTTGATTGCCGACACTTACAATCACAAAATTAAAATGCTTAACACGGAAAAACAAACCGTTACGACCATTTTAGGAACGGGAAAATCGGGACAATCCGACGGAAAAACGCCGACGTTTTACGAACCGGCGGGCTTGAGCATCGCCGATGGCAAACTTTTTGTCGCTGATACGAATAATCACGCGATTCGCGTTGTGGATTTGAAAGCAAAAGAAGTTTCGACGCTAAAAATCAAAGGTCTAACGCCGCCGACAGAAAGCAAAGACGAAGCAAATAATTTTTCTCCAAACGCCAATGAAACTGAACTCAAAACTCAAAAAGTTTCGGTAAATGCGGCAAATTCCCTAGTTTTCAATATAGGTTTGCCTGAAGGCTATCACTTGAATCCGAACGCGCCGCAGCGTTATGAAGTTTTGCTAGAAAACGGACAAAATGTAAAAATCGCCAACCCCAAAGAAAAGTTCAAAAAACTTCCGCTTATCGTGCCGTTTCAAACCGACAAAAAAGGCGCGGTAACGCTGAAAGCAAAATTGACGGTTTATTACTGCCGCGAAGATAATACGGGAACTTGCCTGATAAAAACGCTGATTTGGAAAATTCCGCTCGATGTTGTCGCGGACAAAAAAGTTTCTTCCAAAGTCGAAATTTCTGCGAATGTTTTATAAAGTGAGAATTGAAAAGTGAAAAAAGTGAGAACTAAGGATTAACTTCTCAGTTCTTACTTTTTACCTTCTAAAGCTGCCAAAATTTCGGAACTAAAATCATTGCGGCGATAAAAACGACAATTGTTAAAATCGTGCCGACTTTGACAAAATCCATAAAGCGATAACGTCCGGGCGTATAGACGAGAACGCAAGCCGGTTCAAGCGGCGTAATAAACGAAAATGACGCGGCGTAAGTGATGGCGACGGCAAAAGTGCGCGGGTTCAGTCCGAGTGCGAGCGCGGTTTTAATCGCAACGGGCAAGACGACAAGCGCGGCGGCTTGGTTTGACATCGGCTGTGTCAACGCAACGGTCAGCACAAAAAATCCACCGAGAACGGCAGTTGCGCCGAATTGTTCAAAATAAGTTTTAATCAAATCGGCAAGATACAAGTCAGTATGAGTTTTTTCCATCGCCACGCCGAAACTCATCATACAGGCAATCAAAACCAGCAGACGAAAATCAATCAGTGAATAAAGTTCCGAGTGGCGGACAGTCCTTGTCGCTAAAAGCAGCAAAACGCCCAAAAGCACGGCAATCGCTAACGGAACTTCAATGCCCGTTACAATTTTGGAAAGCGAAAGAGCGAGAAAAAGTCCGAAAGCGGCAATTGCCCAACGGCGCTTTTCCGTTCGCATGCTGCTGGCTGAAACGTCTTCAAGCAAAAGCATTTCGCCTTCGACGACAAACGGTTCAATCAACCGCCGATTGCCCTGCACCAGCAAAACATCGCCGAATTTTAAACGGACGCTGCTGATTTTATCAAGGAAGGTCTCGCCGTGCCGATTGATTGCCAAAACCGTTAAATCATATTTTTGGCGAAAGTTAGCGGTTTTTAGATTTTGCCCGACAAGTTGTGAATCGCGCATTATCATCACTTCAAAAAGTTCAATCTCGTTATTTTCCAAATCGCGGTCGTTGAGTTTGAAATCGGCTTTTATCTCAAGTCCGGCTTCGGATTTGACATTCAAAATATCGGCGAGTTTTCCTTCGACAATCAGCAAATCGCCTTCGCTGATTTGCTCATACGGACTTGGCGCGATCCTCTGTTCATTACCGCGAATGATGCCGAGAACATTGAGGTCGAGTTCCATATTGATATTTGCTTCGCCGAGCGTTTTGCCGATCAGATGCGAACTCGGTAAAACAAGAACTTCCGAAATATATTCGCGGATCGAATACTGTTCGGTCAGCGATTCTTCGCCGCCGCGGTTCGGCAGAAGTTTGATGCCGATAGTCAGCATATAAAACATTCCGGCAGCAACCGTAACAACTCCGACCGGCGTGAGTTCAAACATCGAATAAGGATCCATTCCGTAACGCTGCATCGCGCCGCTGACGGCGAGATTAGTTGAAGTTCCGATAAGTGTGCAGCTTCCGCCCAAAATCGCGCCGAAAGCAAGCGGCATCAGCAGTTTTGAAGGTGAAACTTTCGCACGGTTAGCCAAACCCAAAACCACCGGAACAAACATCGCCGTCGTCGTCGTGTTTTTCAGAACGGACGCAGAAACCGCCGCGACACTCATTATCAAAGCCGTCAGCAAAAATTCGTTGTTCCCCGCAATGCGATAAAGTCTGCGCCCGATTAAATCAACCAAACCGGTTTTGATAAGTCCGCCCGTCAAAACAAAAAGTCCGGCGATGGTAACAATCACGCTGTCGCCAAAACCGGAAACCGCTTCATTCACTGTCAGAACGCCGGTTACGACAAGTCCGATGACGAGAATAATGCCAACCACATCAACAGGCAGTCTCTCCGTGCCAAAAAGCACAAGTGCAATCAGTAGTAAAATCAATGTAATGGCAATTGGTGACATTGGCGAAATGATACAGAAATTTTGTTCATTTGGAAAGAAAGTTTTTGTTGTTTTTGGGCATTTTGCAGTGGATTAAATTTAGATGGAAAAATTGACTGTGTTATTATTATGATTTTGTAAAATACTTTCAGAAAATTAAACCCAAGCAGCAGGTTAAATATATTATTACCAATTGGTTTCTAAAATTAGCTGCCGCCGGTTTTGTCCGTTAAACCGTATTGTTCTCAATGATTTCTAATTTTTAATGGCGCAAAAAACCAAAAAATCAAAAGGTAAAACACAAAATTTCTACGACACTATTGCCGACGTTCATAACCTGATGATGAAAGTCAACGGTTATCGAGATTCGGTGGCAAAATATCTGCGTTCACTCGAACTTAATCTGGATTCCAAATCGCTTGTTTTAGATGCGGGAAGCGGCACCGGCATCGTTACGCTCGGATTTTACAGCGCGGGTTTTCAGCCGAAAAAAACTTTCGCGCTTGACCTGTCTTTTAAATCGTTAAAGGTTTCTCAAGAACAATTTGAAAAAGACAAAAAGACCGATGAAACCAATATCTGCGCCGTGCAGGGCAACGTCCTGCGGCTTCCTTTTGCCGACGGAACTTTTGATTTGGTTTTAACCTGCGGCGTTTTGGAATATGTTTCGCTCGACAAAGGCTTGAAGGAGTTTGCCAGAGTTTTGAAAAAAGATGCAAAACTTGTTCTGATTCCGGTTAAACCTTCAATGGTCGGTTCAGTGTTGGAGATTTTGTATAATTTCAAAACTCATCCGGTCGAAAAGGTAGAGAAAATTTCGCAGCGTTATTTTGAAATTGTCGGCAATTACAAATTTCCGCTCGGCGAGCCGATTGGCTGGTCGAAGATGATATTTCTGTTACAAAAAAAATAGTTCGGTTAGACAAGAGATTATTTATTCAATAAATTTAAACTGACAAATAAAATTTATTTGCTTGATATTTGTAACAAAATGCAGAAATGTGGCGAAAAACCTTTAATCATCGCGCATCGCGGCGCAAGCGCAATTGCTCCGGAAAACACTTTGGCGGCTTTCCAAAAAGCAGTTGAGGTCGGCGCGGACGGCATTGAATTTGATGTGCAGCTTGCCAAGGACGGTGTTCCCGTAGTTTTTCACGACTTTGAATTACAGCGCATCGGACAAAAACAAGGACTTATTTCGGATTTTACTTCAAAAGAACTGCAAACTCTGGATGTCGGTTCGTGGTTTAACTTGAAAAATCCAAACAAAGCTGATGATAAATTTTCCGCCGAAACCATTCCGACGCTGGCGCAGCTGCTTGAATTTTTAACCGACTATGAAGGCTTAATTTATATCGAACTGAAATGCCGGGAAGCAGAAACTTTTGCACTGGTCGAAGCCGTTTGCAAAATTATTTGGCAAACGAATTTGCTTCCAAATATCGTTATCAAAAGTTTTAATCTCGAAGCCATCTGCCGGATGCGCCGATTGCTTCCCGAAGTCCGCACCGCCGCGCTTTTCGCGCCGAAAATTGTAACGATTCTGCACAAGAAAAAACAACTTTTGAAAAAAGCGCAGGAATGCGATGTCAACGAAATTTCAATTCATTACTCTTTGGCAACGCAAAATTTTATCGAAAGGGCAAAAAGAAAAGGTTTTCTGACCACAATCTGGACGGCGGACAGTTCCGCTTGGGTCAAACACGCTTTAGATTTAGGAGTTAATGCGATTATTACCAACAATCCTGAAAAACTTCTCGCGCAAAGACAGAAAATTTTCGCAAATAGATTGGGTTAATCCTTATTATTTTCCGCTTGTAATTAATTTGGCAATCGTCTGAAGCTGCATATTCGACGTGCCTTCGTAAATCGCGCCGATTTTCGAGTCGCGCCAGAATTTCTCGACCGGATAATCTTTTACGTAACCGTAGCCGCCGAAAAGCTCAATCGCTTTTGATGAAACTTTCTCCGCCACGCGCGACGAATAAACTTTTGCCATCGCTGCTTCTTTCAGAAAAGATTTGCCCGCGTCTTTGAGCCGTGCCGCGTTATAAACCAATAAACGCGCGGCTTCCACATCAATCGCCATTTCCGCAAGTTGAAACTGCACGGCTTGAAAATCGTTGATTTTTTTGCCGAATTGCTCGCGTTCATTTGTATAATGAACAGCCGCTTCAAACGCGCCTTGGGCGATGCCAATCATCTGCGCGCCGATGCCGATGCGTCCTTCGTTCAAGGTTTCAATCGAAACTTTATAGCCACGTCCGACTTCGCCCAAGACATTTTCCTTCGGAACTCGGCAGGAATCCAAAACCAATTCGGTTGTCGAAGATGCGCGAATGCCGAGTTTGTCTTCTTTTTTGCCGACGGAAAAGCCTTCAAAACCTTTTTCGACAATAAATGCCGTGATGCCTTTGTAACCTGCGGTTGGGTCAACAGTAGCGAAAACAATAAAAATTTCGGCTTCGCTGCCGTTGGTAATCCAGAGTTTTTGTCCTGAAAGTTCCCAAAAATCGCCCTTGTCAACCGCCTTTGTTTTGAGTGCAAAAGCATCGGAACCGCTTCCAGCTTCTGAAAGTGCATACGCGCCGACTTTTGATTCTGCCATTTGCGGCAGATACTTTTTCTTTTGCTCATCGTTTGCCCAACGAATAATCGCGTTTGTTACCAAAGTGTTCTGCACGTCAACAAATACGCTCGTTGAAGCGTCAACCCGCGCCAATTCTTCAATTGCCAAAATCGCGTTAAAAAATGTCGAACCCGCGCCGCCGTATTCTTCGGGCGTTTCGATTGCCATCAGCCCAAGTTCAAAACATTGCCGAATTAAATCAGGGTCGAGGTGCGCCTCTTTTTCCATTTCCTCAACGCGCGGAAGCACTTCGCCCATCGCAAATTCACGAACCGCGGCGCGAAACCGCTCTTCTTCTTCTGATAAAACTGTTAAAGCGGGACGTAAAATTTCTTTTTCAGCAGCTATTGCACTCATAATTGTTTCCTTTTGATTTTGTTTTTAAAAAATAAATGAAATAACATCATAATAGGCGCACAAGCGAAAAGGCAAAGTAAGTGAATTCCCAAACTGAAATTTCAAATTCCAAATTCCAAATTCCGAATTCTAAACAAAAACATCTTAACCGTTTAAAGATAATTGCGATTTTGTTCACGCTTTCGGGCATCGGTTTGTTTGCCTATTTTGTTTATTCGGTTGGTTTGCAGGAAATTCTCGCGGGCATTGCCAAAATTGGTTTTGGCGGTTTTTTGATTATCCAGCTAATTTATCTTGGGCGAATTATTTCACGCGCGACGGCTTGGAGACTTTCGGTCTACGAACCATACAAACTAGATTTGCGCGATACGCTTCCCGCCGTCATTATCGGCGAAGCGATGAGCAGTATAATTCCGCTCGGAATTTTAGTAAGCGGCACGACAAAAGCCGTCGCGGTCAGGAAAAAAGTGCCGCTGGTTGTCGGATTATCATCCATTGCGACGGAAAATATTTTTTATTCCGTGATTACGGGACTTTTTGTTTGTTTCGGCGCATTTGCGTTTTTGCAGAGTTTTCAACTTGCCGAAGGCTGGATTTGGACAATTGATATTGTCATCGCCGCGATTTTTTTGCTGATAATTTTCGCTGTTTTTGTAATTATCCGCCAGTGGCATTTTGCCAGCGAGTTTTGCGAATGGTTGTATGAAAAGGGAATCGGGCGCAGATTTTTAGAAACCGGACGCTTGCACGTCAGACTTTTCGAGAATTTAATTTACGGATTTTATCGCCAATATCCGCGCCGGTTTTTGCCGATTTTTTTGTGCCAAATCGCTTATCATTTGCTCGGAATTCTGGAAGCGTGGTTTATCTTAAATCGCTTAAATAATATGATTCCGAGTTTTTACACGGCATTTCTGCTCGAATCAATCAGCCGGATGATTACGATATTTTTTAAATTTGTGCCGTTTCTCATCGGCATTGATGAAGCCGGAGCGCAATTCGTAACGGAAACTTTGGCGATTGGCGCGAGCATCGGCGTAACTTTGGCGATTATCCGCAAGGGCAGAATTTTATTCTGGACGGCAATTGGCTTGATGCTGATTATTAAACGCGGACTTTCATTAAAAGAAATTACCGAAATAAGAAATAGTTCTGATGAAAAAAACACAAATTAAAGAATCCGAATTTATTGCGACGATTTACTCAGGTTTTTCAGATAACTCAAATGAGCAAATGTTCTTCCGGCTTAATTTAATTTTTAACTTGTAACCTTGTTTCTTGTTCATTATACTAAACAGTGGTAATTTTGTGCCGGTTTTGAAGGAGAATAATTTTGCAGCCAAAAGAGCATCAAGGAAAATTAACCGCCGCCGGCTTTCGCTTTGCGATTATCGCCGCGCGGTGGAACGATTTTTTGACATCAAAATTAATTGAAGGCGCGATTGACGCGCTCGAAAGACTCGGCGCGGACGAAGATGCGGTTGAGGTTTTCAAAGTTCCGGGTTCGTTTGAACTGCCTTTGACAGCACAAAAGGTCGCATTGAGCAGAAATTTTGACGCGATAATCTGCATCGGAACAATTATTCGCGGTGAAACGCCGCATTTTGAATATGTTGCGGGCGAAGCAGCAAAAGGCATTTCGCAGGTTTCAATGCAAACTGGCGTTCCTGTTTTGTTCGGCATCGTAACGGCGGACACGCTTGAGCAGGCAATTAATCGAACCGGCGTAAAAGCAGGAAACAAGGGTTTTGAAGCCGCGATGTCGGCAGTCGAACTCGTAAATTTATATAAAACAATGGACGGCGGCAAAGAAACTGCAAAAGGCAAGGAAAAGGCTTTTCCGCACGTCGTTTGATTTGAAAAATTAGCAAGAATCATGGGAACACGGCGAAAAGCGCGTGAGAGCGCTTTGCAAATGTTATTTGCGGCGGATGTTGCCAAAACGCTTGGAAGTGTTTTGACAAGCAGCTATTGGAGCGAACTCAGCGACCCAAATCTTGACGAGCCGACACGAGAGTTTGCCGATAAATTGACTGTCGGAACTCTGCGCGAGATTAAAACGATTGATGAGAGAATCCGCACCCGCGCCGAGCATTGGCGTATTGAGCGAATGGCGATTGTTGACCGCAATGTTCTGCGTCTGGCGGTTTATGAATTTCTCTTTTCCGACACGCCGCACACAGTCATTATCAATGAAGCATTGGAAATTGCCCGCCGCTTTTCCACTTTTGAAGCCACACAATTTATCAACGGTATTCTTGATGCGATAAAACACGATTTGGCAAAAAATCCAGTACAAAAATCTAAAGAAAACAGCCGGGAAAATCTCACCGAAAAAACTCACGCTTCATCGAATTAACACATTTTTATTTTACAGGAATGATAAAAGACGGAAAGCAATTATAAGAATAATTTTTATCCTGCTTATTTCTGTTAATTAAATTTTTTCGCGCTCTATGCAGACAAGATGCCCGCTTTTGAAGTGAAATACTTTCCGAAATATAAACAAATAATTTTAACATTTAGTTTTTAACCTTTTTGCGTTAAAATTATTTAATACCCGCGATTATCAAAAGAGGTTAAAAACAAAGTGAGCGAAAAAGCTACGAATTTATCCGAATACATAACCGAAAATTTTGGCGCAAACGCCAGTTACGTCGAAGGTTTATTAAACCGTTACAAGAGCGACCCGAATTTGGTTGACGAATCTTGGCGCAATTATTTTAGCGATTTGATGGACGGACGTGCGCTGACTAAAAGCGGTAACGGTCAAGCCGCCGTCAAACCGCAAACTGAAATTCCAAAAGTTAAAGCCAAAACAACCGAAACAGCGACAAAAAAGCCGACAGAAACAAAAGTTAGCAAAAATGTCGAAGTCAAACCGCTGACCGGCGTGGCAAAAGTGATTGTCGAGAATATGGAGGAAAGTTTGACCGTTCCGACGGCGACTTCCGTTAGAAACATTCCGGTCAAAGTTTTGGAAGAAAATCGGCGAATTATCAACGAAAATCAAACAGTGCAAGGACGCGGCAAAATTTCTTACACGCATCTGATTGCATGGGCAATTATTAAAGCTCTAAAAGATTATCCGTCGCTCAATTTCGGTTACGGCTTTGTCAACGGCGCACCTTCGCGGCTCGAAAACGAAAGCGTAAATCTCGGTATTGCCATTGATATTGAGAAAAAAGATGGCTCGCGCAACTTGCTCGTGCCGAATGTCAAGGGCGCAAATACAATGAATTTTGCGGAATTTTTCGCCGCGTATAATGATACAGTGCAGCGCGCCCGCACCGGAAAACTTGAAATCAGCGATTTTCAAGGCACAACAATTTCGTTGACAAACCCGGGAACGCTCGGCACGGTTGCGTCAAATCCGCGTCTGATGGCGGGACAAAGCGCGATTATCGCAACGGGCGCGATTGAATATCCCGCCGAATATCAAGCGATGTCTGCCGCCGCGCTCTCGCAACTCGGCATCAGCAAAACTATAACGCTGACTTCGACTTATGACCATCGTGTGATTCAAGGCGCGGAAAGCGGTTTGTTTCTGGCAAAAATTCATGAGTTTTTAATTGGGAAACACGAGTTTTACGACGAAGTTTTCAGCGATTTAGGCATCAATTATCAGCCGCTTCGTTGGGCGGAAGACAATAATCCGATTCTGCTCGGCGGTGACCATAACCGCGAACAAACCGTCAAACAAGCGAAGGTTTTGGAACTCATCAACGCTTATCGGATTCGCGGGCATCTGCTTGCCGACATTGACCCGCTTAATATGACGCGGTATCACGCTTCGGAACTCGATTTGGAAAATTACGGTTTGACGATTTGGGATTTAGACCGCGAATTTATCACAGGCGGACTGCACGGCACGCAAACCGCGACTTTGCGCGAGATTCTGAACGTTTTGCAAAAAGCGTATTGCGGAAAAGTCGGCATTGAATACCGCCATATTCAAAGCAAAGAAGAAAAAATTTGGCTGCGCGAACAAATTCGGCAGCAATTTGTTGATGCCGAACCGCTTGCGCCGGAAACGCAGAAACAACTTCTCCAAAAACTCATTGAAGCCGAACAGTTTGAGCAGTTTCTGCACCGCAAGTATCTCGGACAAAAACGCTTTTCGCTCGAAGGCACGGAAACCGTTATTCCGCTTCTTGACCAACTGATAGAAGAAGCGTCGGAACGTGGCGTGGAGGAAGTTTTTATGGGAATGGCGCATCGCGGACGTTTAAATGTTTTGACAAATATCGTCGGCGACGCGGAAAAAGGCGATATGGCGGAACGCATTTTTACAGTTTTTGAAGGAACTTCGCATCCGTCGTTTCCGGCAGATGAAGGTGATGTGAAATATCATCAAGGCGCAATCGGCAAGCGAAAAACTAAAAACGGAAACAATATAAAAATTCAATTGTCGAGCAATCCTTCGCATTTAGAATTTGTTGACCCGGTCGTCGAAGGAATGGCGCGGGCGCGGCAGGACGAACTTTTAGATGGTGATGATGAGTCGCGGGAAATCGTCGTTGACAAAGTTTTGCCCGTTCTTCTGCACGGCGACGCGGCGTTTTCAGGTCAAGGAATTGTGATGGAAACTTTACAGCTTGCTAATCTTCGCGGTTACAAAACGGGCGGCACGATTCATATTGTCATCAATAACCAAATTGGTTTTACGACCACGCCGGAAGCGGGGCGCAGTTCGATTTATTCAACCGATGCCGCGCAAATCACGCAGCTTCCGATTTTTCACATCAACAGCGACGCGCCCGAAGCCGCTTACCGCGTCGTGAAAATCGCGCTCGATTATCGCCAAGAGTTTAACAAAGACGTTGCGCTGGATCTAATCGGTTTTCGCCGTCTCGGACACAATGAAGGCGACGAGCCGAGTTACACGCAGCCGCTGATGTATGCAAGAGTTAAAGCACATCCGGGCGTGCGCCACATTTATGCACAAAAGTTGATTCGCCTCAATGTAATTACTGAAGAAGAACTCAAAGAGATGACTGATAAAGTCGTCGGTAAATACGAAGATATTCTGAAACGCGCTAAGCAAATTGCCGAGGAAAAACCGAAAAAAGTAAAACTTGCGCCGCCAATCGAAGACGAAGACGGCTCACAGGTTTTGGAAACGGCGATTTCTGAAAAAGCTCTGAAAGAAGTTGCGGAAAAAATCTCGCTTGTTCCAGAAAATTTTCATATCAATCCGAAAATGGTCGGACAACTTGCGCGGCGGGCAAAAATGGGAACAGGCGAAGTACCGATGGATTGGGGTTTTGCCGAAGCAATTGCGTTTGGTTCACTGGTTTTGGAAGGCACAGACGTTCGCCTGAGCGGGCAGGATTCAGGACGCGGAACATTTTCGCATCGCCACTCGCTGATGTATGACACAAACAGCGGCGCAGTTTGGTGTCCGCTTGCCGAACTCCGCAGCGAAAAGTCTCCCGACGCGAAATTCGACGTTTTCGACAGTTCGCTTTCGGAAAATGCTGTTCTCGGTTTTGAATACGGCTACTCAATGCAAAACCCGGAGGCGCTTGTGATGTGGGAAGCGCAGTTTGGCGATTTTTCCAACGGCGCACAAGTAATTATTGACCAATACATTGCGGCATCCGAAGAAAAATGGAAGCAAAAATGTCGGCTTGTAATGCTTCTACCGCACGGTTATGAAGGGCAAGGTCCTGAACATTCAAGCGCACGGCTCGAAAGATATTTGCAGCTTTGCGCGGAAAATAATATGCAGGTTTGTTATCCGACAACTCCGGCGCAATATTTTCATCTGCTTCGCCGTCAAGTCAAACAAGAAATTGTGCGCCCGTTGATTGTGATGACACCGAAAAGTTTATTGCGGCTTCCGACGGCGAGTTCGACGGTTGAAGATTTGACTAACGGTGGTTTTCAACCCGTCATTGACGATGTTTCAATCATGGATAAAACCAAAGTAAAACGCATCGTTTTGTGTTCGGGAAAAATCTTTTATGATTTAGAAGCGGCGCGTGAAGACGCGCGGGATTTGAAAGTGGCAATTGTCCGCGTCGAACAATTTTACCCGTTTCCCGCCGATAAATTGAAAGAGATTTTTGCCGAATATAAAAACGCGACACAGATCTTTTGGACGCAGGAAGAGCCGAAAAATATGGGTGGTTGGTGTTTTGTCGAACCTCGACTTCGGGAAATCAAACCGGAAAATATGACTTTGCGCTATGTCGGCAGAACGGCTTCAGCTTCGCCCGCGACCGGTTCTTACGCGATTCACGAACTTGAACAAAAGCAGATTGTCGAAGAATCTTTGATTAAAGATTCCGAGGAAATCTCAAAGGCAAGCGAGCCGGAAGTTTCGGAAAAAATTGCACCGGCAGGCGCATAGGAAAATGAAAAAGTAAAAAGGTGAAAAGGTGAAAAAGTTTGTTCGAGTTTCATCAAGCTGACTTTTTCACCTTTTTACTTTTTCGATTTGCTGTATCAATCTGGTGGCGTGATTTCGCGCAATCAGCGGAATGCGCTCGTCGTCGCTCAATTCTTTCAAAAAGGGAATCATTTGTGCTGTGTCGGAAATTTCACCACGCTTGATGAGCGCGTCAAGTGCGTCCATAATGCGCGGCGATTCCAACGGCTGATTTTCACGCGCCACGCCAATATCAAACATCCAAATATATTGATTGCTGATTTTTCGGTATTCGTCTGCCAAATTCTTTGCGTCTTTATTTTCCGTCCAGTTAAATTCCGACGTTCTTTCGCGCCCGTCTTTTTTTATCTTTATTTTCATTGTGCCGAGATGTGCATAATTTCTCTCAGCAGATTGATAAACTTCGACGGATTCAAGAAAATTCAGCGTATTAAAAAGAGTTTTTAATTTTTCCAGAATTGCTGCCGAAAGTTGAATCGGGTCGGAAACTGCTTCGCTAAAATCCTTCTTCAGAAACGTAATTTTGCCTTTCCCATTTTCGTCGTGTTCGATAAATATTTGTGAAACCAGAAAATTAGGTTGCGAGAATTCGTAAAAATAAACTGACGGATTTTCCGTCTTCATTGTCGGACGTAAATTACTTTTTATGATTTCGTCAGCCGGACGCTCGTTTTTCTTACCCTGAGTTTTCGGCGTAGAAACTTCATCAGGCTGAGTTTCTTTTTGTGTTGGCTGAACAGCTGCGGTTGGTTTTGGAGTTTCTTTTCCGGGCTTGCGCTTTTTTGTTTGAGCAAAAAACGAACCTGTCAATGCCAAAATTGTTATCAAAAATAGAACTGTATATCTTAAATTTCTCATCTTTTATCTACCAAAAATCTACTCAAATCTGACCGAAACAACCTTTGAAATTCCGGCTTCCTGCATCGTTACGCCGTAAAGCGCACGCGCCGCTTCCATCGTCCGTTTGTTGTGCGTGATGACAATAAACTGCGTCTTTTCTGACAATTCCGCCACTTTTTTAACGAAACGCCCGACATTTGCATCGTCAAGCGGCGCGTCAACTTCGTCCAAAAGGCAAAACGGCGCGGGACGATATTTAAAGATTGCCAAAACCAGCGCGATTGCCGCCATCGCTTTTTCGCCGCCCGACAAAAGCAAGATATTTTGCAGACGTTTGCCCGGCGGTTGGGCAACGATTTCAATTCCGGCTTCGAGAACGTCTTCCGATTCAAGCAAACTCATTTCGCCGCGCCCGCCGCCGAAAAGTTCCGCGAAAAACTCGGTAAAATTGCGGTTTATCGCGGCAAACGCATCTCGAAATCTCATCCGTGAACGCTCCTTAATCTCGCGCAAAGCCGTTTCCGCCGCATTAATGCTGTCAATTATGTCTTGCCGCTGCGAAGTCAAAAACAAAAGTCGTTCTTCGGTTTCCGCTAATTCTTCCAATGCCAACATATTTATCGCGCCGAAATTTTCAAGTTTGTCGCGCAAATCGTCAACTCTGTTTCGCGCTTCGGCAAAATCAAAATCGCTGGCAGTTTCCGTGTTTTCAACCAATTCAACCAAAGACAAATTCAAATCCTGCAAACATTTCTCGTGCAAATTCCTGACCTGCGTTACCGTTTCGGCTTGTCGGATTTCAAACGCGGCGCGTTCGTTTCGCGCTTCGGCAGATTTTTTATTTAATTCGGTAAGCTCCGAACTCATTGCATCTGCCTGTTGACGCGCAAGTTTTAGATGCACAGCTGCCGCCGTTAGTTCGTCTTGCTCGCGTTCCTGCTCGTTTTCGGCTTCGGCGATTTTGCGCCCGATTTCCACAATTGATTTGGTCAAATCTTTCTGCTTGTCTTCGGCTTCCAGAATTTCCAGATTTTGTCTGACAAGGCGCGATTCAAGTTCTTTCAATTCGTTTTCCACACGCCGCAAAGCCGTCTGCGCTGAACGCCGACGCTCGTTTGAGGTCGCTGCCAGAGTTCTTTTTTCACTTAAAACAGCATTTTCGCTTTCGGTTTTTGTTCGTGTTTCATTTAATTTTTGGGTGATGCTCGCAAGTTTTTCCGACGAAATATTTCGCGCTTTTTCCGCCTTTTGTGCGTTGAGTTTCGCTTCCTTTTGTTTCTCCCTGATTTCCGCAAGTTCCGTTTCAATTTGCTTTGTTTCTTCGCCGACAACCTTTTTATGACGCTCGGCGCGTTCCATTTCTTGTTTGATTGATTTTTCCCGAATCTCCAAACTCAATAATTCGCGCTCAACTTTTACCATCAGCGATTGCAAATCAACAATTTCATTTTCTTTTTCAACCAAATTCAATCGCGCTTTTTCCGTTTCTTTTTCGGTTTTTTCGATTTCCTTGCCAAACTTTTCGCTGTTTGTTTTGAGTTCGCGCAACTCGCGCTTGAACGCTAACAGCGAAGTGTTTTTCTCATTGGCATTTGGCTTTCCGCTAACGAAAAATTTTCCGCCGAAATTTAAATCGCCGTCAAAAGTTGCGAAAGTTTCATCACTTTCAGCTTCTGCTGCGTCAAAATCTTCAACCAATTGCGCTGTCATTTCACGTCGAAAAACTTCCATGAGAACTTCGGCAATCTCATCTGAAACACCTAAAAAATCGGAGATTTTTTGTCTTTTGTCCTTTGTCCTTTGTCCTTGATTTTCTGTAACTTTGCGTCTTTGCGTCTTTGCGGAAGATAAAACCAAAATTGAAATTCGTCCAAGATTATTTTCATTGAGATAAGCAATCGTTTTCCGCGCATCTTCCGCGCTTTCGACCAGAATCGTCTGCAAAAAATTGCCGAAAAGATTTTCAACTACTTTTTCCGCCTTTTCGTCCACGCTCAATTTGTCAGCTAAAGTTCCCAAAAACTTTACGCCGATTTTCATCTGTTCGGCAAAAAGCGTCTGTACTATCGGCGCGTAAATCGTCCGTTTTTCTTCGAGTTCCTGCAAAGTTTCAAGCCGATGTTTCGTGCGTGAAAACTCTTCGCGCGTGTCTTTTAATATCTTTTCGGTGCTTTGCAAAACTGTTCGCGCTTCGCCCGATTCGATTAAAAGCTGCTGTTTTTCCGTTTGTAATTTTGATAATTTTTCGTGTTCTGCGTCTAGATTTTTTTCAAGTTTTTTCGCTTCTTTGGCG
>MWZA01000157.1 GCA_002050455.1 Acidobacteria bacterium 5-1 | reverse complement strand
AAACTGTTCAATAAAAACGCCAACAACAAAAATAAAGTGGTAAAACTTCTCCGCCATTGTTTTTTAAAATCCATCGCAACCTCACTAAAAATTATTTTGATTTATTATATCTATTTTAAGCCTAAA
This sequence comes from Acidobacteria bacterium 5-1, assembly GCA_002050455.1. Taxonomy (GTDB): domain Bacteria; phylum Acidobacteriota; class Blastocatellia; order Pyrinomonadales; family Pyrinomonadaceae. Next base: position 27,100 of record MWZA01000157.1, on the reverse strand, counting down.
CGCTAATTTATAAAAATTGTCGTTATTAGGACGATTTCTAAAGTGTTCTTTTGCCTTTGAAAACCTGCGGCTTATTTTTTGAAGGAACAAGCTGAAATTTTCAATAAAGACATTGTGGTTTATCGGACAAACGCATTCGGAAGCGGACTATCCTCACTGATGCCGAACAGCACTCCCGTATATCCGGCTGTGTTTCTCTGCAAATACCACACACCATTTGACGGACGAAAAACCGCGATGTCCGCTTTGCCGTCGCCGTCGTAATCCGCCGGAACAGGTTTATCTTCACTAATTCCAAACAGTATTCCCGTAAATCCCGCCGTGCTTCTTTGCAAATACCAAATGCCGTTTGACGGGCGAAAGACGGCAATATCGGTTTTGCCGTCGCCGTCATAATCTGCCGGAACAACCAAATCATTCGCCATGCCAAACGGAATCGAATTCCATTGTCCGGTTGAACTGTTTATCCGATACCAAAATCCGTTTGATGGACGGAAAACGGCAATATCAGATTTTCTATCTCCATCAAAATCGCCGAGCGTCGGTTTGTCGTCGTTTTGTCCAAATTGGATGCCGAGAAATCCAAGACTGCTTCTCATAATATACCAAACACCGTTTGACGGACGGAAAACGGCAATGTCCGCTCGTCCGTCGCCGTCGTAATCGGCGGGAACGGGAATGTCATTGGCATCGCCAAAAGATACACCTGTAAAGCCCGCCGTGCTTTGTTGGATATACCAAGTGCCGTTGCGATAAACAGCTAAATCGGTTCTGCCATCGCCGTCATAATCGGCAGGCACAATTTTATCAGACGAAACACCAAACAAAATACTGCTCCACTGACCGCTTGAACTATTGATGCGATACCAATAACCGTTTGACGGGCGAAACACGGAAATATCAGCTTTGCCGTCGCCGTCAAAATCAAACGGCGTGAACGGTGCGCGAACCGGACCAACGTTTAAGCGTGCGATGCCCAATCGCGTTACATCTCCGATAATTGAAAAATCACCGCCGACTAAAATCCGCCCGTCCGTTTGTCTGACAATCGTTCTGACCAAGCCGTTTGCGCCGGTCGGAAAGAAATTGCCGTCTAGAGTTCCGTTCGGGCGCAGACGCGCAAAATATAAGCGCGGAACACTGTTGATTTGCGTGAAACTTCCGCCGACGAGGATGCTATTATCCGCCTGCACGAGAAATTGAATGTCCACGCTGCCGGAGAACTGAAAAGTCGGAGAAATAAAACTTGAGTCGGTCGAACCGCTGGCGTTCAACCGGACGATTGTATCATAAGTTGAAATCAAATATCTTCCGTCCGTTTGAACTCCGATTTGACGCGCGCTGAAAGTGTCTATCGTAGCGTTTGCCGCGCTGAAAGAAGCGTCGAGACTGCCGTCAGCGTTCAGACGAACCAGATTATTTATATAAAATCCATTCACGTAGTTGAATGAACCGCCGACCATAATTTTACCGTCCGACTGCACGACGATGCTTCTAATCGTAGTGCTTCCAAATACCGGATTGAAACTCGTGTCAAAGCTGCCGTCTGCATTTAGCCGAAAGAGTCCACCACGTCCTTGCCCGCCGCCAATTTGTAAGTAACCGCCGATGAGGATTTTACCGTCGGACTGCAAAACCATTGTATTAACTTCTCCCACATCAACAAGGTTTGGAGCAAACGTATAGTCCAAACTGCCATCCGCATTAAGACGAACAAGTCGCGGGCGAAAAATTCCATTAAAGCTACGAAAATTTCCGGCAACTAAAATTTTCCCGTCGGGTTGCACGATTATTTCCGTTACATAGTTATAGTTGCTGAACCCGCTTCCCGAATTGAATGTCGTATCAAGGCTGCCGTCAGCATTGACTCGCACGATTGAAATGCGCGGCACGCCGTTGACGCGAATAAAATCTCCGGCAAAAACTACTTTGCCGTCCGGCTGCACTCCGATTGCCGTTATCGAAGCGGCAACTCCGAAAGTTGTCGTGAAAGAACTCTCGACGCTTCCGTCCTGATTGAGTCGCGCAAACCGGCTGACGTTCACGCCGTTTTCGAGGAACGAGCCGTATAAGACAATTCTGCCCGCCGAATCAAGCATCCAATTGTTGATTTGCGTGATATTTGTCGGCGAGGTGAATGAATTGTCCAGACTTCCGTCGGCATTTAAGCGATAAAAACGGTTCGCGGTGCTAACCAAAACTTTGCCGTCCGGTAAAATTTCGACTCGGTTAGGTTCACCGAGATTAGGACTGTTAAATGACAAATCCACGTTGCCGCCGGGAAGCAGTCGCGCAATGTTTTGGCGGCTGACTCCGTTGACGGTCACGAATCTGCCGACAATCACGATATTTCCGTCGGATTGAACGTCAAAATCATTAATAAAACTTCTCCTAGAATCGGGAGTTCCGATGGCGCCGACCAGAACAGGCGGTTCAAATGTCGAGTCAGGCGCTCCGTTCGCGTTGTAGCGCCGAAGCTCGCCGACGGAATTGCCGAAGCTCGTGGTGTTGGTGGCGACGAGAATCTTTCCGTCCGGCGCTACCGATATTTTTTTCGGAGCTGTCAGAACAAGCCCAAGCCGCCCGCTGCCCACGCCGACTCTTGTAAAAGTCGTGTCAAATGTTCCGTCCGAATTGAGCCGATAAAGATCAGCAAAAAAGAAACCGCCGATATAACCGCTGTGGGTGACCAAAATTTTTCCGTCCGGTTGAATCGTATTGACAAACGCGGAACCCATAACGGTAGCGATAGGCGAAGTAAAACTCGCGTCGCGGCTGCCGTCAGCGTTTAAGCGATACACAACGGGGATCAAATTGTTTGTCGAGCCGGACACAACGATTTTCCCGTCAGGCTGCAACAGGGCATTTGAAATGTTAAAATTGCAGGTCGCGCAATTAAACGTCGCGTCCAAACTGCCATCCGGGTTAAGCCGCGCGATTTGACTTCTGACCGCGCCGTTGACGACTTGAAAATTACCGAAAACGATAATTTTGTTGTCGGGCTGAAGTGTAAAATTCGCCGTCGAAGTCGAATTCTTTTCGGGAATCGCGTTGAAAGACAAATCAACACTGCTTGTTTGAGCTTTAACTGCTGAAATTGAAATAAATGCAATTAGAATCAATTGCATAAAAATAAAATGGCGTTTGAAAAATGTTTGGGATGTGTTCATTTTGGTATTCCCTTTTCGCGTTGCAAGTTGGAAGTCGTAAATTCGCTCTGTCAAAAGTTAAAGTTTTGAGCAGTAATAAGTTACTTGTATCTTAATTCAGATGTATTTTTTTGTAAAGAGATATATTTGCACGGAAAAACAAGCAAAATCCGCGCTCTTCTTGCTATCTTTTGCCAAGTTAGATAAATTAAATCCTACTAAATTTTTGGGTTCAATGTTCAATATTCAAAGCTATATACTTTATGGATTTTGAACTTGAAACACTGAACTTTGAACCCATACCAAAAAAGGAGATTTTGCCGAAAATGAAAGCATTTACAACCGAAAACATACGCAATCTGGCTGTCATTGGACACGGCGACGCGGGTAAAACCCAACTTGTCAGTTCGCTGCTGTATATCGCCGGAGCAACCCCGCGCTGGGGAAAAGTTACCGACGGAACGACCATAACTGATTACGATGAAGATTCAATTGAGCGAAAAGTTTCGCTCAACAACAATTTTGCCCATCTCGAATATAAAGACACGAAAATCAATCTGATTGACACGCCCGGCTATGCCGCCTTTGTGTCGCACGCCCGTCCCGCGCTGCGCGTTTCCGACTGCGCGTTGGTCGTCGTTGACGGCGTGAACGGCATCGAAGTGCAAACCGAAAAAACTTGGAATTACGCCAATGAATTTCTTTTGCCGCGTTTTATTGTCATCAATAAATTAGATAAGGAACGCGCCGATTTCGGAAACGCACTTGATAGCGCATCGACGAGTTTTGCGCGTTCAATCGTGCCTTTTACATTGCCAATCGGACAAGAAGCCGAATTTAAAGGTGTAGTTGATGTCGTCCATATGAAGGCTTACGAGTTTGACGAAAACGGCAAGGCAAAAGAAATTTCGATTCCCGAAAGCGGACGCGATTTGATTGATAAAACCCGCGAACGCATTGTCGAATTGGTTGCCGAATCAGATGACGAACTCCTTGAAAAATACTTTGAAAACGGCACATTGGATGAAGAAGATATTATTCCTAATCTCTCGAAAGCCATCGCCAAAAGCAAACTCTGTCCGGTTTATGCGGTTTCATCCGAAACTTTAGCCGGACTTTCTGTTTTGCTAGACCACATCGTCGAATTTGCGCCGAATCCTGCCGCGCACGAATCCGAATACGGTTTTAAAGATGCCGAAGAAACGATGCGCACGACGCGCAACTATTCAAACGACGAACCGTTTTCTGCCTTTGTTTTCCGCACGATTGCCGACCCGTTTGCAGGCAGAATCAACGTCATGAAAGTCATTTCGGGCAAAATATCAAGCGACGCAACCGTTTATAATTCGCGCCGCGACACGATGGAACGGCTTGGCACGCTGCACGTTTTACAGGGAAAGAATTTAGATAAAGTTCCCGAAGCGACAACCGGCGACATTATCGCGGTGGTCAAATTAAAGGACACGCAAACCGGCGATACTTTGTGCGACAAAGCCAGTCCGATTGTTTATCCGAATGTCCAATATCCGGAAGCGGCGATTGCATTTGCGATTGAGCCGAAATCACGCGCCGATGAAGATAAAATCTCAACCGCGCTGCACAAAATTCTCGAAGAAGACCCAAGCCTTCATTTTGACCGCGACGCGCAAACCAAAGAATTTATTTTGTCAGGTTCGGGACAACTGCACATCGAAACCGTCGTGGATAAATTAAAAAACAAATACGGCGTTGAAGTCGCGCTCCACCCGCCGAAAGTTCCGTATAAAGAAACGATTACGGCGCAAGTCGAAGTTCAGGGACGACATAAAAAACAATCCGGCGGACGCGGGCAGTTCGGCGATTGCAAATGCGTTTTTGAACCGCTTGAACGAAGCGCAGGCTTTGAATTTGTTGACAAAATTTTTGGCGGCGCGATTCCGCAAAATTTCCGTCCGGCGATTGAAAAAGGCATTATCGAAGCCGCGCAAAACGGCGCAGTTGCCGGTTATCCGCTGGTAGATTTTAAGGTTACGCTGATTGACGGCAGTTATCACAATGTTGACTCCGACGAACATTCTTTTCGCGCGGCGGGCAGAAAAGCGTTCCGCAACGCGATGGAAAAAGCACATCCGACATTGCTCGAACCGATAATGGACATTGAAGTTTTTTGTCCGCAGGAAGTTTCCGGCGACATTATGGGCGACCTTAATTCGCGGCGCGGGCGCGTGCAGGGAATGGAGACGCGCGGCAAACAGCAGGTTATCAAAGCGCAAGTTCCTTTGTCGGAAATGCTCGATTATCAAGGACGTTTGAACTCAATGACGCAAGCACGCGGCTCGTATCATATGCAGTTTTCGCATTACGACCCGCTGCCGCAAAATTTAACCGGAAAAGTTATCGAACAAGCGCAAGCCGAAGGCAGAATCAGAGCGCACGACGAAGACGAATAAATTTTGAATTTTCTTTTGTGAAATTTTAAGAAAAACGGGACATTTGCAAATGTCCCGTTTTTCTTTAGAATAGTTAATTACTTTATCTATTTTCTACGAGTAATGTAATATGAACCTTTATGATTTAGAAGAAATCACCCTTAATGAAAGCGAAATTAACAGCAGTATTGATAAAAGAAATACGCTCTAATGACCTGACGGCAAAAGAATGGCTGCAAGAAACAAAAAGTTTTTTGTATCAGCGCGGTTTGGGCGCAAATAGTTCGGAAGCAAAATATGAAAAAATGCACCCCGCGCCGTTTTCATTTACCGATGTCAGCAAATTGCTTCGTTTTTTCACCAAACGCGGCAGCAAAGTCCTTGACCCGTTTTCGGGCGTTGGCTCGACTATCAAGGCAAGTCTAGAATTACAACGAGAAGGTTTTGGTGTGGAATTAGAACCGAAATGGTGTGAAATTTCTAAGCAAAGACTCTTGCAGGAATGTGATTATTCTATTGATGACGAGCATTTGATTTGCGGCGACAGTCGTAATTTAACGAATTATTTTGCTCCTGATTTTTTTGATTTTATCGTTACTTCCCCGCCGTATTGGAACATTTTGGAAAAGAAAGACCACAAGGCAAACCAAAGAGTGTTAAACGGAAACGCTACAAAATACAGTGAAAACATTGCCGATTTAGGAAACATTTCCGATTACCGACAGTTTTTAGACGAGCTTTCAAAAATCTTTCTTGATTGTCATAGCCTCTTAAAAGCGGGAAAATATATGTGTATAATCGTTAGCGATTTCAGACACAAATCGGAGTTTTACGCCTTTCACGCCGATTTGCTGAATAAATTAACTGATAAAACTTCAAGTCGCAGTTTTCAGTTGAAAGGAATTAAAGTTTTAATTCAAAATGCCAAAAAACTTTTTCCTTACGGTTATCCGTTTTCATATGTCGAAAACATTCATCACCAATATATTCTCGTTCTGCAAAAGCAAAAATGAAAGAGCTGAATAAAATTTATTTGCAAGACTGCATCGGTTTTATGCGAGAATTGAAAGCCGAATCAGTTGACCTCGTGATTGCCGACCCGCCTTATAATTTGAAAAAGAATTTCGAGAATCAAAGCGATTGCTGGAAAACGGTCGAAGATTGGCTTGATTGGAGCAAGCAGTGGATTGATGAAAGCGTTCGCGTTCTCAAACCGACCGGCTCGATTTTTATTTACGGAATTCATAACTACCTTTGTTATCTGCAATCGTATCTTTACAAGAAAAATTTGCGATACCGTCGGCAAATCATTTGGTATTACGAGAATGGTTTTTCCGGCTACAAAACGCTTAATGCTTTTTATGAGCCGATTCTTTGGTTTAGCAAAACCGATACTTTCACTTTTCACGAAATCCGCGAGCCGTATAAAAGCCAAAAGCGTCTGCAAAATAAAATCTTTAAAAACGGAAAAGAATGGAAACCGAATCCCGAAGGAAGATTGGCGGGCGATGTTTGGCAATTTCCCACGCTCGCCGGAAAACGATTTGAAAAAGAAAAGACAGCGCACCCGACACAAAAACTCGTTAATAATTTTCCCGAAATTGAAACGCCGAAATTACTGCTTGCATTGGAAGCTGAGAATGATTCGGATGAAGAGTTTGAGCGAATTTCAAATCTTGCTCAAAAAGATATTGAACAAATAATATCTGAAATTGGAACAACAGATTCGATGGCGGCAAACGCGGTGAAAATTCTTCCCGGAATTGCCGAACAATTAGGCGACATCGAAAGAATTAACAATCAAACATATCTAATTGGGCAAATCGTCATTACCGAAGATGAAATTACAACCGAAGAACAAGCCGAAATAATGAGAAAAGCAAAAACGCCTTTTTGGAAAACTTCTGTGGAAGAAATTGCTAAAGCTCCAAATCTTAAAAATATTTCTACAATTAGCATTGACCTTGCCGAAGCGGTCAAAATAAGGCAAAAACGACTTGCCAAACATCAAGAAATCGTTAGAGTTCTCGCAAAGTTAAACGAAGATTGCGGCTTTCAATTATTTGAAGGCAAATTCGATTGTCTAGCTATCATAGACAAAACTGCTTTGCTTTACGAAGTAAAAACGATTCTTGAAGATGCATCTGATACGGAAAAACAAACCGTGAAAGGTGTCGGACAATTAAAGTTTTACAAATTTTCGATTGTTCATAGGCAGATGGGATATTCAAACATCAAGGAAATTCTTGTGTTTTCTCAACGACCCGCAATGGAGATAATTGAATTTTGCTTATCGGAAGACATTTTAGTTATTTGGAAAGAAAACAATAATTTCAAAACTTTTAATACGCAAACCATAAATGAGGAATTATTTAATCCAATTGATTTATTATGAAATTCATCTTTAGCAGATTTGCTTTCCCTCTGGTGGCGTAAAGTTCGCTAAGGAATACTAAGGAAATATGAAAAAATCGGCATTGGCAATTCACGGCGGCGCAGGCACAATTTTGAAATCCTTAATGACCGATGAGTTGGAAAAAGAATATAGAAACGGTCTTGAAACGGCACTCAAAGCAGGTTGGAAAATTCTGCAAAACGGCGGAAATGCGCTTAACGCGGTTGAAGCATCTGTCATTGAACTCGAAAATAATCCACTTTTCAATGCGGGCAAAGGCGCGGTTTTCACGCACGACGAAAAAAATGAGATGGACGCTTGTATAATGGACGGCAAAACTCATAATTCGGGCGCGGTGGCTTTTGTCCGAAACGTCAAAAATCCGATAAAACTTGCGCGGCTTGTGATGGAGGAAACCGAACATTATTTTCTGGCGGGCATTGGCGCAAACGAATTCGCTAAGGAAATGAATGTCGAATTTGCACCCGACGAATACTTTTTCACCGATTTTCGTTACCAACAATTGCTTGAGGCGCGAGCCAAAGGCGTTGTCCAACTCGACCACGCTCCAACAGTTCAAAGTTCAAAGTTCAAAGTTCAAAGTCAATCGGAAATTCCAGATTCCAGATCCCAGATTCCAGCTCTTGAAATTGAAAATTCAAAGTCCAAAGCTCAGAGTTTAATCAATCCAAAATCCAAAATCCAAAATCCAAAATCCAAAATTGGCACGGCTGGCGCGGTGGCGTGTGATTCTTTCGGCAATCTTGCCGCCGCAACTTCGACGGGCGGAATGACCAACAAAAAATTCGGACGCATCGGCGACACACCGATTATCGGCGCGGGAACTTATGCCGACGATAAAACTTGCGCGGTTAGCGGCACCGGACACGGCGAATTTTTTATGCAGACAGTTGCGGCTTATGATGTAGCTTGCCGGATGAAATATAAAAATTTGAGTTTAGTCGAAGCGGCAAATGAAACTGTCGAATACTTGCGCGAAATCGGCGGCGAAGGCGGGTTGATTGCGGTGGACGCGTTGGGAAATGTCGCCTTACCATTCAACAGTGAGGGAATGTATCGCGGGTCTATTACGTCTGATGGAAAAACGATGATTGAGATTTATTAATCCTTCACCTTATGCAAAAGAGTAAAATTTAGCTAAAAGACTGGTAATTATTCATTGTTCATTCTCAATTGTTTATTATTATTCAGTAAAAAACGCTTTTCTTTGCGAAAAGGCAATCAATAATTGATAAAGAATAATGAACAATTCTCTTTCTCTCAATTCATTCCAAAGCATAAAAGAACCCGCCGCTACCGCAGGCGGTTCTGACAAGAATTGATCGGTTTTAAATCTCATTCACTTCAAAATATACTTTTATCGCGCTGTATTTCGCCGCATTGTTTAGAATGTCGAAAACTCTTTCGTAATTTTCTAAGCCTTCGACCTTGTGCGTCATCATCCGCGACAGCCAGCCTTGATACATCGCCTCGCTGAGTGCTAAATCCTTTACGCCGAGTTCAAAATGTTCGCGGTTGGCATTGACCGTGCCGAGCATTGCGCGGTTTCCCAAAACAAATTGCTGATTGATTTTGTCGGACGGAACTTGGTCGGTTTTGCGGTCACCGCCCGTAACAGACGACAAAATCAAAATGCCGTTTTGATTAAGTGATTGCATTGCGTCGAAAATTATCGGCGAATAACCCGTGCATTCAAAAATCAAATCGTATTCGCCGTATTTTTTCACGCTTTCCGTTACCGAAAGTTCAAGCGTCGAATCGTAAGTCGCACCGATGGCTTCGCACAATTCCGCGTTCAAATAACCTTTGCCTGTGTCTTTGCCGAAGCCGTGAACTTCGTAACCGCGCAAGCGCAACGCCAATGCCGTTAAAAGTCCGACGCTTCCCGTTCCTAAAACGGCGGCGGTTTTCGGTCGCCAAATTTTCAAGCGTTCCTGAATGTCCGACGCTTGCTTTAAACCCTTTTCGATTATCGAAAGCGGCTCGAGAAGAATAGCGATATTGGTAATCGCGGGCGGAATCTTGACGAGAAAATCCGCGCTTTCCGCGTAATATTCCGCCATATAACCGTGCAGACGCGAGATGCCGCGCTCAAAATATTTGTCGTCTGTCGTAAAATCCGGTGTGCTAATTTTGTCATAAAAACTGCGTCCCGGACGGCGCACGCTGGCAACAACAAAATCGCCCACGGCAAGTTCTTTGACATTTTCGCCGATTTGCACAACCCGCCCGAAATTTTCGTGTCCGAGAACAAGAAAATCAAAACCTTTAGGTGCGACTCCATATTCGCCGTTGTTGATTTCTCTATCTGTTCCGCACGCTCCGACGCGCAAAACTTCGACCAAAACTCCGCGCCCGTCTTTTATTTCAGTGAGTTTCGGCTTGTCCATTTTTATTAACCGAATTGAATTTGCCGTTTTTGGCGTTACTGCTATTGCTTTCATACTTTTTGCAAAACTAAAAAATTATTTTAACGCAAAGGCGCAGAGATGCTAAGCATTTCTTTATAAAATAATGACAATCTTTTCTTTTATAAACTATTCAAAAAAATCCGTATTCATTGCTCCTTTGCGTTAAATTTCTTACAAAATTCAATCCGCTACCTGCAATCTTTTCTTCGCTCTCTCAAGTGATTTTTGGTCGCCGAGAAGTGTCAAAATATCATTATGGCGAATGACGCTTGAACCATTCGGCGGAACAAGTTTGCCGTCGCGCCGCAGTGCAACAACCAGACAGCCGCGCAATTGGAGTTGTGCCAATGATGTACCGAGTTTTCGTTTGGAAGTAACGCGGACTTCGTCAATCACTTCATCTTCTTCGCCGCCGCCGCGTGCTGCCAGAAGTTTAAAAAGACTCGGACGCAAAACCATATTTTCCAAAATTGCCGCCGATGCGTGAACCGGACTCATCGTTTCGATTCCCGCTTCGGTGAAGGCTGAAAAATTCGAGGTTGTGTTGGCGCGGGCGACAATGCGTTTATCGCCGAAGTTTGAGCGCACGACTTGGCTGACTAAAAGATTGACTTTATCGCTCGGCGTAGCAACAATCACGCATTTTGCAGTGGGAACACCGGCTTTTTTTAATACGTCAACACTGGTCGCATCCGCGCAGTAGACATTTGCGCCCTTTAGTTTTTTCGCCTCGGCGCAGTTTTCTTCTTCCCAATCAATAATCGAAATAGTTTCGCCCGCTTCGATAAGTTTTGCGGCAAGCACCAGCCCCGTTTCGTCCGCTCCGACAATAATTGTGTGTTTTGGCATAACTCTAAAAAATTTCGCCAGCCATCCGGCGGCTGTTCCTTCAATCAAAACTGTTCCTAAAATAACAGCAAAAACTAATGAAACCAAGGTTTTGCCTTCCGTGTAACCGGAATCAATCAATTCCAACGAGAAAAATGTAGCGACCGAAGCCGCCACAACTCCGCGCGGACCAAGAAATGAAATAAAAAGTTTTTCGTTGCGCCGCAGTTCCGAGCCGTAAGTCGAGAGAAAAACGCGAATCGGACGCACGGCAAACATTAAAAGAAAAACAACTGCAACTCCGCCCCAACCGAGCGCGGTTAAATCCCGAAGACGCAAACTTGCCGCCAGAAGTATAAAAACGGCGGAAATCGCAATCGAAGCAAGGTCGCCTTTGAATTCTTCGACTTGTTCCTTATGCGGAATATCCAGCGAGCCGATGGCTACTCCGGCAATTGCCGCCGCCAAAACGCCCGATTCGTGAGCGAAAAGTTCGGCAGCCGTATAAGCGACAAGCGCCGCACCGAGAATAACCAGACGAGCATATTTTGATGGTAAAAAGTGAAAACGATTTGATATTAACCAGATAAATACGGCAACGGAAACGCCGGTTAAAGTTCCGGCTAAAACTGTTTCAATCGCATGTTTGGCGACAAAAGTCCATTCGCCTTCGCTAGTAATGGCGGTAAAAATTATTGCGGCTAAAATTACGCCCAAAGGGTCGGCAATGACCGATTCGCTTTCGAGAGTCGAGCGCACGCGGCGATTTACTTTAACTTTTTCTAAAATCGGCGTGATAACGGTCGGACCGGTAACTGAAACAATCGCTCCGAAAAGAATGCTGATTTCCCAAGATATTCCAAGCAGATAATGCGCTAAAACCGCCGCTAAAATTGTCGTAATCAAAAGTCCGACGCTAATCAGTCCTGTAACGGCGCGTGAAGTATGCCGTAAATCATAGACGTTTAAGAGCAATCCGCCTTCAAAAACGGCAATCGCCACCGCCATTCTAATAATCAGGCGAAAGCTGTCGCCCAGAATAGATGGCTGCACCAAGCCGATAATATCGGGTCCGAAAAGCAAACCGACCAAAAGAAGCGGTCCGATTGCCGGAAGCCGCATTTTTTCGGCGGCGATTTGCGCTGTTGTCCCGATCACCAGCACACACACCAGCGTTACCAACATCGCCAGAACAGGCGATAAATTATTTAAATATGATTCCAACATTTCGGATTACCTTTTTTGGAAAGCATAAAAAATTTTAATTTAATTAACCCAAGCTGCCGGTTATAAAACTTTAAGAATTTTTTGCCCGCGTTACTCTCGCTTTATTTTTTAGCGTATTTCGCGGACAATATCTTAAAAACTTTGATAACCGGCAGCTTGGGTTAATCAGGCAGTTTTCTCTCCGTTAAAAATTTGCACTTCGGGCAGTGATTTCCTTAAACGCAACAGGCTGATTTTCTTTTCGTCGGCGTTCAGAATTTCCACCTCCAGACCGCGAATATCCAATCTTTCGCCGATTTTTGGAACATAACCGGCTTCACTCGTAACAAGTCCGGCAATGGTCGTAAAATCATCGTCTTCGATTTCCATATCAAAAAGCCGTTCGACTTTGCCGATTTCGGTTGAACCGATAACATCGTAATAGCTTTTGTCTGTGCCTTCGATGATTTCTACAATCTCCTCTTCGATGTCTTCGTCTTCAATCTCGCCGACAATTTCCTCCAAAATATCTTCAACTGTTAAAAGTCCCGCCACACCGCCGTATTCGTCAACGACAATCGCAATTTGAACGTGGCTGAGCTGCATATTTTGAAGAAGTTCGGCGGCGGATTTGGTTTCGGGAACAAAAAAAGCAGGACGAAGAAGAGTTTCAATCGTTTGATTTTCATTACCTTCAGACCAAGCATTGAGCAAATCGCGGACATAAATCACGCCTTCAATGTTGTCAACCGTATCTCGATAAACCGGAAGGCGCGAGAATTTTTCTTCGATTATCAAATCACGCACGTCCTTGACGGTTGAGTCAATCGGCAAACCGCAAATTTCGGTGCGCGGTGTCATAATTTCGCCCGCCCGCGTTTCGCTGAATTCAAACATCGTTTCGATTAAAATGCGTTCTTTTTCTTCCAAAATGCCTTCGGCTTCGCCCATTTCGATGAGTGCCTGAATGTCTTCGGCATTATCTTCGCGCTCTTCCTCGACGGTTTGATTTGTAACAATCGTCGTTTCAACCTGTGAATTATCTTTTGTAAAAAAATGAAACGGGTCAGCCAAACCCGACAACAAACCGTAAAACGGGCGAATAATTGGAAGTAGAAAAAGCAATTTGGTTTCGGGATTTTTCCAGGTTAGAAAACGCGGAATTATTTGACGAAAAGTGATGGACGCGACCAAACCGATAAGTAAGGCAGTGGTCAAAACTTCCCAATACGGTGGATTAAAACTAATTGTAATAAGCGTTATCAGAACGGAAAAACTAATCAGCAAAATCTGAATCGCCGCCGACAGCGCAAACCGGAAGCGCGGGCGATTTTCTAAAATCTCGCGCAAAAATGCAGACGAACGCGACGCGGAATTTTCCTCCCAATCGGTTGAAGTGCGCCGCAGGCTAACGTCGCTCAGTTGCGAGAAAGCCATATCAATCGTTGCCAAAAACGTCAGGACAAGCAAAATCAAAATGGCGATGGCTATTTCAATTTCCATATTTGTTTAATGGTAAATGATAAATGGCAAATGGTAAATTGAGTTTTTATTTTAGAAGCTGCGCCGCTTGCTCATCAACCAACCAAAACAAATTTCCGCTGCGCGGTTTTACGGCTTGAGATGGAAATTTTTCGGGTTGAAATTCGCCTTCTAAAACCTGCTGTAAAGTTTCGGCTTTTGACGCGCCGCCGATTAAAAAAATGATGTTTAAAGAGTTATTAATGGTTGGAAAAGTAAAGGTCAAACGAGTTGTGTCTAGTTTTTCGACACGATTTGAAACGGCGATTTTTTCGGTTTCGCTTAAAGCAGTGGTGAAAGGAAAAAGCGAAGCCGTGTGTCCGTCATCGCCCATTCCGAGCAGAATCAAATCAAACCGCGGAAACTCGTTTTCTGTTAAATCGAAAAAATTCTTGATTGTCTGCGCGTAATTTTCGGCAATCTTTTCGGCGTTTGTCAGTTCAGTTTGCCAGCGAAAGATGTTTTCCGCCGGAATTTGCAGAGGTTTAAACAGATTCTCGTTTGCCGTTCGAAAATTACTTTCTTGATTTTCGGGCGAAACATTGCGCTCGTCGCCGAGAAAGAAAAAAACTTTCGTCCAGTCAATTTTATTTTTAAACTGCGTGGTTGTCAGAAGCCGGTAAAGCAATTTTGGCGTTGAACCGCCCGCCAGGGCGACGGCAAATCTGCCATTTTGTTCAATTGCCCGGTTTCCGATTGTGATAAATTTTTCGGCGGCAATCTGATTTAATTTATTTAAATCCGGAAATATCTTTATCATAAACTTGAGTTGTCAACTATACCAATTTTATTTTTATCATGCCCGCAAAATACGCAAACAAACCAAAAATTTTTCGCTTAAAACATTAACTTAACAACTCTCGAAAAAAATCCCTCGCTTTCTGATAGATTTTTGCATCTTCCGAAGCACGCGGACCTGCAACATTCAAATTTTTATAATCAGCCGAAGCAATCCATCGGCGAGTTTTTTCAGTTGCTTGGGCAATCGTCAAAACCGAAAGATCAAGATGCAAAAAGGGTTTTTGATATTTTTCCGCAAATTTCTTGGTTAAGTGTGAACCGCCGGTAAGTTCGCCGTGCGAAAGAATTAAAGTCGCGTCCGCCATTTTCACATTTAACTTGGTTCTTTCTGCCGGATTTTCCGTTTCGGTTTCGACCAGATTCTTATATTTTTCCGAAATTCTGCCATCTTCGGCGCGGCGATTTTTTGGAATAAAACCGCCGATTTCAATTTCGTTTTCCAACGCAAAATCAAATGCGGCGCGGTCAACGCCCGTTTGTCCGCCGGCTATGATTCTATTTATTTGCCGCGAATTCATTATTTCACCTTATAAATTGATGAAAAACAAAGCAAATTTTAATTACTCCTGTTGTGCTGAATTCCTCAGCGTTGCAATTTAATACACTAATTTTAATCAACCGCCTTATTTATTTAAAATAGTTCTGTTTTTTATTCAAAAAACGAGTTTTTTCTTCCGGCATAATTTTTGCACAGTGTGTTTTTATCTCAAAAATTTGTTTGATTTTCTTACAAATAATAATTATTGAGAATTGAAAATGGATTGACAAAACCGCTGGTGGTTGTTTCACAGAATTTACAAAGAAAATTACAGCCTGGCGGTTTCGGGTGAAAACTAGTCAAAGAATAAGAAAGGTAGTTTTATGCGAGATAAATTTTTTGATGGAAGAATAAAAACGCCTGACTGACCGATAAATTTTTGACGGCGAATAGATTAAAAAGTTAAAAACGAAGAAATTGTTTTTATGGTTGAAAGCAAAGTTTTCTTTCGCTAAGTAATTGAAAAATCAACTATTACAAATTGAAAGAAAATTTTTGCTTTTGTAGATAATAAAATTCGAAAAGGGGATTAAAGATATGACAGATTTTGAAAACAAAAAACAAGACAACAAAATAAACAGTACAACTGACAGAACGCAAAACGTTTCGCAAAGTGGGAAAACAGGCAGCCAGACTGCTCAACCGGACAGCGAACTTGCTAATAAAGTGGGCAATATAGTGCGCGGCGACACCGAAGCGGCGAAGGACATTTATAAACAAGCGAAAGAATCAACCAGTGAAGCTGCCAGCAAAGCCTATGGCACGGCGACCAAAAAAGCGGCATCGAAAATTGATGAGGAAAAAATTAATCTCGCTCAAAGTTTATCGAGCGTCGCCGACAATATTCGGCAAATGGGCGATAATTTGCGCGGCGCGGAACAAACGCACGGTGTCGCTGAAGTAACCGCCAATTACAGCAACACGGTAGCCGATAAAGTTGAACAATTTTCGGGTTATCTGGAGAAAAAGGATTTAGGTGAACTAATGAGCGATGTTGAAGATTTTGCTCAACGTAATCCGGCGTTATTTCTCGGCGGAGCATTTGCGCTCGGAATTTTGGCAGCACGATTTTTGAGAAGCGGCAATCCGAATCAAGCCTTGATGCGTCGCCCGCGTTATGAACGGGAAGACAGATTTCTGCCAAAACAAAACAGAGGCATTCATCTGCCGGAAAATTTTGACGAGAAAATGAAACCTGAGAGAAATCAAACAGACTTAAATACAGAGGCGACCGGAACTGACACTAAAACATCGGCGAGTTTCGCTTCACCGAATAAAGGAGTGTAAGTTATGGCACAACAAATAATCAAAGAAGAACGCTCTTTAGGAGATCTTTTTTCCGAGCTTGCCAACGAAACCGGCACTTTGGTCAGGCAGGAAGTTGCGTTAGCACAAGTCGAAATGACGCAAAAGGCTACAAAGGTTGGAAAAAATGTCGGGTATTTGATAGTGGGCGGTTCGGTTGCTTTTGCGGCTTTTCAGGCTTTCATTGCCGCGTTAATCATCGGTTTGTCGTATATGATTCCGGCGTGGACGGCGGCATTGCTCGTCGGAATCATCGTCGCTATCGCGGCAGTGATACTTATTATGTCGGCGTTAAATGCTTTGAAAAATACCGAGCTGGCACCGCGTCAAACGGTTGAAACGATAAAGGAGGATGCAAAATGGCTGAAAGACCAAGTGAGTTAAATGAAGAAACACCGGTAATTGTTGAAAAAACAACAAGCGTCGTGGTAGTAACCGAACCGCCGGAGAATGCTTATTTAAAGGACAGTTCGGATGAAAATTATTCAAGCGGCGGGGAATATTCAAATGATGTAGAAACAGACAAGGACGAAACTTCCGATGATACTGAGCACATAAAGGCAAATATCAAAGGAACACGCGCCGAAATGAGCGAAACGATTGATGCCATTCAAGAAAAGCTGAGTTTTTCAAACATCAGCGAACAAGTTAAAACAGAAGTTTCGGAATATGTCGGTGAAACATTTCAAACGGCAAAAAACACTGTTTATGATGCAACAATAGGAAAAATAGGAGATGTTATGAATTATGTAGATAAAGGAATAAATGAAGTGGCGGATACAAGGATAGTGCGAACCGTACGCCAGAACCCGTTAGCAATAGCTTTAATTGGATTGGGTACCGGAATACTTTTGATAAACGGTTATCAGAAAAAGCGACCGAATTATCGTTACAATGATGATTATGAACGCGACAATCGAAATTACAGGCGCGGATTTTCATCGAGAGCTACCTATGACGAACGGGATGAGGGGCGCGAGTTTTCATCAAGAGATAATAAATCAACGCTGGCGGCGGCACAGGATAAGGTGAGCGGCGCGGCGGGAGCAGTTTCCGATTCAGTTAGTGGCGCAGTCACCGCAGTTTCCAATACAGTCAGCGATGTTGCAAGTAAAACATATGATAAAGTTGGTTCGCAAGCCGCCGATCTTGCCGAAACGGCGCAGGACCAATACGATTATTATATGCAGGAAAATCCGTTAGCGGTTGGCGCGGTGGCAATGGCACTCGGCGCGGCGGTCGGTCTGGCGATTCCTTCGACGCAGGTTGAAAATCGCTGGATGGGTGAAACGCGGGAAAATTTGGTGCAAAAAGCTGAAGAAACTGCCCGCGACGCTGTTGGAAAAGTCCAGCAAGTCGCTGGGCAAGTTAAAGAAACCGTCAAAGAAGAAGCAAAAAATCAAGGCTTGACTTAAGCAGGCAAGTTAAAGTGAATAAAGGAAAAGCAGTGTCACCAAAAGTGAGCGACACTGCTTTTTTCTTTTTCATTAACCAATATTTCGCAGTTTTGCAGAACAATCAAAAATCTATTTTTTCGATTCTCTCCAAGCCATTCATATACGATTGGAAAATTTCGGGAATTAAAATCGAGCCGTCTTCTTGTTGATAATTTTCCAAAACCGCAATCCAAGTGCGCCCGACCGCTAAACCTGAACCGTTCAAAGTATGCACAAACTCCGGTTTTGTGCCGCCCGCGCGTCGGAAACGCAGATTCATACGCCGCGCCTGAAAATCACCGCAATTTGAACAAGAAGAAATTTCACGGTAAGTATTTTGTGACGGAATCCAAACTTCGATGTCGTAAGTTTTCTTCGCCCCGAATCCCAAATCGCCGGTTGACAAAATGACTGTGCGATACGGCAAACCGAGCAGCTGCAAAATTCTTTCGGCGTTTGCCGTCAGTCTTTCGTGTTCTTCTTCAGAACTTTCCGGCAAAGATAATTTCACCAATTCAACCTTTTCAAATTGATGCTGGCGAATCAAACCGCGCGTGTCTTTTCCATAACTTCCGGCTTCCGAGCGAAAACAAGGCGAATAAGCCGCGAAAGACTTCGGCAAATCGTTTGCTTCCAAAATTTCTCCGGCGTGATAATTCGTAACCGGAACTTCCGCCGTCGGAATCAAATAAAACCCGCGCTCGTCGGTTAGTTTAAACAAATCATCTTCAAACTTCGGCAATTGTCCTGTCCCATATAACGCATTTCCGTTAACAATAAACGGCGGCAGAGTTTCCGTATAACCGTGTTCGATGGTGTGAACGTCGAGCATAAAATTGACCAGAGCGCGTTCAAGCCGTGCGCCCGCGCCGTTTAGAATTGCAAAACGTGAACCAGCTATCTGCGTTGCGCGTTCCAGATCCAGAATGCCTAAACTTTCGCCCAAATCAACGTGGTCTTTCGGTTCAAAATCAAACTGTTTCGGCTCGCCCCATTTTCTGACTTCGACATTCGCGCTTTCGTCCGCACCGACAGGAACATCGCTCGCCGGAATATTCGGCAAACCTGAAAGAAGTTCGCGCATTTCGCTTTCGGCTTCGGCTCGCTGTTTTTCAAACGTGGTTTGTAAAATCTTTAATTCAGCAACTTTCGTTTTTAGTTCTTCGGCTTTCTCGCGCTGTCCGGCTTGCATCAACGCGCCGATTTCCCTGCTCGAAGCGTTGCGCCGCTGATTTATTTTATCGGCTTCACTAATCACGCGGCGGCGTTCCGCGTCTAATTCGACAAACTTATTCAGACTCGCCGTCGGAAAATTACGGTTTTCCAGAGCGGTTTTTACCGCTTCTAAATTTTCTCTGACAAAATTCAAATCCAACATAATCAATAATTAGTCTTACTCAAAAGTTTTATTTATATCAAACTTTGCGCCTTTGCGTCTTTGCGAGAAACTAAAACATTAAAAATCTCCCGCAAAGCCGCAAAGGCGCGAAGAAAAAATCCTTTACGATATGTTTTGTATTTATATTTTCAACAACTGTTTGGTTAAATTTTAACAAAGCTCGGCAATATACTCGCTTAAAACCTTCAACGCTTGCGCCAAATCTTTTTGTTTAACCAAAATATGGTCGCGCGAAAATGCCGAAAGCGCGACGATTGAAATTTCGGCTTCGGCTAAAATCCGCGAAATTTCCGCAAGAGATCCGACGACGTTAAAATCAAGTTCAACATCGAAGGACAAAAGCCGGAAATTTCCTTGCGTTTTCGCGTCCTGAATCGCGCGGCGGATTGTGCCGAAATCAATTTCGTCCAATAAAAGCGTCACTTCCCATTTGTCCGACAAAATCATAAACGGCGCGGACATTCGCGGCGAAAGTTCGGGATTTTCGAGCAGCTTCAGCCAATCTTCGCGGCGCAGAGAAACGAGATTGAATGTTTCGGGCGCGACTTCGACACGAATTTGACGGAAAAGTTCGAGAGATTTTTTGTTAACCATCTTTGAGTTTCGCCAATTTCTTTTCCAAACGCGCAATTAACTCATTAGCAGTCGGTAAAAACTCATTTTTAGCGACGTCAGAAAACCGCAGAGTATTTTTTGTATCAACTAACTCTAAGTTTAATATCTCGCTAAAAACTCTCCCGTTTTCAATTTTCAAAGGTTCATATTCGCCGTCTGCAAGCCGATAACCAAGCAGCGATGGCAAAGTTTTCGGATATTCAGGATTAAATATAAAATACTCTTTAACCCCAAGCGTTTCATAAAGTTCGCGTTTTTCGGTGCGGTCTTTTTTGAACGTGCTATGCGAAGCAATTTCGATAATTACCGATGGAATTTTTTCTTCCCAAAGTTTATAAGTTCGACGCTCATCTTTATTAACTCCGAAACAAACCATTACATCCGGCGCGACAACTTCCTCAGGCACACCTTCGACATAATAAAACAGTATATTTCCCGTTACATAAACATCAGGTTGCTCGGTGAAATAACGCTTTAAAATATCAATCAACTCAACCATTAAATTTCTGTGCTTATCTGTTTCAGCCATCGGCTCTCCGTCAGCTTCGGGATAAAAAACTTCGTCGTCGGCAAAGCCAAAAGGTCTTTGCTTGATTTGCGTGTTTGTTCTTAAATTTCCGTTCATAAACTTAAACCTCAACAATCGTCGGCACAATCACCGGTTTTGTGCCGGTTTCCTTTTGGATAAATCTTTTCAGATGAACACGCAAACTCTCTTTCGCGCCGTTTTTATTGATAAATTCTTCGCGCTTCATGGCTGCAACTGCGTCAGCAATTGATTCTCGCGCGGTTTCCAGAAGCCCGTTAAGCGGATCAATTCCGGCAACGCCTTGGACGGTGATTTGCGGTTCTTGTTTTAACTGTTTGGTGTCTTTGTCAATTGTTACGACCAGCGAAATCATTCCGCTAAAGCCGAGTTTTTTGCGCTCGCGGACAATGTCATAATCAATTTCGTCAAGTGCGGCTTGGTCAATAAATGTTTTTTCGAGATCGCTGTGCGCCGAAATTCTCGCGCCGAATTCGTCAATCTCCAAAGTGTCGCCGTTTTCAATCAATATTACGTTTTCGTCCGAATAACCTTCGATATGATTTTTGATAAATTCCTTGTGGCGAAACAGCATCCAATACTCGCCGTGAATTGGCACGACATATTTTGGACGCGCCGTTTCGGTCATAATCCGAATGTCTTCCTGCGAAGCGTGTCCCGAAACGTGAATCAGACGGCGTTTTTCTTCGATAATGTTTGCGCCGCGTTTATAGAGATTACCGATAAGCTGCGAAATTGCTCTTTCGTTGCCCGGAATAATTCGCGCCGAAAGCAAAACCGTGTCGCCTTTTTCGATTTCCATTCCCTTGTAGCTGCCGTTTGCCAGATTTGCCAATGCCGCTCTTGATTCGCCTTGCGAACCCGTAACGAGATAGACGATTTCATCGTCAGGCAAACCGCGCGATTCGCCCAAAGCAACCAAAGTGTTGTACGGAATAACTAAAAGACCATGTTCGGCGGCGATTTCGACATTTTTCTCCATTGAACGTCCGAGAACGCAGACTTTTTTGTCAAAAGCCTTTGCCACATCAAAAGCGACTTGCAAACGGTGCATCGAAGAAGAAAATGTCGCCACGAAAATTCTGCCCGCCGCTTGCGCGAAAATCTCTTCAAACGCCGGAATAACTGCTTGTTCCGAAGGCGTTCTGCCCGCAACAGTTGCGTTTGTCGAATCGGAAAGTAAAACCAAAACGCCTTCATCACCGTATTTTGCCAAGGTTTTCAAATCGTAAGGTTTGCCGATTACAGGCTGGTCGTCAATCTTGTAATCACCCGTGTGAATCAGCGTTCCGATTGGCGTTTTTATCGCCAAAGAAAAACAATCAACCAAAGAATGCGAAGCGTGGATAAATTCTATTTTGAAACTGCCGATTTCCACCACGTCGTTTGCCTCAACGCGATGAAGCAAAACCGAATCAAGCAAATCGTGTTCTTCCAGACGCTTTTCCGCCAGAGCCAAAGTAAAACGCGAACCATAAACGGGCAGATTGAATTTTTTCAAAAAATAAGGCAGCGCGCCGATATGGTCTTCGTGTCCGTGCGTCAAAATCAGCGCGGTCAAATCGTCGCGGTATTCTTCTAAAAAATCAAAATTCGGAATCGAAATATCAACTCCGAAAGGCGTTTCTTCGGGAAAACCCATTCCCGCATCTACGACAATCATCTCGTCGCCGTAGCGAATGCCCATACAATTCATTCCAAATTCACCGATTCCGCCCAGCGGTATTATTTCAATTTTTTCCACAGTAACTTTCCTTTAATTAAAACAATCTTACATCAAATTTCTAAACTTTTAACTATACCACAATGGATTGCTTTTCTCTTTCTCAAACTTGGTTTTCCCATAACGGTTTGCTTAGTTCGTCGGTTTGAAAATGGTTCGGCTCAATGATTTTTACGGCGGAAAATTTCCGATTTCTTACTCGCTCGGAATTATTTTGGGAGTAATCGAAATCTCTCTCATCGCTTCGTTGATTTTTCCGCAAAAAAACACCTTGAAATTAAAACATAAACTAATCTGTCAGAGATTGGACGAGCCTTTTCCATTCATCAATCGATAAGGTTTCCGCCCGTCTGTCCGGTGAAATTTCAATTTGTTCGAGGATTTGGCTCATTTCTTGTTTTTCAAAATTACTAAATGAAAAATTTTTCAGATTATTTAGGATAGTTTTGCGCTTTTGCCGAAATCCCAAACTAATAATTTCTCGAAACAACTTTCCATTTTCAATACCGGTTTTATCTTTTATCCGCAACCGCACAACCGAACTCCAGACTTTCGGCGCGGGACGGAAAGCCGTCGGCGGAACGTCAAAAAGTTTTTCCGTTTCCAAATATGCTTCGACCAAAACGGTCAAAAAACCGCGTTCTTTGTTTCCCGCTTCGGCAGTTATCCGCTCGACAACTTCATGCTGAAACATCAAAACCATTTCGGAAAAAACTTTGCGTTGTTCGATAAGTTTTTGCAGAATCGCGGTTGAGATGTAATAAGGTAAGTTGGCGACAAGTTTTATTCGTTGTTCGTTGTTCGTTGTTCGTTGTTCGTTGTTTATTGCTTGAAAATTGATTTTAAGCGCGTCCTGTTCAATAAGTCTGAAATTCTCGTATTTACCAAGTTTATCTCGCAAAACCGCAATCATATCTCTTTCAAATTCAATCGCTAAAACATTTGCGCCTGATTTCACTAACTTTTCCGTCAACGCGCCGCGACCTGCGCCGATTTCGATAATTGTTTCGTCTTTGTTTGGATTGAGCGCGGAAATTATTTTGTTGATGTAATTTTGGTCAACGAGGAAATTTTGCCCGAAGGATTTTTTAGCGTAAATCGGTTTTCGGTCTTCGGATTTTGGTCTTAGTTTTTTTTCATCCTTCATCCTTTGTCCTTTATCCTCTTGAAGGATATCCTGTAATCTCCAGATCGTCGCCGTGATGCGTGATTTCAACATCCCGCAGACGCATTGCGCTTGAAAGCTGCTGTGCGCCGTGTCCGCCGATTGCCGTCGGCGCATCGCGCCCGCCGATGACGATTGGCGCGATGAAAAACGAGATTTTATCAATCATTTTCGCATCGTAAAACGAGCCGGAAACTTCCGCGCCGCCTTCGACCAAAACGCTCTGAATATCTTTTTTCGCAAGTTCCTGCAAAACGCCAAAGAGATTTCTGCCGCCTTCGGCAATCCGCACGATTTCCACGCCTTCGTCCTTCAGGAATTTAATTTTTTCGTCCATTTCGTTGTCGGTAAAAACAATTGTCGGAATGTCTTTTGCAGTCAAAACAAGCTGTGAGTTGAGCGAAATTCGCAGCGAATTGTCCAAAACAACTCGCACGAGTTTTTGGCGGCGTTTCTTTCCGCTCCTGTCGGTCAAACTCGGATTATCAACGACCACCGTATTTGCGCCGACTAAAATCGCGTCATATTCGTGGCGCAGTTCGTGAACTCTTTGGCGCGACTCTTCGCCGGTAATCCAGCGCGAATCGCCTGTTCTGGTGGCAATTCTTCCGTCCAAAGATGTCGCCATTTTTAAATGCACGAAAGGTCTTTTCATTTTGTGCCAGTGAATATATTTTTCGTTTTGTTTCTCGGCTTCTTCTCTTAAAATTCCCGTCATAACTTCCACTCCGTTTTGCCGTAAAAACTCAAAACCTTTGCCCGCAACCAGCAGATTCGGGTCTTCAATCGGTGAAACAACTCTTTTTATTCCGGCATTTATCAACGCATCCGTGCAAGGCGGCGTTCTGCCGTGATGCGCGTGCGGTTCGAGCGAAACATACGCCGTTGCGCCTTTTGCTTTCCCACGCGCCTGATTTAGCGCGAGAATTTCGGCGTGTGTTAATTTCTCATAAATATAACAACCTTCGCCGACGATTTCGCCGTTTTCCGCGACAATCACACAGCCGACCAGCGGACTTGGAGAAACTTGCCCGATACCGCAAGCCGCGAGTTCCAAAGCACGCCGCGTCATTTGCAAATCAATTTCTGAATTCGGCTGAATCAATTTCTATATTTTGATTAAGGTGTCGAGTTTTTCGACAATATCTTCGAGTGTTTCTTTCGGAATCCGGCAGATGTATTTGGCTTCTCTGTTTCGCCAATCGAAGTTCTTAATTTGGTCTGACAAAATCACGCCTTTGACTTTTAGATTCGCCGGAATTTTAACTTCAAAGCGGTAACTTTTACTTCTGCTCATAATCGGACAAAATATCGCCAAACCAACTTTTTCGTTATAGATTTCAGGCGAAAGAACCAATGCCGGTCTTCTGCCTGCTTGCTCGTGTCCGGTTTGCGGGTCAAAGTTTAACCAGACAATATCGCCGCGTTTTGGTATATAATTCATAAATTACCAAATCTCTTTTCCGATCGGCTTTCCAAAATCAATTTCACCGTGCAGATTTTCTTCCGTCACACCGTCAAGCAATTCTTCGAGCGTGTATTTCGGTTTTTTCTTTTCCGGTTCAACCACAATTTTGCCGTCAATTACCGATAACTCAATTATCGAATTTTGTTCAATTTCCGTCTGCACCGCAAACGGTTTCGGAATCCGAATCGCCAAACTATTGCCCCATTTTTGAATTTTACTTTTCATAATTGTATCTACAAAAAGATACAGTAAACAGTTTAATTAAACAAACTGTTCACATATTTTTCCGCATAGAAAACCATCAAATCGGCAGCTTTTATTTATTCCAATTCAAAACCTGCAAACCTGAAATTCGATTGAAATGTGATTCGTTATTCGTAACAACAGACAAGCTGTTTTCCAAAGCGGTGGCGGCAATTAAAATGTCTGCGTCACCAATCAATTGACCGCGTTTGTATAAATCGGCGTAGATTTCCGAAGCGCGATTGATAATTTCACTCGTTAGATTTATTTCTCGGCTTTGCAGGCAAATTAGTCCGAGGTTGGTTATTTGTCTTTGAGCATTTTTCACCATCAAACCGCGCAAAATCTCAAAGCGCGTGATAATCGAAAATGTAAAACCTTTATGGAATTTCAAATAGTCGCTTGCGTTCAACATTACTTTCGGCTGGTTACGCAGAAAAAATGAAATTGTGTCCGTATCCAACAAAAGCTCGTTCACGGCTTTCTGTCTCCGAAAAAGTTTGAACGGTCAAGCGCGATTTTTTCAATTTCGTCAATGTCTTCTTCCGAAAGACCTTCATAAAAGTTTTCTGCTAATTTCAAAATTGGGTTCACTCCTTCTATCTCAACAACAAGTTTCACCTTTTCACCTTCCGTAATTTCCTCTGAAACAGGATTTAGCGGCTTAAATATTCCGTTTTGATATATTGCTTCAATTGTTTGTGTCATTTGATAACCTCCTAATTAAATAGTCCGTTCACGTATTTCTCCGCGTCAAAAACCATCAAATCGTCAACCGTTTCGCCGATGCCGACGTAGCGGATCGGCAAACTTAACTCTTTGGCAATCGCCACGGCGATTCCGCCTTTTGCCGTGCCGTCGAGTTTGGTTAAAACGATTCCGGTAACGTCGGCGACTTTCAAAAATTGCCGCGCTTGTTCGAGTCCGTTTTGTCCGGTAACGGCATCAATGACGAGCAGCGTTTCGTGCGGCGCGTCCTGCACTTCGCGTCCGGCGATGCGTTTCATTTTTTCTAGTTCCGCCATTAAATTTGATTTGTTATGCAAGCGTCCGGCTGTGTCAACAATCAAAACGTCGGCGTTTCGCGCTTTTGCCGATTTCAAAGCGTCAAACAAAACCGCCGCCGGGTCAGTTCCTTGTTTTTGTTGAATCAGCGGAACTCCAGCGCGTTGTGACCAAATTTCCAATTGCTCGGAAGCGGCGGCGCGAAACGTATCTGCCGCGCAAATCAAAATCTCGTTGCCTTCCATTTTTATTCTTTGGGCGAGTTTGCCGATAGTCGTTGTTTTCCCGACACCGTTCACGCCGACGACCATCAAAACATACGGTTTTATCGAATCGGAAATGCTTGTTTCCGAAGCTACGCCTTTGTTTTCCGACGAATGCAGAATGTCCAAAAGTTCCTTTTTCATCGCCGCTTTTAACGCTTGTAAATCGTTTATTTCCTGTCTTGACACGCCGCGCCGCACCGCGTCCAAAACCTGCAAAGTCGTCGCCACGCCGATGTCGGTGGAAATTAGCATTTCTTCGAGTTCGTCGAGAAATGCTTCGTCAATCTGCTTGCGGTTTTCAAAAATTGTGTCGAGTTTGTTGTTTATCGAATGCCGCGTCTTCTCAATTGCCTTGGTAAATCTAACGCCGATTTCGCGCTCAACCGCTTCTTCCTGCGCTTTTAGTTCCTCTATTGACTTGTCCAAGCCAAGCACCGAGGTTGAAAATTTATCTTCGTCTTTTTTTCTTCGCCAAAAAAATGCCATAAATAATTACTTTCTATAAAAAAATCCTGCTGTTTCGACTTTTGGCTGACGGCGTAAAAGCGGAGTCCAACCGAAATCATCAACATCGAAATCCCAATCCAGATAAACACCCAAACAATCGCGGGAAGTCCGGTAGCGGCTGCCATATTCGTTGCGTCCGTCTG
>MWZA01000188.1 GCA_002050455.1 Acidobacteria bacterium 5-1 | reverse complement strand
GTTCAAGATGATGTTTGGTTTCTGATTCTCTCTTTGAGATTTTTGTAATGAACTCGGACGGCTCGAATCAAATGAACTTGTCTAACAACCCGGCGAATGAAACCGGTCCAGCCTTCGGTCCCAACGGCAAGATTGCTTTCGCTTCCGAGCGCGACGACAACCTTGACATCTATGTAATGAACGCCGACGGCTCGAATCAAACTCGCTTGACCAACAACGCGGCGGAGGATTTTCAACCGTCATTCTCGCCCGACGGCAACAGGATTGCTTTTGTTTCCGACCGCGACGGCGACAGGGAAATTTATGTGATGAACGCCGACGGCTTGAATCAAACTCGTCTGACCGACAGCTTGTCGTTTAATTTTGAACCGTCATTCTCGCCTGACGGCAGCAAGATTGCTTTTGAGTCCAACCGAGAGATTTACGTGATGAACGCCGACGGCTCGAATCCGACCAATTTAACCAACAATCCGGCATCCGATCAGTCCCCGTCGTGGGGCGTTCAGGCGGACACGGACGGCGACGACGTGCCGGATGAAACCGATAACTGTCCGACGACTCCGAATCCCGACCAATTCGATACCGACGCGGACGGGATCGGCAACGCCTGCGACGCGGACGATGACAACGACGGCGTGCTTGACGGCGCGGACAACTGTCCGCTGACCGCCAATCCGAATCAGGCAGACTTCGACCTCGACGGGATCGGCGACACTTGCGACCCGCAAACCGGACCGCCAAGCAACAAGGAACAGTGTAAAAACGGCGGTTGGTTGCGTTTTGACACGCCGCGACGCTTTAAGAATCAAGGCGATTGCATCCAGTTTGTTAACACCAGCAGGTAACGGCGGCAAACACTTATCGCAAAAATTATGCGGGGCAATCTGCGAATAATTGCCCCGCCCAAACCTTGAATTTAGCGATAAATGCCGTTTTGGAACAATTATCAAACTTAAATTTACAATTTTGAAGGAGCAAAAAAAATGAAAAAAATAATTTTAATCGCAACAATAACCTTTCTTTCAACCTTCGCGGCTTTCGCTCAAACGAGCAAAGACGAACAGGAAATTTTGAAATTCAATTCTGAATATGAACAAGCCCAGATAAATCGTGATGCCGCGTTTTTCGAGCGCGTTCTGGCTGACGACTATACATTTTCTTCTGAAACCGGCAAAACGGAAAACAAAGCGCAGGCTTTGGAATGGCTCAGAAAAGAAAAAGAAAAAGCAACTTACAAACTAATCTCGCTCAAAAGTGAAGACGTAAAAGCCAAAGTAATGGGTAATACGGCTATTGTGACTGGAACATGGGTTGCCACGACCACTCCAGCCGGAGATGACAAAGCCGAACCGCATATGGACAAAGGACGTTATACGTCAGTTTTGGAAAAACGTAACGGAAAATGGGTGGTGGTTGCCGAACATGTTTCCGAAGCCCAGCACGACCGCAAACTGATGGAACAGCAAGTCTTAAAAATGGGGCAGGAATATGCCCGAATAATTAAAAATCAAGACGCGGCGGCGATTGAGCGCATTTTGGCTGATGAATATCTTTACACCAACGAACGCGGAAAAGTTAAAAACAAAGCCGAAGACGTAGCGGGATACAAAAAACCGGCGAAATTTGAAATCTTTGAAATCTCCGACCAGAAGGTGCGCGTCATCGGCAACAACGCCGCCGTCGAAACCGGAACAGTGCGCTTTAAAGGCACAGCCAACGACGGCAAACCGTTTGACGGCAGCGAGCGTTACACGACAACCTGGGTCTGGCGCGACGGACGCTGGCAGGTTGTCGCCGACCACACTTCGGAAATTAAGCAGTGATACTTTTCGCAGACCGGATTAAAAGTTTCATTTTTATGCGGTCTGCTTCTTTCTCAAAAAGAGAGAATCAGAAACCAAACATCATCTTGAACCGCTCGGAGACCGTGAAAACGTAAATTTTACTCACGAGCCGGGATTATAAATAAAAAATAAGGAGCAGATAAAACAATGAAAAAACTAGCAAATATGAATCTTAAAAATAAAATCGCAACAACATTCGCGCTGGCGGCGTTGGTCGTCGGTTTTCTGGTCGCCGATATTTTCGGACAGACGCGCCTCGAACCGCAAGGCGAAGCCACGCTTTTCGGGATGCAGACTACGACGGCGGGACAATTTATGCGGCTGGCGGTCGCCAACCGACTGCCTTTGTCCGTCCGTGAAATTGTCCCTTGCGTCCGCGTGCAAATTGTCTTTGATATTTACGAACAAAGTAAGACCGACTCGCTCCGCTTGGTTTTTGTGCGTCGTTCAGAACGCACTTTGACGCTCGACGCGGGCGAGGCGGCTTCGCTCGATTTCAGCGCGTCGCGGACGGGCGGCGAGCGCGTCAGCGTGTCGGTTTTTGTCATTCCCGAAGAAGTTACAGGGGACGGATCTGTGCGCGGGACGGCTGTCGCCACGCTGGAAGTGTTTCAAGGCGGACAGGCGGGAGACGGCAGTGTCAGGAAGATTTCCACATTGCCGGGCGTCGTCAAGGGCTTTGACCCGAAGCTCGACCCGCGGAACGACGGAATTAACGATTGACGGTCTTTACGGACCGAAAACGCAGAAAGCCATCGAACAGTTTCAGCTTGAGATGTGTCGGAACGAGCGCGGCACCGCCGCAAGATAAACAGCAGCTTGTTTCAAGCTGCAAAAGCCGTTCGACATTACCGAACAAGCCACGACTTTTTGGGTTTGGCGCGACGGACGCTGGCAAGTCGCTGCCGACCATACATCACAGATCAAACCGTAATGTGTTACGGTTCTCCGCCGCTATGGTGACCGTCTCGGTCGTTAATGACTTGTCGGAAGTCAATTTCAAAGGAATCGTCAATGTCACAAGCACATTCACGACGTTGATTTTATAGACGACAAACGAAGGTTTTACGGAACTTATTTAAATCGAGCAAGTTCCGTAAAAGCCATTTTTTACAGGATTTGAGCCGCGCAGCGTTGGTTAAAATTGCGCGGGAAATTCAGGGCGCATGACGGAATGTTCTTCCGGTCGCTTATTCTAAAATCGGAACACGCAGGCAACCGTTTGTCCTCTCAAATACTGTAGTTTTTTATTTAGAATTTACTGGGAGATAGAAATGAGAAAAAATTTATTAACAAAAAATCACGTTAGAGTTCTGACTTTTATTGTAATTACTGCATTGTATTTTGCATGCTTAGCACCGTTCGGAAACATCATCGTTAAAGCTCATCATAGTTTCACGATTTCAAGCGGCATTTATCGTATTCCTTATGCGAACGGAACGAGCGTAACAGCCAATAATGACCATCATAATCATCCTAATGTACTGAACAGGGTTGATTTGGGTGGTGGCGACTTAAGCACGATTGTTGCGGCGGCTTCGGGAACAATCCGCGGACTCGTTGACAAAAACGGTGATAGTAACGACCTTGGCGACGGTTTGGCTGCAGACGGAATAACACCACAGGATGATTCGCTCGAACACGGTTGTCTTGACAGTGACACTGTCGCCGGTGGCTGCTCGGATTATAACAACTATGTATGGATTGAACACCCGAACGGTGAATGGACGAAATATACACACTTTGCAACCGGTTCAGTAACCGCGAACGGCTGGAGTGTCGGCGACACTATCTTAGTTGGTCAGGCTCTCGGCTTGCAAAGCGATGTCGGCTCGGCGAGTGGTTCACACCTTCATTTTGAAGTGGCAGCCATCCCCGACAGCGCGCCCGATCCGCCATTTAGCGCACTGGGAGGATTTATTGAACCATCGTGGAATGTAGTGACGTTCGTTTGTTTTGGAGAAGATAACGGCGACGACGATAATGACAATTTGTATACAGATGGGGAAACATACACTGCAGGTCCGTGTGCGAATACCGCTCCGACCGCAGATGCTGGCGGACCTTATCAAGTCAACGAAGGCTCCGCCGTGCAGTTAGACGGCACCGGCAGCAACGATCCTGAGAACGCTTTGCTTACCTACACCTGGTCGCCGGCGACGAATCTCGATGACCCGTCGAGCGCAACACCGACTTACAACGGAATTGACGATAAGGTAGATAATCTCACTTTGACTGTAAGTGATGCTGGCGGCGACGTTTCGTTAGGGTCTGCTTTAACTGACAGCGACGAGACGACCGTCACAGTGTTAAATGTAGCGCCGACTGTGACCGCAACAGGAGACAGTATCAATGAAGGAACTGCCGCTACTGTCCGCGCAACCTTTACGGATCCTGGCACACAGGATACCCATACAGCAAGTATCGACTGGAACGACGGCAGTGCGCCCCAGAATGTGAGTACCGCTCAACTAGCTTCCGGTGTCAACCATGTTTATGGTGATAACGGAGTTTATAACGTGTTGATTACTGTAACTGACGACGATGGCGGAATCGGAACTGATATTGCCGCACTAACAGTGGCTAACCTTGCTCCGACGGTCAGTTTAAATACAAGCGGGGCTGTCAGCTTCCCCGGAGGCGATTATCTGATTGTCGAGGCTGGAACGGCGCTTTCATCATCCGCGCAAGGTTCAGACCCGGGATCGGACGACCTAACGTTTACGTGGAGCGCGGGCGAGGTTAATACCTACTTTAATAACGGAATAACCGCCGATTTGCCTAAGAGTTCGCTCGGAATATTTCCATTTATGGCTTCGGACTCGATCAACGCGCTTTACACGTCCGTCGGTGTTGAAAATATAAGCGTTGTTTTAGAAGACGATGATGCAGGAAGCGATAGCGCATCGGCTAATGTCATCGTTACCGGCACCGCTGAACGGACTCAGGGCTTGGGCTGGTGGAAGCATCAGTTCTCAGGCGCAGGCTCGCCCCAAATTGACGCTGCAACGGCGCAAGGTTACTTGGAAATAGTCAACGCCGTGTCCGGTATATTCTCGGAAACGACATCGGTGATGACCACAGCCGATGTGCATGCCGTTCTCTCGCCGACCGGCGGAGACCGACGCGCCCGCGCACGTGCCGAACTCATGCGAGCTTGGCTGCAGTTCGCTAGCGGTGCGATAGATTGGGACAGCACTGTTTTGCTGAAAAGCGGGGTAACTGATTTCCTTGCATTGATGACGGCATCAGAAGCGACTATCAGTAATCCTGCAGCAACCAACGCAGAACTTCAAGCTGTTGAACAGAATCTGGCAAATGTCCGCCGCGGCGAATAATGCTAATGATTGATGCTGCCGGACGCATTAAGTCCGGCAGTTTACTTCTTCGTTGAAGGAGTTATTCAATCCTGATTTTATTGCAGATACCAAATGAGAGGTCTAATACAGGTTTTATTAAGTTTGTGGAAGCACCTCTCAAATTAGTTATCAAAGAAGCGAATTATTGTGCGGAATGTTTTGTTTGCAGACGGATGCCGGTAAGTCGCCCTCGACCACGCTTCGCAAATCAACCAGTAAAACATTAAACGCATCCGACGAACAAATGAAATAGACCCGTCGGTCTTTTTTAAGAATAAATGGAGACGAAACTATGAGACAGATTGTATTGACTCTTATCTTTATGTGTTTGTTGACGCTTTCGGCGTTCGGACAATCTGCCCAGACAAATGCGGCTATTAATTCGGAGAAGCAAGCGATTATGAAAGTATTCAACGAGTATCTCAAAGCGATGCAGGCTGACCAAACTGAGTGCGACCAGGTGCGCGAGCGGCTTTTGACCGAAGATTATTTTTATATGGGCGTTGACGGTCTCCCCGCCGGAAAAAAATTCGTGATGCAGCGCCAAAAGCGCAACGGACTGCGTTTCAACTCTCTGAAAATGAACGACCTCGCAATTCGCCTTTATGAAAACACGGCAATCTTGACGATGCGCTCCGCAGGTTCGGGAGTTGACAAAGGGCAAGCGTGGGGCGGCGACGGAAAGGAAAACGGTCACACGACAGTAATGGTCAAACAAAAAGGCGTTTGGCGCATCGTCGCCGACATCGTCGGACAAGACGTTGAAAATTGAGAGACGCTGCTTCTTCGCCAACCACGCTTCGGAAATTAAGCAGCAGTAATTCTGCGTGCAGCTTGGTTGCGGCGACGACGCCGAATGAATTCATCGAGTCGGCTGCTCGATAGTGTACTGCTGTTGAATTTTACCGGAAGTCCAATAACTTCAGGGGTAGCGGCTCAATTCCCGTGTTGGGTGCTTTCTTGTGAATAAAGAGGTAAATATGAAATTTTCTTTTTTAATAATTCTAACGTTAATTTTATCGGCATCTGCGATTTCTCAAATCAATCCCAAAACTTCTAAAACAAAAACTGTCGTTCCGGCTTCGCCTTCTACTTTACCGATGGAAACAAAGAAAAATGCTTCGGATGAAGACATTAAATATATCAACCGGATGAGAAGTGAAATTCAGAAGGCGGAGAACGCGCCGAATGACATTGAGCCGCTCAGACGCCATTCTGCCTCAGACATTGTTTTAATTCCTGATGGTATGCCACCCGTATCGGGACAAGAAAACGCCCTGAATATGATGAATCAATTATGGAAGATATTTGAGGTAAAGACGGAATATCACAGCGAGGAAGTAAAGATTATCGGAGATACGGCGATTGATAGAGGCTGGGCAAAAGAAACATTAAAGAATAAGAAGACAAACGAACTCACTGAAAAGCGGGCGAATTATTTATGGATTAGTAAAAAAGATAAAAATGGTGTTTGGAAACAAACATATGTTATGTGGAATAAACGTCCTGAATAATTCTGCAACTCGCGTTGTCCGTTAATTTTTGGCGGGCTTGGTGGCGGTTTCGTCCCACGGTAACTCCGCCGTTAAACGTTTTTTCTTGAATCTGGAGAATAGAGATTATGTATAGATTACTTTTTGTCTTTATAGCTTTGCTGTTTTGTAATGCCGCTTTGGTGCAAGCCGACGAGGTTGACGATTACGTTCGGTTGCAGATGCAAAAGCGCAGTATTCCGGCACTTCAGCTTGCCGTCGTTCATAAGGGCAAAATTATCAAATCTCAAAACTACGGCGTGTCAAACATCGAACTCAATGCTCCCGTAACCGACGACACGATGTTTGAAATCGCTTCAAACACCAAACAATTTACGGCTGGCGCTATTATGCTTTTAGCGCAGGACGGAAAGTTGAATCTCGATGACAGCATTACAAAATATCTTTCCGGTCTTCCCCCAACTTATAATGCGATTACCGTCCGGTATCTGCTCAACCACACATCGGGCGTTAAAGATTATATCGAGGAATTCGAGTTAAACCGCCGTCTTGATTACACAAATCAGGAACTCATTGAGCGAATCGGCGCGAATGAATTGAATTTTCCGCCCGGCGAAAACGCCAGATACAGCACGACGGGCTATCTCTTGCTCGGCTTGATTATTGAACAAATCACCGGAAAACCTTACGGCGAGTTTTTGCGCGAACGGATTTTTGAACCGCTCGGTATGAACAGAACACGGGCGATAAATCTAGCGGAAATTATTCCGAATCGGGCTTCGGGATATAAGTTTGAAAATGGCATTTTGCGTAACGGCAGATATGTCGCGCAAACGCTGCGCGCCAGCGCGGACATCGGTTTGATGACCACCGCTTTGGATACGGCAAAGTGGGACGCCGCGCTGAATACAAACAAGATTTTTACGCGGGTCAGCCTCGATGCGATGTTCACGCCCGCGCGCCTTAAAAACGGCTCGATTGCCTACAACGACTGGAACGCTAATTTCGGTTTGGGTTGGTTTATAGACGATTATTTCGGGCATCGGAATATAAATCACGGCGGAACATTTATCACGGGCTTTCATGCAGAAATTTCAAGATATGTGGACGAGAAATTAACCGTTATCATTCTCACCAACCGCGTGCAATCATATCCATACACAATCGGTATGAGCATAGCGGGGATGTTTAATCCGGCTTTACGCATCCCGCATCAACTCGAACCGCAGCCCGACGTTAATCTGCAAAGGTCGCAGAAACTCAAACAATTTTTATCAAGTGTGGCAAGCGGCGCTATAGATTCGGCGCAGATGACCGAAGGATTTCGCGCCCGTTTTAGCTATGATGCGCTTGATTATACAACCTCCAAATCCGAAATTCCGGCGATAATGAAAGATTTGAAGTCGTTTTCATTCGTCGCCTGTAAGAACGTAGAAACGCGAAAAGTAGAACGCATAGGCACACAGATAAAAAATTTATGCAGCTACAAAATAGTAACGCGGCAGAAGACACATTTCTTTACATTTTATCTAACGGCGCAGGACAAAATCGCGGACATCTGGATTTATTCGCACCCTGAATAAATGACGGGCGGCAAATTCCAACAATTTGAATACAAGGAGAACCATTATGAAAAAAACATTTGCATTATTGCTGATTATTTTGTTGCCTACATTACTCGTCGCGCAAGTTAATCAAGTTGTTACAAGTCCTAAAGAACAAACTTTAAACAAAGAACTCGAAGCAAAAATAGACAGCCTCTTTGCTTCGATAAATAACACGAATTCGCCGGGCGTTGCCGTTACCGTCATAGAAAACGGCAAGGGTATCGCCAAAAAAGCCTACGGCATGGCGAGCATCGAGCATAAAGTTCCGTTTACACACCAAACGGTTGTGCGGATGCCTTATTCAGAAGGTAGAGAATTTATTTCGATAGCGGCTGTGCTGATGGAGCAGGATGGAATCTTAAAACTTGATGATAAGATTCGTAAGTATTTTCCGAAACTGCCCGAATGGTCTGACGGCGTTACGATTTGGGATTTATTGAATCATCGCAGCG
Organism: Acidobacteria bacterium 5-1; assembly: GCA_002050455.1. Lineage (GTDB taxonomy): Bacteria > Acidobacteriota > Blastocatellia > Pyrinomonadales > Pyrinomonadaceae. The sequence continues at coordinate 18,628 of MWZA01000188.1, read as the reverse complement.
GGTTTGCAGATGAATGGGCGGAATTGTTGCTAACGCAGGCGAGCATGTCGAACAGGTTTGACAGGTCGCAGTTTTTGAATTTTCTCTACAATCAACCGACTCCTTCCGTCGAACCCGGTAAAGACTATATGTATTCCAATTCCGATTTCGGATTGCTGCGCCTGATACTGGAAAAGGCTTCGGGGAAAAATCTGCCAGACTGGTTGAAGCAAAGAGTGTTTGAACCGTTAAAGATGCACTCGACCCGAATGGAAAATGATCCGTTAGAGATTATTCCCAATAAAGCGATTGCATATTCACGCGGCGCCAGAAACTTCGTTCACACCCAAGTCCAGAAAACGTCTCCGGGCGGAAATTATTTCATACTGACAACAGCCGAAGATTTGGAGCGTTGGGCGGCAGTCCAGACGGATTCTGCGAGCGAAATAGCAAAAGCCGCAGCCCGTCTTTTAGCCAATGTGAGGATTCTTCCGGGTAAGGACAATCATTATGTGGTCGGCTATTCCCAACGCAAAATCAGCGATCAAGTAGTTCTTTTGCACGAAGGCGTGCTTGAATACAATTACCTGACACGAATACCCGCCAAAGGAATCGCGGTAATTACGCTCGGAAATCGCTATTACAACGGATTCGGTCAGGAAAACAAGGCTATTGTCAATTATCTGTTAAATGCAAACGCTCCTTCTCCCGTGCCGACATTCCCGACAAAAGCGATTTCCGTCCCGAAAAACGAACTATTGAAGTATGAAGGCAGATTTATGTGGCAGACCGCACCTGCTTGGCAGAGTTATGTGCAGCCGAGACCGAATAAATTCAGCGATTTTTTTGTGCAGGACGGAGTGTTAAAAGCAAAGATGACTCCCGATTATCCGGTTTTTGATCTTGTTCCCGTCGGAAAAGACGTATTTATTTTTCAGCGCGGTCAGAACATCGCTCAATTTACGTTCAGCAGGTCGCCGGACGGGGCGATTACGAATTTAGAAGTTAAATACAACGACGGTTCTCCGCCGGAAAAAATGGTCAGAGGTACAACTGCTCGGTGGCAGCCGTCAAAGCAGGAACTGTCGGCTTTTACCGGAAAGTATTACAGCAAGCATCTGGATTTTTACTGGACGATTGAACTAAACGATGAAGGAAAGCTGGTCATTAAAAGACCGACCGTCGCCGATACCATTATCGAACCGGAAAGCATAAATCAGTTTCAGATAAAGATTGAACAATATCCTGATAGCGGTTTTGACGCTTGGATGCTTTTTCATAAGGATCAAAAAGGAAACATAACGCATTTCACTGTTTGGTTTCCGCGAATGATGCACCATCGGTTTGACAGGATTGCGCCTTAGGTTTTTGCTTGGAAAAATAGTCGGCAATGTTCAGCAGGAAACCCCTAAACTGTCAAATTAAATACTTACCCTTCTTTTTGTGGGAAAACAGTCTCAAAAACGCCCCTTTTTGAGTCAGAATTAAAGAATTGCTCATGGCTTAAAAATGTTAGGAGGTTCACTACTATGAAAGAAAATATTAAATTTATAAGTATTGCTTTTCTCATAATCGTTTCGCTGTTTGTTTTTCCCGCGCTAGCGCAGAACGCAATTACGGCAAAAATTGATGAATTTATCAAAGCCGAAATGCAGAAGCAGAAAATTCCCGGCGTTTCGCTTGCCGTAATCCGCGATGGACAGATTATTTATGCCAAAGGTTACGGTTATGCAAACGTCGAGCATCAAGTTCCGGTCAAAACGGAAACGATTTTTCAATCCGGTTCGGTCGGCAAACAGTTCACCGCGATGGCGATAATGATACTCGTCGAAGACGGTAAAATCGGCTTAGACGATAAAATCAACAAGTATTTCACGGACGCACCTGCCGAATGGAACAACATCACAATTCGACATTTGCTCACACACACATCGGGAATGCGGGGTTATCCAGAAGATTTCAACTTTCGTGCTGATTACACTGAGGATTCTCTTTACAAAATAATTAAAACATTACCACTTGCTTTTCAGCCCGGTGAAAAATGGGATTACAGTAATATTGGTTACGCCACGCTCGGAATTTTAATCAGTCGGGTGACAGGTAAATTCTACGGAGATTTTTTGAAAGAGCGTGTTTTTAATCCGCTGGGAATGACAACAGCACGGATTATCACTGAAGCTGACATCGTTCCTAATCGTGCTGCGGGTTACATTTTGGTCAATGGTGAGTTGAAAAATCAACGCTGGGTTTCTCCCAGTAGTAATACAACAGCTGACGGCTCGCTTTATCTGACCATTTTAGATATGGCGAAATGGGAAGCGGCGCTTAACGGCGGAAAGGTTTTGCAGAGAAAGAGTTATGACGAAATGTGGAAGCCCGTTAAACCAAACAACAGTAAAACACATCCTTACGGCTTCGGTTGGGCAATAAGCTACTTTAACGGCAAGCGTATTATCGAACATGGTGGTCGGTGGCAGGGGTTTGAATCCGATATTAAGCGTTTCCCGGAGGAGAAATTAACGGTTGTTGTCTTTGCAAATTTGCGCAATGCCAATCTAAATAAATTAGCTCGGAGTTTGTTGGAAATGTATCATCCGCAACTTTCCATCGCAGCAGCTAAGGTAATCGAAGATAAAGAGCCAAAGGTAACGGCTTTAGTCAAAGAATTTTTGCAGAAAACGATTGATGAAAAAGCAACGCCCGAACTTTTTACCCCTGAAGCAGGCGCGTTGATTCTTAGCCAATCCAAACAGGCGGCAGAGTATTTCAAATCTCTGGGTACGCTCAACAACATCGAACTGCTCGAACGCAGGGAATTAGAGAGCGGCTCGCGCCTTTATCGTTATCGCTTAACTTACAGCAGCACAAAGTTGGAATTCATCATAACCCTGACCAAAGATAATAAAATTGACGAGATTAAACTGTGACGGTAATAAATAAATAAAACATGGCTCTAGTGTAGCAAACTTGCTTTAGAGCGGATTGTTTTCAAGTAATTTCAAAAGTAATCGAAGCAAGTTTTGCTTGCGATTATTGAAACGATATTCGCATTCTTTCAAATGCAGATAAAAAGTTTTCCGCGACACGCCGTTGAATTTGTGCAGACGACGTTTGGCAAAAGACCAAAAACTTTCTATTCCGTTAATGTGATTGCTGCCAATCACAAACTGATTAAGCGAATGATTCACGCGAAAATGTTTATCGTAACCGACATCAACCAGCCCGTCGTAGCCGCGCCAGCCGTCCGAATGAATAATGCTCTGTGGCACGACTCGTCCGCGAATAATAGCTTGCAAAGTCCGGGCTTTACAGTCAGGGACAATCTCCGTGTAAACCGAACCGTGGCGTTTGAAAATGCCAAACACAATTTGTTTGCCCGAAGCCCCGCGACCGCGCTTGCCGCGCACTCGTCTAGCTCCGAAGTAGCTTTCGTCAACCTCGACCTCTCCGCCGAATGGCGAAGCGCGTTCGGCTTCTTCGGCAATGCGAGTGCGGATTTTGACAAAGATTCTCGACACGCTCGGTCGTGTCAGAGCAACAATTTCAGCCGTTTTACTGGCGGTCAAATCAAGAGAAAAATACTTGATGATTTGACGCATTTTCCGTTCGCTGATTTTCGACCGCCGATAATAGCGGTTTAGTTGTTGCATTTCAGTAGCTTACCACTTCCAATTAAGCAGTTTGCTACACTAGAGCCTTAAATTATTATGGTTGGAATTTCCGAAAAAGAAAGTATTTTTACAAATGAGTCATCAAACCACGATTTTGATTTAGGCATCGTCGGTTTTAAATATTCCGACCTGTTCGATGCGGTAAAATTAAAGGAACTCGCCGAGAAATTTTACGCCGTAATTGAAGATGAAGAACCTGTTTTGGGTAATGCGCTGAAAAAATATATTGCGGTGCGCGGTGAAGGCTATGAACCGAGAGTCGAATCAAAAATTTTGACTGATGCCGCGCCATTTCTGTCGGATTTTATCGCGCGAATGTTCGGCATCAGCCGCGAACGCGAAGAACTGCAGCACAGAATTAACGAGCAAGACCCAATTTGGAAATACAAATTTTTTGTCCAACGCCGCGCCATCAAAAAATTTACGGCGGAAAATTTGGTTGATTTTAACGAAGTCGAATTAACGACGGCTTTACGCGAATTTAAAAACACGGCGTTTGACGAAACTTTGATTTACGACGAGGAACTTGCCGTTGCATATGTCGCGCAAAAACTTATCGAAGCCGAAGAAATTCTGACGAAAAATCTGGAAATCACCGCCGATGTGCTGGAAACTCTAAATAAAATAGACACAGCTTACGAGAAATTAAAAGACAAAACTTTCGGTAAAGTTTTCTCACGCTTTGTGTTGGAAAGCGATGCAACCGGCGAATTTCTGCAAGTCGAAGCGGTCATCAAACTACTTGAAGCGTGGTCGGCAGTGGCGTTTTTCAAAAAAGAAAAAAATTGGTATAGCTTTAAAACTCCGCACGGACTTGATTATCAAAATCTCGTGCATTTAATTCATCCGAACCCGAAACTTCCGAATACGCTGCGCGGCGCAATCGAAGAAATGCGGCGGCGCGACGGTTTCAAATTGACCGACGAGCGCGGCAGTTTGCGCGACGCGCTTTATGAAGTTGATTATTGTTTGATTTGCCACGAGCGCGAAAAAGATTCCTGTTCAACCGGACTTCACGAAAAAGACGGCAGCGTAAAACGCAATCCTTTAGGAATTAAACTCGAAGGTTGTCCTTTGGACGAAAAAATTTCGGAGATGCACCTTTTGAAAAAGCACGGTGATTCAATTGCAAGTCTTGCACTCATAACAATTGACAATCCGATGTGCGCCGGAACAGGACACCGCATCTGCAATGATTGTATGAAAGGCTGTATTTTCCAAAAGCAAGAACCTGTGAATATTCCGCTGGCGGAAACTGCGACTTTGACCGATGTTTTGGATTTGCCTTACGGTTTTGAAATTTATTCGCTGTTGACGCGCTGGAATCCGCTCAACGCAAAGCGTCCGTATTCACTGCCGTATAACGGCAAAAATGTGATGGTTGTCGGTTTGGGTCCAGCCGGTTACACTTTGGCGCACTATCTTTTGAATGAAGGTTTCGGCATTATCGGAATGGACGGTTTGAAAATCGAACCGCTGCCCGACGAATGGACGGGCAGAAATGGCACGGAAACACCGAAACCGATAAAATATGTCGAGGAAATCAAAGACGAACTCGACGAGCGCATTTTGTCGGGCTTCGGCGGCGTTTCCGAATACGGAATTACGGTTCGCTGGGATAAAAATTTCCTGACGATGCTGCAATTGATGCTTGCGCGGCGCAAGCGTTTTCGCGCTTACGGCGGCATTCGTTTCGGCGGAACTTTGACGATTGAAGACGCTTGGAATTTCGGTTTTGACCATATTGCGATTGCCACCGGCGCAGGTCGTCCGACGATTGTGAAGATGAAAAACAATCTGATTCGCGGCATCCGCCAAGCGTCCGATTTTCTGATGGCTTTACAATTAACCGGCGCGTTTAAAAAAGACACGCTTTCCAATCTGCAAATGCGTCTTCCGGCGGTTGTCATCGGCGGCGGTTTGACGGGAATTGATACGGCAACGGAACTTTTCGCTTATTATCCGGTGCAGGTTGAAAAAATGCTCGAAAAATTTGAGCAGCTTGCGACGGAATTTGGCGAAGAAGCGGTTTGGGGAAAATTTGATGATGAAGAAACACAGGTTTTCAACGAATTTCTCGAACATGGCAGAGCGATTCGCGCCGAAAGAAAACGTGCCGACGAAGCAGGCGAAGAACCGAATTTTGTGCCGCTGGTGCAGAGTTGGGGCGGAGTTTCGCTTGTTTATCGCAAACGCTTGCAGGATTCGCCAGCGTATCGTCTGAACCATGAAGAAGTTCAAAAGGCACTCGAAGAAGGCATCAATTTTGTCGAATGTATGAATCCGGCGGAAGCTGTTCCCGATGAATTCGGCGCGGTCAAAGCGTTGATTTTTGAGCGACTTAATTACAACGCCGAAAACGGAAAATTTGAAAACACGGGCGAAATGGTTGAATTTCCGGCAAGAACGGTGTGCGTTGCGGCGGGAACTTCGCCGAATGTGATTTACGAAAAGGAAAAACCCGGAACATTTAAATTAGACGAATGGAAACAATTTTTCCAACCGTTCAAATTAGAGAAAAACGGCGACGGAAATTTTTATGTCGTCGAAGCTGCAAAAGGCGAAACCGGATTTTTCACATCTTATGAACACGACGGAAAATTCATTTCATATTACGGCGACAATCATCCGGTTTACGCGGGAAATGTTGTTAAAGCAATGGCTTCGGCGAAAAACGGTTATCCGAAAGTTGTTGAACTTTTTGCCGACGAACTTGAAAAACAAGGCGCATTGCCGCAAACCAAAAAAGATGCGATTTTCGATCAACTTGTTGCCACTTTGGACGAACAACTTCGCGCTTACGTCGTCAAAGTCGAGCGATTAACGCCGACAATTATTGATGTTGTGGTTAAAGCTCCGCTTCAGGCGCGAAAATTTGAGCCGGGACAATTTTATCGTCTGCAAAACTTTGAAACAAGTGCGCCCGTGATTGAAGGAACGCGGATGATGATGGAAGGTCTGGCACTGACCGGCGCGTGGGTTGATGAAGAAAAAGGCTTGCTTTCGATGATTGTGTTGGAGATGGGAACGTCTTCGCGTCTTTGTTCGCTTCTTAAAGAAGGTGAAGAAGTCGTCGTCATGGGACCGACCGGAACACCGACGGAAATTCCTGAAAATGAAACCGTTTTGCTGGCAGGCGGCGGTTTGGGAAATGCCGTTTTGTTCTCGATTGCCAAAGCTATGAGCGCGAATAACAATCAAATTATTTATTTTGCGGGTTATAAAAATGGTGCAGATCTTTTTAAACGCAAGGAGATTGAAGACGCGGTTGATAAAGTCATTTGGGCGACGGATTTCGGCGCGGAAATAACTCCAAACAGACCGCAGGACGCGCATTTTCGCGGCAATATCGTCCAAGCGATGATTGCTTATGCCGAAGGAAAACTCGGCGAACAAAATGTAAAGTTAAAAGACGTTGACCGCATTATCGCCATCGGTTCTGACCGAATGATGAACGGCGTGAAAGAAGCGCGACACAGTTCGCTTAAACCATATTTAAAAGAACAACACACGGCAATCGGCTCAATCAATTCGCCGATGCAGTGTATGATGAAGGAAGTTTGCGCCCAATGCCTGCAACGCCACGTCAACCCGCACACGGGCGAAGAGTTTTTCGTCTTTTCGTGTTTTAATCAAGACCAAAACCTTGATTTTGTTGATTTCAAAAATTTAAATGACCGGCTTCGCGCAAATTCGATTCAAGAAAAATTATCGAATATGTGGCTCGATAAAATCTTTAATGATGTCGGAGCGAAAAACCAATGGAAAAATTAAGCAAGGAAAGATTAAAAAAAATCGGCGAGTTGTTTAAAAACCCGCGTCCGGGAGGCAAAATTGCTGCTGCCAAAGAGTTTGGTATTGATTTGACTTTAACTTATGAGCAGTTGAAAAAAACTCCGCAAGAACGCCTCGACGATTTGCAAAATGCGATGCGCGGTTTGGAGGAAATTGCGCGGGCAGGCACGGAATGGAGAACGAGAAACAATGGTCGAGCTTGAGGCTGCAATAAAAACTCTGACCGAAAATAAGGTAGATTTTGTTGTTATCGGTGGAGTTGCGATTTCCGTTCATTCAACGGGTTACGTAACCAGAGACCTCGATTTTTGCTATCGGCGAACAACGAAAAATTTGAAGAAAATCATTTCAGCATTTGCTCCATTCGATCCGCGTCTTCGCGGTTTTCCCAAAGGCTTACCTTTCTTTTGGGATGAAAAAACATTGCTAAACGGCACAAATTTTACACTTGAAACAGACATCGGCGACATAGATTTGTTGGGTGAAGTTGCCGGAGTCGGAACATTTAAGGAAGCATTTGAAAATTCAATTGTCGTAAAACTCTATGATTATAAAGTTCACGTTTTGTCTTTGGAAGATTTAATAAAAGCTAAACGTGCCGCCGGTCGCACGAAAGATTTACTTGTTCTGCCCGAACTCGAAGCGTTACAGGAAGCATTAAAAGAAACCGAGTAAAAAAGCGGTTAAAAATTTTATTGTCGAAGACGAAAATCCCCGTTGTTTGCAACTTCAAGAAACTCAAACTTGACATTATCTCCGAGTCCCGATAAAGATTTGTATATCCAAACTTCTTCCGACGCATTTTTTTGAACTTCATCGGGCTTGCCGTAAGTGATATAAATGCGCCCGCGGTCGGTCAGCCAGCCGGTCGTTTTGCCGAAGCCGAAATTTTGATTGGCGTAAGCAATGCGCTCGTAGTATTCGCGGCGAAACTCGTTTTCTTTTGTTTCGGGCTTGGTATCGCGCCGCTGCCAGAACGCTTCGATAAACTGTTCGCGCTCTTGGTCGGTGTTCAGTCGGGAAAATGCTTGTTTTTCCGCATCGGTAACGATATAGCGAACGTCTTTGTCCAACCATTTTTGGTAAATCGCTTTTGTATTTTGCTGGACAGCCGAGCCGCGGGCAAGCCGTTGCGGTTTCGCTTTTCTTGTTAAAAGAAATTCAACTTGATCTGACGCTCCATATTGGATGTAATCAGCCGATGCCGAACTAAAAGTCATATCGGGTTTATAATCCGTGTCGTTCAAAACCCACAAACTCCAATTTCCGCCGCTGCTGACAATCGGCGCGTCGGAAATCAATTCATAACGCTCATCGTTTGATTCAAAAGTGATTTTGTTGGATTCGACGACGGCATTTTTTTGAAAATTAAAACCCTCGCGGGGAAAAAGCGAGAAAATGAAGCGACCTTTTTTGGGAATGTAAAGATAAATTACCGAGCCTTCGATAATTCCTTTCCATTCACTTCCGCGAAACGAGCCGACTGTGCCGTTAATGAGCAATTTCGGCGAAGTCAGCCGTAACTTAATATCGTTGAAAGTAAAATCCCGAATAGGTTGCTTGCCGAATAAACCGCCGCTTAAAACTGAACCGGAACTTGAGCCGGATTTTGAAATTGAACCCGAACCGCTCGCCGTCGTCGTGAACAGAGAAGAATCCGACGTTTGCGGTTTTTTTGTCGTAATCTTTATTAAATCAACAATTTTGACTTTCGTTTGCGGATTATAAAGAATATCCAATGCAATTGTGTCGCCGTCTTCAACCGTCATATCTTCGGGATATTTCGGTAGCGAACGCGCCGTTAAATCGCTCAAGCGCATTTGTTCGGGCGGATTTATCGAGAGCGGGCGGATAGAAACTTTATATTTATTCGGCGCGATGTCCGACTCAATAACTAAATCGTAACCGAAATACGCGCCGGTTTCCCGGTCAGCCAAAACACGATGAACGCGGCTTTCTTTCTCGGTTTCATCGTAGCCGGTAAAATACACGCTGCCGAAAGTTTGCTTGGTTATTTCAGGCGAAGAAGTTTCGACCTTAAAAACTACCGAAATGCCTTTTTTGTTAAAACTGACCGAACTGTGTTGGGCTTTTACATCGCTTGCGGCTGCGAAAAAACAGCTAAAAATTAAAAATGCGACGACAGCTAAAAATTTATTTTTCATCTTTTTTCTCCTCTTTGATAATTTTCGCGTTCATTTCCGCCGTCGGCTGAAAACCTTTTAAACTTACATCTGTAAAATAACCGTTGTCGGCGACAGAACTCGATGACGGCAAACTGTTTTGTTTGGAAGCGGCGGGCAATTTAGCTTTTTCGTTTTTATTATTTTTTTGCTCGCGGACAAAAACCGTGCGCGTTACAATTTTTTCCTTGATGACGGGAACTTCGACCACGATGGTTTGAGTCGGTGTCGGAACGGGAATTTCACTTATAACGACGGAAGGCGATGTCATCGAAATTGTTGTAGAATTGATTTTTCCAATCTGAAACGCCAGCCACGAGGCGGTCGCCGCTAAAATTAAAAGCATCGCAAATGCCGGTTTGGGAATGACAAACGCGCCGAAAATCACGCGCCGCCAAGAAACGGACGGCTGATGATTGCGGAAAGCTGTCATTACTCGTTTATCCAGTTCATCCGACGGCGGAGTAATTTCGCTCGTCCGTAAAAAACTCGAAAGTAATATCATTTCCTCTTTCAATTCACAGCAAGCGCGGCAAATCAGCAAATGATTTTCAACTACATCTTTTAATGCACCGTCGAGTTCGCCGTCGAGCAATGCTCCGATATTTTTTTTTGTTTCAATGCAATTCATAACATTTATCCTTTGGCGATGTAACATAAGCCGCAAGTTGTCTGGCTAAAGTTTGTCTGGCACGATGCAGACGAGTTTTGACCGCGCTCAATTCGGCTTCGGTTACTCTCGCAATTTCCTCGTAAGAAAGTTCCTGAAATTCGCGCAAAATAATCACTTCGCGCTGAAGAGGCGGCAATGCGGTAATGCAGGTGTCAATTCGCGCGGCTAATTCCTGATTAAGCAAATCCGCCAGCGGATTGCCTTTCGTTTCGTCTTCCAAAGTATCGAAATTTTCAAACTCGTCAAATCCGACATCCAAATTATGTTTGCGCCGCAGATAATTCATCACGTGGTTGCGGGCAATAGCGCATAAAAATGTCAGAAGCGAACCGCGCTCGGTTTGATAGCGTCTCGGATTTTCAATTAAAACGACAAAAACTTCGTGTGTGATGTCTTCGGCAACCGCCCGATTACTTGTCATTCGATAAATAAACCCGTAAACACGGTTACGGTAACAACGGTAAATCTCATTAAAAGCAGATTCGTCGCCCTGCGCGATTTTTTCTATTAAATTGGCTTCTATATTCCGGTTCAATTCGATTTCGCCTGAAAATTCTAAAATAACTTATCTGTTTCTTATTGTTTTTTGACGGAAAAAAGTTTCGGAGTTATTATTATTTTTTGTCTGTCAGATGAAATTTAAGCCGGGTTAAGAAGGATGAATCTGAGCGTTTAAACAAAGTCAACGCCTGACTGATACAGTATTTCTTCAGCATGATTGATTTTCATCGCTTATTTTCTCAAACCAGCAGCGCGGGCAAAAAAGATGCTTTTTTCTTTCTTCGAGCGTAAAACCTGTGTTCAGCGGCAATCTTTCGACCAAAAATTTCTGCTCGTCGGTCAACTCTTCCCACGTTTTTAGTTTTGGCAAGCTGCATTGCGGACAACTTTTTTCTTGAAAACTTTTCATAATGGTTTGCGTTTAAATCCTAAAGGTTTAATATCTATAAAAGTTCGGCAAAATTCAATTCTGAAAGTATTAAGATTTATCAATGAAGCTAAAAAGTCTTTTGTTCTTTACGTTTATTTGTGTTCTGTTTGCGCAGTTTGCATTTTCACAATCGGAAGAAAAGTTCGATTTTTACACGCGCGGCAATTACCGCACGGAAGTTCCGCGTCCGCAAAGCTTTTTGCGTTACGATGTCGGCGATTTCCACACAACTTACGCGCAGATGGAAAAAGTTATCGAATCAATCGCTAAGTCCGCGCCTGACCGCGTGAAAATTTACGACATTGGCGAAACCAATGAACATCGGATGATGCACTTGGTTGCAATCTCGTCGCCGCAAAATATGGCGCGAATTGATGAAATCAGAGCAAATAACGCGAAATTGATTGACCCGCGCACGACTTCTGCATCGGAAGCAAATCAAATAATTCAAACTAATCCGGCGATTGCGTGGATGGCTTATACAATTCACGGCAACGAATCGGCTTCGTTTGAAACGATGATGCAGGTTGTTTATCAACTTGCCGCGTCGAATGAACCGCAAACTTTGGAGATTTTAAACAACACCGTTACGCTCGTTTTAACAGGCGAAAATCCCGACGGACACGAGAGATTTGTAACTTGGTATAACTCCGTTGCGACGGGCAATGCCGACCGCAACGCGATTGAACACCGCGAGCCGTGGAGCATTTACGGCAGATTAAATCACTTTCGTTTTGATTTGAACCGCGACAATATCGCCGCCACGCAAACGGAAACGAGAAATATGCAAAAGGCGTTCTTTGAATGGAATCCGCAGGTTTTGGTTGACCATCACGGACAGCCTTCGCAGTATTTTTTTCCGCCCGCCGCGCTGCCGATAAATCCGAATCTGCCGCAGCCCGTTACAAATAAATGGCTCGACACTTTCGGCAGAGCAAATGCAAAGAATTTCGACGCTAATCGTTGGGATTATTATGTCCGCGATATTTTCGACCTTTTTTATCCGGGTTACTGGGATTCTTTTCCGTCTTTAAACGGCGCAATCGGGATGACTTATGAAACCGACGGCGGTGGTTTCAAAGGTTTGCGCTGGACGCGCGACGACGGCACGATTGTAACTTTGCGTTCGGCGATTGCGAAACATTATGTTGCTTCGCTGACAACTTTGGAAACAGCCGCGAAAAATCGTGCCGCCCGATTGCAGGATTTTTACGATTTTCGGCGCACCGGAATTGATGAACTGCGCAGCGAGAAATTAAAACGCATCGTCATTTTGCCGGAAAAAGATCCGGTCAAAACGGCGGAAATGATTGAAGTTCTGCAACGCGCCAAAATCGAAGTCAAAGTTGCCAACTCTTCATTTTCAACGGCAACCGCGCACAGCTATCTGCAAAAAGACGCTTTGAGAGTTTCGCAGACATTTTCCGCCGGTGCTTACGTGATTGATTTAAATCAGCCGCAAAAACGGCTTATCAAAGCACTGCTTGAACAAGACACACCGCAGGACGACGCTTTTGTCAAAGATAATATGGCGCGATTTCGGCGCAATGAACGACGCGGAAGTTCGACACAAAAAGAAGATTATGGCTTTTACGACATAACGGCTTGGAATTTGCCGTTGGCGTTCGGCGTTGATGCCTTTTGGATGGAAGACGCGGGCAATGTTAGTGCAAATCCGGTTACAAGCGAATATCTCGAACGAGTCAAACGTGGTTCGGTCAGCGGACGCGCCCAAATTGCTTATATCATTCCGTATCAAACCGACAGCGCGGCGGTGATGGCTTTGCGCTTGATGAAGGAAGGCTTTCGCGTTTCGGCATCGACAAAAACTTTGAACGCAGGCGGAAGAACCTGGAATCGCGGAACTTTTGTTGTCAGAGTTACAAGAAATCCTGAAACTGTTCACGAAGCAGTAGCGCGTCTTGCCCGTGAACTCGGCGTAAGTGTTACGGCGGTCAATACGGGTTACAACGAAGAAGGCGATACGGGTGTCGGCGGTGAAAATGTTGTTTCGCTTTTAACTCCGAAAATTGCGATGGTCGCCGACGAAGCCGTCAGCCAAACGAGTTACGGTTCGATTTGGTGGACGCTCGACCGTTACGGCGTCGAATTTACGCCGTTGACAATCAACAACGTCAAAGGCGGCGCGTTGGCGAAATATAATGTTTTAATTATGCCGGACGGTTCGGCAAGCAGATATTTCGGCGCACTTGGGAGCGGCGGCGTTTCGGCTTTAAAGGATTGGATTTCAAAAGGCGGAACTTTAATCACCGTGCGCGGAGCGTCGGTTTTTGCCGCGCTCAAAGATGTCGGTCTGACTTCGGCAAAACTCGTCGGAAGTGATGATGACGAAGAAAAGAGCAAAACGGTTGAAGATAAAATTCCCGACACGCGCAAGGAGGCTGAAACGCGCCCGACTCCAACGTCTTCGCCGGCAAAAGTTAAAAATAAACAAACCTCGCCTGAGCCGAATCCGAATCCTTCGCAGGAATTAAAGTTTGATAAAGCCGACGGTGCGCCGCCCGTTCTGCCGCCGATTGCATCGCCTTCGGCAAGCGCGGGCAAAGTTCCCGAAGGCGTTCCGGGCGCAATTATGCGGGCGACGGTTGACCGCACAACTTATTTGACTTACGGGCTTGAAGACGAAAATCTGCCAGTCTTGGTTTCGTCGGGTTATTTTTTCCGTTTATCAAAGGACGGGACCAATGCAATTCTTTTTGAGCCGAAACCGACGAAACCTTTAACAATTTCGGGCTTCGTCTGGGAAGGCAACACGGAACGGCTTTTGCAAAACACGGCATACATTATTGACGAGCCGACAGGCGCGGGACATGTTATTTTATTTGCCGAAGAACCTTTTTTCCGGGGCATTTTCCGCACGATGACGCGCCCGTTTTTTAATTCGATTTTGTTTAACGATGCGTTTTGACTTTAAAAAATGTTTCCGCAAAGACGCAGAGGCGCAAAGATTTTAAGATTAAGTTTTAGAAAAATGGATATTTAACTTAGCGTTTCTTTAACTTTGCGCCTTTGCGGGAAATAGTTTTACAAAACGCTCACAATATTCGCTTTAATTTTGAACCTTTTGGTATTGCTCTAACTTTCGATAAAGCGTTTTTCTCCCAATGTTCAAAAGGCGTGAAGCGCGGGATTTATCGCCGCCCGTATAATCCAAAGCGAGTTCGATGGCGTTTTTTTCGATTTCTTCCATAGTCGCCGGAAATTCGACTTCCAGATTTATCGAGCGACCTTCACTGGCGGCTTTTGCTCTTTCCTGTCTGGCTTGGGCAAATGATTCAAAGGCACGTTTGCTGATGGCTTCGGGCAAATCGTCGAGTTCGATTTGTCGCCCCGAAGCAATAATAACGGCGCGCTCAATCGCGTTTTCCAATTCGCGCACGTTTCCTGACCACTCATAACTAACCAAAGCGCGTAATGCTTCCTTAGAAATTCCCGCAACAAAACGTCCGGTTTTTTCCTTGTAGAGTTCGAGAAAATGAAAAACAAGCAGATGAATGTCTTCGGGGCGCGAACGAAGCGGCGGCACGACAATCGGGAAAACCGATAGACGATAAAATAAATCCTTGCGAAAGCTGCCTTCTTCGACTGCTTTTTCGAGGTCAACATTCGACGCGGCAATCACGCGGGCGTCAGTTTTCAAAACTTCGCGCCCGCCGACCCGCGTAAATTCGCCGTCCTGCAAAACTCTTAACAATTTGACCTGCGCCGACAGCGACATTTCGCCGATTTCATCAAGAAAAAGCGTTCCGCCGTCGGCTTCTTCAAAACGTCCTTGTCGTTGCGAACGCGCATCGGTGAACGCGCCTTTTTCGTGTCCAAAAAGTTCCGACTCAAGCAAAGATTCAGGAATCGCGCCGCAGTTTAATTTAATATACGACTTGTTTTCGCGTCCCGAATTGTAATGAATCAAATTTGCCAGCAGTTCTTTTCCCGTTCCCGATTCGCCTTGAATTAAAACGGTTGTATTGGTGTCGGCGACATTTAAAGCGAGTTCAATAGAACGGCGAATCGTCGCGGCTTGTCCGATAATTTCGCTGTGTTTTTGATGAAGCTCCGATTTTAAACGCATCACTTCGGCTGAGAGTTGGTCGCGCTCTAAAGCCGTGCCGATTTGGTCGGAAATTCCTTCGACGAGCGCGATGTCGTGTTCTTCAAAAGGCTTGGCACGTTCTCCGCTCCAAACAAAACCGAGCAATCCAAATGCCTGACCGCCGACGCGCACGGGCGTTACAAGCGCGGCTTTTCCACCAAGCTGCGAATTAAAAATCAGACGAATCGCAAACGGCAATTGCGTATCAACAATTTGCATCGTTTTACCTTCACGCAAAATATCGCTTAAAGCCGGAAACGGTTCGATGTCGAGCGATTGGTTGTGATTTTCAATCATCTGTAAGACCGCGTTTGGTTCGACATCGGGCGCGGACTTAAAAGATGCCAGCGAAATCTTTTTGCCCGTTTGGTCAAGCACACCGAGTGCGCCATAATCTGCGCCGACCAGATTGATGGCGCGTTCCAGAACTTTTGACGAAACGATATTAAATTCCGAGTGAGAATTAAGCGTGTTGGCAATTTCCAACAGTGCGTTTGTGCGTTTCGTTTCCTGTTCTTGTGCGACATACAGACTTGTGTATTGATAGCCGATAGCGAGTTGCCGTGCGATTGATTCGAGAAACGAAACTTCTTCGTCGAGCCATTCCCGCGGCAATTTCGTGTCGTGAAGACCCAAGAGTCCCAAAACATTTCCACTCAAAGTAATCGGCATAATCAAAAGCGAGCGTGTTTCGAGTGCTTTGGTAAAAAATCTGAGCGTTGCGTCTTTTGCTTTCGAGGTGTCGTTGATGCGAATCGGTTTGGAAATATCGAAATATTCGGAAAGTTTTTCCGCGTCAATCGAAATTGTCGTGCCTTCTGATGACGGAATTTCCTCCGAAGCCCGCCATTCGTGGCTGATGCGGAGTTCGCTGTCATTTGTTAATTGCAAAAGGTCGCAGCGGTCAGCCTGCATCATCCGTCCGAGTTCCGACACAACGACGCGCAAAAACCGTTCAAGGTCAATGTTCGTCGGCAAATCACGCGCCAAACGGTCAATAATTGCCTCACGCGCTTCGTGCATTTTGATTTTACGTTCAAGCGAAAGAGTTTGCGGCGTTTCAAGTTCAATCTTCATAACTCATTTAATAACTAAACTTAATTTGTAATTAAATGAATCGAATGTCAAGCTGACACAAGTTTGAGCCAAGTTGTGTTTTTAAGAGGCACTGTCAAAAAGAAGTAGGAAAAATTTTCCTGTATATCCTGTTAACCCTGTAAATAAAAATTATTTTCCGCCAATCATCTTTGCAACAATTTTCCCAGAACTCATTACGCCCGGAAGTCCCGCGCCCGGATGTGTTCCCGCGCCGACAAAATAAAGGTTTGAAACGTCTTCGCTCAAGTTGTGCGGACGCAAGTAAGCCGATTGCAAAAGCGTCGGTTCAACACCGAAAGCGTTTCCCAAATAGCTGTTCAGAGTGTCTTGAAAATGAAGCGGGTCAATATGATGCTCGGAAACAATGTGTTTTGAAAGTTCAGGCATATAATTTTCTTCGAGATAACTAATTATCGAATCGCGGTAAGATTTTGCGGCGGTTTTCCAATCAATGTCGGCTTCGAGATGCGGCACGGGCGAAAGCACATACCACGAATCGCAGCCTTTGGGAGCTAAACTTTGGTCAGTTGCCGTCGGACGATGCAAGTAAAGCGAAAAATCTTTCGCCAGCGTTTTATTAAAAAAAATCTCGTCAAGCAAACCTTTGTAACGCTTGCCCATAATTATTTCGTGATGCGCCATATTTTCATATTTTCTATTTGTCCCGAAATAAATCACGAACAAAGACATCGAATATGTCATTGATTTAATTTTTTTATCCGTGTATTTTTTACGAAACCGCTTTGGAACAAGGTTTAAATAAGTAAAAGCAACGTCGGCATTGGAAACAATCGCGTCGGCTTTTAAGAATTCGCCCGTTTTCATTTTCACGCCGTTAGCTTTTCCGTATTTATCAAACGAAATCCTTTTAACTTCTGCTTTGGTAAAGACTTCACCGCCGATATCGAGAAACAAGTCGCCCAAACCTTTGACTAACGCGCCCGTTCCGCCCATCGCAAACCACACGCCGAATTTTTGTTCAAGCTGGTGAATCATCGCGTAAATAGAAGTTGTCGTGAACGGATTTCCGCCGATTAAAAGCGGATGAAAACTGAATGCTTCGCGCAACTTTTCGTCTTGAAAATAACGCGATGCAAATTTATAAACCGAACGGTCGGAGCGCAGTTTTACCATTTCGGGAATAACCTTCAGCATATCCCAAACGGATGTGAAAGGCTGGTCAATCAGTTCAAAACCGACGCGGTAAATCTCACCCAAATCTTTGGAAAACCGCTTGTAGCCTTCAACATCGTTCGGGTTAAATTTGCGGATTTGATTTAAAAGGTTTTCCTTATCGTCATTGTAATTAAAAACCGTTCCGTCAGGAAATCGAATGTTGTAAAACGGGTCGAGTTTGACGAGTTTGACATAATCTTCGGTGCGTTTGCCCGCCGCTTCAAACACTTCGTCAATCAACCACGGAGCTGTGATAATCGTCGGACCGCCGTCGAACTTAAAACCGTCCTGCTCATAGACATAAGCGCGTCCGCCGAGTTTGCCGCGCTTTTCGACAATCGTTACTTCGTGTCCGCTTGCTTGCAGGCGAATCGCCGCCGAAAGCCCGCCAAAACCGCTTCCAATTACAATTATTTTCATTTAATTTGATTTATTTTAATTTCTTAACTCTTACCGCGAAGATGTGCTTTTGTAAATCAACAAACAACTAAGCGCGTGTTTTATCTCACCTTTCAAAACTTTTTCAACCGCCCTGTTTAACCTCAAAGCGTTTTTCTTTTTCATAATGTTATAATTATACAATAGACTTTTTGTTTAATTTTAGCATTTGATTATTATAAGTAAAATTTGAGAAACAAAATTATAAAACTTGCTTCAATTTTGTTTTGGAAAGGAAAGTTGAAGAATAAGAAATGAAATCTTTCAAAGTTAGAAGTATCAAAATCAATCCGCCATTAATTCTTTCACTGATGGCAGGCGCGGGCAGATTGATTAAAAATAAAGTTTCATGTTTGTTCCAAATGCCGAAAACGCTGTTGTTGACATTGGCAAATTACGAGATTACTGCCTCAATCCAAATCACGAAATCGGCAAACACAAAGCACAAGTTTTTGCTGCGGCTCTTGATTTAACGATTGAAGATGCGGAAGAATTAAGCGATTCTTTACTTTTTGCAGTTAAAAACTTTTCCGCAGAAATCGGGAAATTTGATAAATTCGGACAACGCTACAC
>MWZA01000030.1 GCA_002050455.1 Acidobacteria bacterium 5-1 | reverse complement strand
GGTCTGTTATGTTTAATCGGAGTCGGAATTATTATGTATGCGCCGCGTTAGAGTTAATCAAGAAACGTCTAACGGCTGAGATGACGTGGGGCGAAACCTAATACGCGCAAGTAAAGGGTAACGGACAACGCCGAATGAAAGTCGCTGTTTCGCCCCCACGTCCATTGAATTGTTGGACGGCGCGGTTAGGGAAAACCACGCTCGATAAATCCACGCATTTGCACTAACGATGTTGCCGTCCGTATAGCAAAAGGAACTATTCTTTCAGGATGTCCTTTTTCTGATTTTTAAAAATCTTAATTTTCCATTGCTAAAACTTCGGAAACCGTCTTAAACTCAAAACCTTTTTCACGCAAACCTCTGATAATCGGGCGCACGGATTTCATTGACTCAGCGCGGCTATTATACATTATATGAAGCAAAATAATTGAACCGTTTTTCGTCTTGTCGAGCGTGTGGTTGATTAAGTCTTCGGATTTTTCAACGTAAGTTTCCGGCTCGACATCCCAAGTTATTGTTTTGCGATTATTTTTTGACAAGTAAAAGGGGAGCGTAAACAATTTTGTTGAATACGGCGGGCGAAATGTGATTTCATTCGTCCAACCCGCTTTTTTTATCAGTTCGTCCGTCCTTACAATTTCGCTTTTTACATAAGAAGGCGAAACAAGAAGCATTTTTTTATGATCGAAAGTGTGATTGCCGATTTCGTGACCTTCAGCGATAATTTTTTCGAGTTCGCCCGGATTTTTTTCGATTTCCGCGCCAGTTACGTAAAATGTTACCTTCACATTTTCTTCGCGCAAAATCTGCAAAATCTCATCAGTTTTCTGGCGGCTTGGACCGTCATCGAAAGTTAATGCGATGATTTTTTGCGAAGTTTCGACACGCGGCACAATTTCGCCGAAAAATTGAAACGTGCGCGATTTACTCACCTGAAAAAGTAAGAAAGAAACGGTTATGAAAACGACCAGAAAAATTAAAAATCCGACGAGAAGTTTTTTCATTTTCTCATTAAATGTAGATTTTAACCAAATATGAACGGGACCCTTGGTTTCAGCGAAGCCGTCCAACGGTTGAGTTGACGTGGGGCGAAACCGAATTCACGCAACATCAGGGAAACAAAGAAAGATTTTAAAGAGAAGCTGTTTCCGCCTCGCGTCCAATGATTTGTTGGGCGGCGGCTCTTTATTTCGACACCGCCGATGGATTCTTAGCATTTATTGAGTGGAAACCAAAAACACGTCCCACGCCCAGCGTCCAAGTTGTGCGTCTTGCGCGTCTTTGACTTTCGCCCGATACTTAAATCGATTGCCGTATTGGTCAACTCGCCTTGATTCCCGATAATCAAGTTCCATCTTCCTCAATCCTAAACTTGGAAGTGGCGACAACTCATTTGATTCCGAGATGCCGTTGTGATTCGTGTCTTGCCACAATCGTAAATCGTTGAATACCGCGTCCTGACCCGTTATCTTGCCATCATTGTTGCCGCCGTTTTCTGCTTTGTCAAATTCCGCTAAAGCTAGAAAACCGTTTCTGCTGTCAGAAGCCGGCTGGAACGTAAAATTACCAAATAACTCTTTGCCGTTATCAATCAGACCATTTCCGTTTCTATCTAAGGCAAGCCAAGCATCGTCAGACCCTGCGGCAGTCCAAGATAATTGTTCTTTATCACGACCGCAATCAAGGTCGAACCTCACTCCATCAGCGTTACTTGTCAGATTAAAACCATTGCCTAATGTATCTATGACAATCGGCGACGGATTGCAAGAGATACACCCGGCATCTCGATAATCAATATCAAAGTCGTCATCATTATCTACACCGTCAGTACAAAGGTCGCATTCAAATCCGCCTCCAATGTGGACACCTCCTTCATATGGTTCTGGTGTCGGGTCGGGCGGTGGCGTTGGAGTCGGAGTCGGCGTTGGAGTTGGTGTCGGATTACATGCACATGCTAACGAGTTATAGCCGGCTGAACATGCATTCTGAAACTCCACACTTTTTTGACAAATTCCGTTAACGTCAACAAGTCCCTCCACGCAGCCCCAATCATAGGCTCGGTTACCGCAGGTTTGTGGCTGACCACATGAACGGTACGAAAGAAATGCATCGTACGTACCACCTGGACACGTCGAACATGAGGCTAGACTTCCCACGGGGGGAGTGCACATAACAGGTCGGTTTGGCTCAATGTAACCATATTGTCCATTCGAAGAAAATGCGATTACCGTTTCATCATCAGGCTGCTCACAATCGTCGACATCAGCCGGGTCGACGCAGCCGCTCTGACATGGTATGCGGGCTTCACCGCCATAATAACCGCACGTTGGGGATGTTGGTGGAGTTGCCGGCGACGCAACAAAAAAATTCCGGCAGCGGCTCGGAATTGAAAACGGCATGTAGCCGCCAAGAAAATTGAATAAGTGTATGGGAACAAAAGCGGACATCAAGATTGACGAGGACATGTGGTTTTTCATTCGACCCTGAGTTACAGAGCGCCATATTTTGGGATTTAATGGATCTTGCCTCAGCTCGATTCCGAGGTTCCAACCTGTCCCATCATCAAAATGAACCACTCGAATGTCCGTTCTTATTTGTTCGATGTCTTCAGCATCATACTTTTTAAGATAATCCTCTAGTTTTGTACGCATTACATCACTCATCTTTAATTTAACCACATCACCCGGCTTTAGTAATTCGAGCGGGCTACTCAAATCCTTGTTAGCGGTCGCTGCGCTCGCTACTCTGTTTCCGTTTCCGAAAAAAATAGGAACTATCATGCCATTGAGCTCCATTTTGCCCGATTTAGGAATATCGAGATGTAGATTGATGTAAGTAACGTTTTTATTCGAGACATTCTTCACATCTAAGCTAAGCTCGCTTAGCCAATTATTACCCGCCATGATTCCGTGTCTATTTCGATGTGAACGGTCAAACGTCTTATTCCCAACGTGGCGGCTCACGACAACGACAGGAGAATTCTCCTGTTCCGCTTCTTGAATGATCCGAAGTTTCTCTTGGGCATCGGCAACTGACGCAAAATGACAAAGCAGGAATCCGATAAAGAGGCTCAAACCTAAAAGTCTATTCATTATTTTCTCCTTTCTGCTCTCAAGGGAGAGCGGGAATGTCCTTTGACAGAAGGGATTGGTCATTCTTGGAAGAGCGATACAACCCGCGAAATCTGCTACAGCAAGAAACATAATCTTACTAACTGATGGCATCGCAGTTTACTCTATAAATCCTCGAACGTTAAATCGAAATGCAAGTGAAAGATGCTTGAATTAAGCGGTTTGCCTATCGGCGCATCTGGTTCAACCGATAGCCGCCCAACGGCTGAGTTGACGCGGGGCGAAACCGATTACGCGCTACTCCGAGTAAAACAAAGCAAGTTTTAAAAGAGAAGCTGTTTCGCCCTCGCGTCCAACGATTTGTTCGGCATTACCTGATTATCAAGGTGTCTTTCTAAAGGTTTCTTGTTTTTAAGCAAGAATTACAGGTAACCCAGTTTCCCCTTGCAACCATTTATCTAATCCATTCAGCGAACTTCCTTTTCCGCGTAACAAAATTTTGCAATCACCGAAAGTTGGGTTATTAAGCAATTTAAATCGCTTAATAACCTTATTAACTTCCGTAGCAAGACTATTTAGATAGCCTGATATTGCATTTCTAATCTGACCGTCTGTAACCGTAACTTCCTGAATCTTAATATTGGAATCTATTACTCTTGACCGAACCTTTATCTCCGAAACTGTTTGCTGCTCTACAGCAGATCCAATTTCCGTCCTGATGCCTTGAGCGGTTCTGAAACCAATCTGTAAATTAAGTTCTCTGGCAAAAAAACTAATTATCAATTTATCCATTTCTAATGTTCCTTCCAAATGGTCTGCGGAATGCAAATATTTTTGCCCACTTACAACACTAATTTTTGTGAGGTTTTCTTGGATATAGATAATCAGATAATTTCCTTCCGTATCTATTAACATATTTATTTCCCTACTTAATTATAATCACAAGTTCCGGTATTCGGTGGTATCCCAGTACAGACTTTAGCTCTGTTAAGGCAAGTGCCTCTCACATAAAGAGTTCGACATTGAATTGTACCTGAGCAAACCGCATTAGCATTATATCTTTCAACAGTAAAGTATGACAGACCACATATACCCAGACCAAACGGACAGTAATTATCATATTCACAATAACCGTATCCGAATCTTCCACCGGTAGGAATATCACCAATAAGTACGTAAACTTCCCTTTTGATGCTAACAGGTAACGAAGCATTAGTAGAGCCAAAATTTGCTTCTGGACAATACGAAGAATGCTCGGAATTTATCGTGTATGTTCCGACTTCATTCTCGTTCCATAATAATTCAACTTCTGCACGAGCAGTAAAAGGTTGCTTGTAATAACCCCACCATTCAGAATCATAAGCGGTGGTTTGTTGACCGCTCGGACTCGTTAAAGTTGTAACGACAGAGGCTTCGTGATATGGCTCAAAATACTCGATATGAGTAACGCCAGAACCTACGATATATGGTCCATCTATTTCTTCACCCTCAAAGTATACTTGTTCAGAAACACCGGAATCATCTGCCCAAGTGTCGGTGTAACAGGCTACGGCATAAGTGCGCTCTTGCAACAGAAAAAGGCAAGCAAACATTACTGTAACAAAAACACTAAATGCGACGATTTTAGAATTGCTTCGTTTTTTGCGAATATTTAGTTTTTCAAAAGTAATCATTGGCTACCTCCTGTTTCGTTCGAGAAAATTTTGGTTTTCCGTTTGACGCGCTCATTGACGTGACGGCGTAGTTTTTCAGAGCCGCTTCCGCTTAATCGGTTTCGGAGAATAGCCGCGACACTTTCGACAATCAAATTTCTCTGCGTTTCCAATTGCCGTAATTGTGATACTTGACTTTGAGTCAAGACAGGCGGCGGATTCGTGCGAGTCCGAATGTTGATGCTTGCGGCTTGCGTATCAAGTGCGCTTGTCCGTTCTCTGAAATCTTTTGCAGAAGCAATTAACACATCAACATCCGCACCGCTAAGACCAACCTCTTTAATATAAGCCTTAATTCGTCTTTTCTCCTTTTCTGTTTCTCGCTTGGCAATCAGGTCAAAAAGAAGCGAGTAAGCAACAGAATCGGGAATCAATTCAGGATTCGTTGCGCCGTCAATCGTATTTGCTCGTTCGACAGCAACTTTCGTTTGTTGGGTAGTTTCAACTGCCGCTTCAGCCGTATTTGCAGTTTTCCGTAATCCCCAGACTCCAAGAACAACCGCGCCAATAACAACGACAAGTAACAAAAATGTTAGTTTCTTCATAATTTATCCTCCTATGGTGAATTTCTCCTTACAAGATTTAGTTCAGCCAAGATGCCGAACGATTGAGTTGACGTGGGGCGAAACCGCCAACACGCAACTTTGGGTTCAAAAGATAACGTGATAACAAAGTCGCTGTTTCGCCCTCACGTCCAATGATTTGTTAGCCCGCCCGTTATTTTTAACGAAGCCGCTTGAAATACACAATCTCTGGGTCACCTTCGTCCAAGTTGTGAACTACGCCGCTTAAAACGTAATCCAGTTTTGCCAACAACGATTGCATTGGCAAGTTAGAAAGATTCGTCGAAGTGAACAGCTTTGGAGTTTGGCAAAGCGACTCTAAATGTTGCAACAAAGCCGCACCCGCTCCGCTTCGCCGATAGTCGGAATGAATGTAAAGCATATCAATACAGCCGTTGTAATAGAAAGTGTAATTTAACACGCCGTAACCGATAACTGTTTCGTCTTTAACAGCGACAAAGCAATTGCCGGAAGAGACTTCACGCCGAATAAACTCTCGACGCTCATTTTCCACAAGCGCGATATGGTCGAATGAGCAAAGAATCTCTGCGTCATTTTCAACGGCTGGACGAATCGAAATCATATTCCAATCAACGCTCAATCATACGCCGCCCGTCTGCAAAAGCGAAGCGGGCTAACGATTGAGATGACGTGGGGCGAAACCGCCACCAAGCCCGTTTAAGTTTAACGAGCGACGTTCATACAAAGTCGCTGTTTCGCCCTCACGTCCATTGAATTGTTAGATTGCGTGTTGATTAGCGCGGCTCTCCTGACGAAGATAGAGTTATCGCACGCAATGCGGCAATCCATCCGCCAATCATTAACACATACCGCCCGTAATTCCAATTCACGAATTGATTCGTCAGTCTGGTAATTTCCTCGCCGCTCAAGCCTGCTCCCCGCGTGGCCTGTGTTTTGCTCAAGATAGGAATGAAAAAAAAGATTGTCGTGAGCATCACGGTAATTCCGCATATTCCTGCCGCCAAAGCCCATTTGCGCTGTTGCGTCGGCATCCAAAATGACGCGATGATTAACGCCAACGAGAAAAGACCATAGAGCGGACTGGCTATGCTGAAGAACTTTGCTTGAACAACGCCGTATTGCCACGCGGTTACTGATTCAGGCGGTGAGCCAGCCCAGAGTGGCGTAAGAACAACATGCTCAAAGATGCCGCCCCCAATTAAGATAGTCAAAGACAGCAAATAGAGCCACAAAATAACTTGAATGGTTGCTGGTCGTTTCGTCATTTGTTTGAATCTCCTCTAGTAGAAAAACAGTGGAACAATTTCACTCTATATCAAATCACAAAGGGGCGATGTTTTACCGTTGCGCGTGTAGATTCCTTCATCATAGAGCAATCTAACGGCGGAGATGACGTGGCGCAAAACCGGCAACAGGCAACGCGGAATTAACCACACAAGTTTTTAAAGAGTAGCTGTTTTGCGCTCACGTCCATTGACTTGTTCGGCGTGTCTTGATTTCAACACGCCGTTTCAATAGAGATTCGCTTTTTTAAAACGCCGCGCCTGATTTATTGTAAAAAAATCATCGCTTCGACTTCGGTTTTATTCGGCTGATTGCGATACCGTTCGAGCCGATCGCTTCAGCGAATTTTTTGAATTCAAAGGTTTTCAGATCAATCTGGCTGAAAAAATCATCCATATCGCTCGTTACGAAAGCCGTGTTGCCGTCCGGCGCGATGCTGAACGAAAGCGGCGTTTTGCCCGTTTTGAGGCGACGCACGATTTTTCCGCTCGCCGCGTCCAGAACCAAAACCTGCGCGTCGTTCGGCGCAGGCAGGAGAATATATTTTCCGTCGGGCGTCGGTCGCGGGTAAAGGATTTGCCCGACGCCTAAATCCTCAAAACGCCTTTCGACGGCGAGCGTTTCGGGATTGAGCAAGACGGCTTCGTTTTTTGCCGCCGCGATAATGAAGCGGTTATCAATCGTATAGCTTAAACCGCGCACGGGCGTTCCCAGTTTCAGTTTCGCCAGAACCTCGCCCGTGTCGGCGTTGATTTTGAAGACGCCGTTCGCGCCCGCAAACAGGAAAAGCGTTTTCCCATCGGGCGCGAAGATGAAATTGTGAGAGCCTTCGGGAACGGGGAAAAATCGTTTGAGCCGCCGTTTTTTCAAGTCATAAACAAGCATCTTATAGCCGCCGACCTCTGTGCAAACGAAAAGCTCTTTTTCCAGCGGCGGGCGCAATTTAATGCCATGCGGTGCTTTGCCAGAAACAACTGCGCCGTCTGCCGTTCGCAAATTTTCGGTCGGTAATTTATATTTCTCGCGCATTTTCCGCACGTCAATCACCGAAACGCTGTCGCCCGGCGTGCCGATGCGGTAATCATAATCCGAGATTCCGAAATTTGAAACGTAAGCCGTTTTGCCGTCAGAGGAAAGCTCGATTTCGTGCGGCTTCAAATCGACCGCGACGCTGCCGATTCGTTTGCCCGAATTTGAATCGAAAAAGCCGACGCGGTTCGCGCCGTACTCGACGACGATGATCGTAAAACTTTTTTCCTGCGCCGAACAGATTGAAGCCGCCAGCATCAGGACGAATATCAATCTTGCAATCTTGTTTTTCATTAAAGCGACTCCAAGCTTTAGATTCAAGCTACAGATATAAACCACTTATTTTCACCACGAAACGCCGAACGATTGAGATGACGTGGGGCGAAACCGCCACCAAGCCCGTTTGAGTTCACCAAAAACCTCGATAACAAAGTCGCTGTTTCGCCCTCACGTCCATTGAATTGTTGTGCGTCGTTTTTGCATCACGGATTTATTACTTTTGCATCGGGCATTGTCAGCGGGTAATTAGAATGTTGAATTCTTACGCGCTTACCAAAAAAGTCCATAACAACAGCGCGTCCCATTGTTTCAAATCCTTTCTTGCCATAACGCTCGACAAGTTCGGGATGTTGTTTGAAACGGAACATTATTACCCAACTACCGCCGTAAAGTTCACTGCGTTCATAGCTGTATGCTTTGCGTTCTAAAGAATCGTGCCGCATCTTCAAACCTTCTTCATCGGTTAGCGGAAACACATTTTCGGGAGTTAATTTTGATTTATCGGCAATCGGAGGAAGGTCGGTGTAACCGTTCTGAATGATAAAACACTCCGCCAAATAAACGGCTTCTTCCGGCTCAAGTTCTCTGTGTTTCGGGTGCGGATAATCACAAGGATTTTCAACCGTAAACTTCACCGGCGTTACCGATGAAATAGCGTCTGACAAAGATTGCTGACTTTCCGCTTCGATGCGTGAAAGATACCAAAGACCAACTGCACTTACGCCAATAAAAAAGGTAAGAATTGCGAGCGTCAATTTTAATGGAAGTCTTTTCATCTCGTTTCAAATCTTAGCACGATTATTTCACACGCAGACGCACAACGCTTGAGATGACGTGGGGCGAAACCGAATACACGCAAGCTAAATGTAACCAAAAGACGTTGATAACAAAGTAGCTGTTTCGCCCTCACGTCCATTGAATTGTTGGGCTGTCCGTTTCATTCACGCGCCTTTAATCTTTTCCGCATCGTCAGCGAATTTTCATTTTCGGCGACAACCTCAAATCCTAACCGTTTATACAACCGCCGTACCGGATTTCCACGCGCAACACTCAAAGAAATCTGTTCGTAAGACGCGCCTGCCGTTTCAAACAAGCGCGTGAGCAAACTTGTGCCGATGCCACGCCTGCGATGTTCAGGGAAAACCGCCATTCCCAACTCAGGCGTAAAATCGTCAACGTAACCATAACCCTTTTCCTCTCCGGCAAGCAATCGAAGCCAAATCGCGCCAAGTGGTTGCTTGTTTTCACCGTCAGCAACAAAACCAAAATCTCCGGCACGTCCCCAATCGCGCACATATTTAGAAATGTCTGGATGCTCAAGAACGCTGCGTTCAAACGGCGTGTTCCCTTCGGGAACGAACAACGACAAATAAAGCATATCCCACAAAAGCGATTGGTCTGCGGCAGTCAAAGAGCGAATTTTGTATTGCGTCTGTTGACTCATACATTCAAGGTCAAAGGAAGCAGCCCAACGCTTGAGATGACGTGGGGCAAAACCGGCGACAGACAAGCCGAAAGTAACCAAGCAAGTTTTAAAAGAGTAGCTGTTTTGCCCTCACGTCCATTGAATTGTTCGACGGCGCGTTATTTTCAAACGAGCAACTTTACTTTGTCTTCCGTTTCTTCGGTTTAGGCGGAACATACGATTCCAAACTGTAAATAAAAGGGTCAGACTGACCGCCTGCGCCACAACGATAAGCACCAACTTTATACCAATTTCCTTGCGCGATAAACAAGCGAAGATTGCTAGAATCGGCACTCGAAAACTCAGACAAGGTTAAACTGAAAACGTATTCCTCACGCCTGCCTTTCGCATCGGCAAAAATTAAGTTGCTAATTGTGTCTGCGCTATCTTCGTCATCGTAGAGAATTCGCGCCAAACGTAAAGTTTGCATAGATTTCCCACAAGTCCAATCAGTATTTTTGCCTGTGTCGTAAATGCCAACTAAATTGCTGCTCTTATCATATTTCAGACGAGGCAAAGTTTCTGCGTCAGCGATTTGCGCCGTTGCGGAACAACAGAACGCGAAAAGTATAAAGCCGATTGATAAGACGCTCGTTTTCATTTATTCAAACTCTTTCATCAGACAGCGTTCAGAACAGCGAAGCCGTCGAACGATTGAGATGACGTGGGGCGAAACCGCCACCGCGCAAGTTTAGGGTAAAAAGACCCGTTGATAAGAAAGTAGCTGTTTCGCCCTCACGTCCATTAAATTGTTCGCCGCCGCCATCATTTCACGCGGAGCGTTCAACTCCGCCAACAGTCAAGTTTATTTTCACCACGCCCAAGTTTGCCTTCCCAAAGCGTTCGAGTTCACGCCGGATGGCGCACGACGCTGGCAAACAAAGTTCGCTGGTTTTCAAAGATTACGCGGCAAAGAAATCAAATTCAAGTTTTCAATCGAGCGCGAGTAATTTTAAGTTTTTGTTCTGCCACCGCGAGGCGGCGAACGCTTGAGATGACGTGGGGCGAAACCGCCGCCACACAACTCCAAGTTTAACGGACAACGCGATAAGAAAGTCGCTGTTTCGCCCTCACGTCCATTGAATTGTTCGACGCGCTTTTACCTGCACAAATGTTTTATATAAATCAGATTATGCCCAATTATTTCATCGCTGCTTCAATCATCCAGTCTAATTCTTTCAAATAGTAACCGTTATTGTTGAAACCGGATTTTTGAAACCTTATGTTTCTTTGTTCGTCAATAATTAACAGCGTTGGAACTGATTCTACTTTATAATCGCCTTCGATTTTTTCATCGGCGTAAAAAATCGGAAATTGGTAGCCGCGCTTTTTCGCTTCTACCGGAACTTTTTCTTTTTGTTCGTCTGTGCTGACGAAGGCAAAAGCGATTTTGGAACTGCCTTCGTATTTTTTATATGCAATCTTCAGTTGCTTCAATTCACCGACGCACGGCACGCACCAAGTCGCCCAAAAGTTTAGTATCAAAATTTTTCCTTTGTAATCTTCCAAAGATACTTCTTTACCATTTAAATCCCGCAGCCGAAAATCACTTGCCGGTATTTTTTGTTCCGTCTTGAGTAAATTTGCTTTGATTAGGGCTTCACGCGATGCCAAAAATTTCCCAAACTTTGTTCTGATTGATTTTTCAAAATTTGCTTTTAAAGGCGGCGAAAGCGGGTATTCGGAATCAAAATTTTTCCGGTCTTTCTGAAATTCTTTGTCTATTAGCGCAGCGATAAAAAAATGCACGCGGGCAAGCGGAATTTGCTTTAGATTTTTCAGCGCAACCGCATAATCTCTTTGAAACCTTGCTTCGTCAACTCTCTTGTCGGGAGGTGAGTTTTCCGTCCATCTATTAATTTCCAAGCCTGCCTTTTGAGCATTTTTCCAGTCTTCCAAAATCAAATAAGAACGAAAAACGGCTTGATGAAACAGAATCTTAAAATCCTTAATATTTTCGTCGGTTGCCGTCCGCTCAAAAAAAGCCAAGCCTTTCTGCGCGAACCGCAGACTTTCGGCAGGGAATTTCTCGCGCAATTTCTCGGAAATGTCCAAGACGGTTTGCAAATATCTATACTGCGTTACCTTCGGCGCAGTCGGTTTTGATTCCTCGACAAAAGCGTCGAACTGGAGTTCTTCGTATTTCTTGGCGGCAGAGATAATTTTTTGCGCGTTCAATTTTGAGAAATCCTTCGAGATTACGGAAAAATAAACTTCGTATAATTCATTGATGCCTTTTTGATTTTCAAAATCCTTGATTAAATTTTCAAACAATACAGCGGCTCGAAGAATATCTTTCTGCTGCATTGCTTCCGCCACGCGAAGCTGTGCTGCCAGCCGACTGCGAGGAAATTTTTTGACAATCTCATTTTGCAAATCAGCCATTTCACCGATTCTTTTCAAATCGCGTAAAATAATCTGGTATCTTTCATAAAATTTTTCGGTGCGCTCGTCAACCGGAACTTTTTTATAAAACTCCAGGGCTTCCAAGGCTTTTGCCCGGTAAAATTCGTCGCTTTCGATTGCTCCGATTGCTTCCAGATACAACCCGCGAATTTCAAAATCGGCAGGAAACTTTTGCAAAAGATTTTCCAAAATTATCTTTGCTTCCGCACGTTTATTTTGCGAAATCAGGTTTTGCGATTTTTTGAAAAGCACTATCGGATTAACGGATTGCTCCGAATTTGTCGCAGAATCTTGAGCGCTTAGCGAAAAAGTTACGAGTAAAATAGTGATTGTAGCCAACACATTTTGTTTTAACATATTAAATCACTTCCTTTTTCACGCCATAAAAACCATCAGAACCTATCTAATTTTAACGCAAATGTCTATAACGGCGTATCGCCAAATGAAGCGTCGAACGGTTGAGATGACGCGGGCGAAACCGCCAGCGACAACGTAGAATTTACCACGCAACGCGATAACAAGATAGCTGTTTCGCCTCGCGTCCATTGATTTGTTGGGCGGCGGCGAATTGGAATGTCAACGGCATAGACTGCTAACTCCTCACGGCGATGACTTCTAAATATTCTCCCTCGACGTGCGTTGAATCATCCTGTGCACGGTTATGAACTGACCATAACTGTTCCAGATCGCGCCGCAGTGAAGTCTGCCCGTCTTGGTCAAGCGCTGCGAACGCACGATTCACGGGTCCGAAATATATCCGAAAGAAATCGACCACTTCCGAGGGCGGGAACGGGTACTTGATTGGACATATCTTTTTCGTCATTTGCAAATCCGCAACCCCATCACGCAAACGCTCATGGACAATAGCCTCATCCCCCCACTGGGCAGGCGGTGGTACGCCGGCTGGCGGAGGGACATGCTTGCCGATAGTCTTAAACACCTGACCGGCGAAGCCAGCAGGAGTCCAGTTCGCCATAGCAATCCGCCCGCCTGATCGGCAGACGCGCACGAGTTCAGCCGCCGCCAGTTCCGGACGCGGCGCGAACATCGCCCCAAACATGCTCACGACTACATCAAAATTTGCATCCGGGTAGGGCAGTTGCTCGGCATCGCCCTCGTCGAATTGAATCGTTAACCCTTCGACTTTAGCGCGCTCTCGCCCCTCTTCGAGTAAATTCGGGGCGATGTCAACGCCTGTCGCGGTTGCGCCGATGCGCGCCGCTACTATCGCCAGATTGCCGCTGCCGCAAGCCACATCAAGCAAGCGAGTGCCCGGCTGAAGCGCAAGCCGGTTGATAAATTCTTCCGCGCCCAACTCAGTACTCTTTGCGATAAGCCCGTAGTCGCCAGCCATCCAAGTGGCTTTGAGGCGGGCTTTCAGAGATTCAATCTCCGGTGTAATTG
Source organism: Acidobacteria bacterium 5-1 (assembly GCA_002050455.1). Classification (GTDB taxonomy): domain Bacteria; phylum Acidobacteriota; class Blastocatellia; order Pyrinomonadales; family Pyrinomonadaceae. The sequence goes on along the minus strand of MWZA01000030.1, from coordinate 14,225 downwards.
CGTTCATGACTCACCTCCTTTTAACTAAACGTTCTCGTGGAAAAGGGTAGCCGCCCAACGGCGGCATTGACGCGGGCGGAAACCGCCAACACACAAGCTAAGGTTTCAAAGACAACGTGAATAAGAAGGTAGCTGTTTCCGCCTCGCGTCCAATAACTTGTTGGGCATTGCCGTAATTTTCAACACGCCTTTCGTTTAGAAATCTCTAAAATTTTTCGTTCAGAATTTTTCATTAGTTCTGGATAAGAAAGGCTTTCTAAATTCTCAACTACTTGCTGAAATTTCTCCTCCCGAAATAATCTATGTGCCTCTTCTCGCTTGCGCGTGTCGCCACTTAACCAGATAAGTTCAGTTTTCTCTTGGAACTTTAATACCTCTGCTTGTTTTCGAGCGGCTCGGACAAGGACTTCGCCGCTTCCACTCAAGAAATCGTCGGCAAAATTTTCTAAGTCGTAAGCAAGATGTCGAAAACCGTCAAGCGGGTCTTCGGAAAAACCCGGATATTTATTACCGCCCTTGCTGTTAAGCAACTCTTTCATATAAAAATCGTGAGTAGCCCACAAGGTATTTATACGGTAGAAAACCAATCCTAATGAAAACCTAAAACTTAATCCAAGACGGCGTTCATCTCGTACATAATCACCGCTTGCAAAATGTCCACCACTGCCTTTTGCAGACAAACCTTCGATAAAAGTAAATCCGTGCGGCATCATAACCGCGTCGAGGATTTTACAGCCTGCTCGAAGCATTTCTTTAGGATTTATCATATTCGCATCACCAAGAAGATGCCCAACGGTTGAGATGACGCGGGGCGAAACCGAATCCGCGCAACTCCGAGTTTAACAGAAACCGTTCATAACAAGGTAGCTGTTTCGCCCTCGCGTCCATTGAATTGTTGGGCGTGTCATCATCCGAAGGCAAGCGGTTTGTCTTCGCGCAACGTCAAAGAAACGCGGAGCGTCTTTGTTTTAAATCTTACGACTTCGCCTTTGAATCCGAATCAGGAAACGCCCAACGGTTGAGATGACGTGGGGCGAAACCGAATACACGCAACATAGAATTAACCGAAGACCATTTTGAGAAAGTAGCTGTTTCGCCCTCACGTCCATTGAATTGTTCGCTGTCGCCATTGATTTAAAGAGACAATTAAACATTATTTTTCTCTGTTATATCTCGAATCAGTTTAGCAAAGTCTCCTCTGTTTTGTTTTTCATTTGTTCGGCGGATTCTCAATAGCTTTTGACCTGCCGCCGCTAAAATTTTGTCTTTATATTGGTCTTTTTGCTTCTGTTCGGGATTATCGTGAAAAACACTGTCAAGTTCATAGAAAAATTTTGGTAGATACAAGTCGTGATGGTCAAACACGACACAATCAACCACGCCTTTGAAAAAGAAATCCTTTTCGGCAGAAGATAAAGAGTCTTTGACTAGCTTAAATTCAATAATGCTGCTCAATCCTACATTCGGATAAACAGTAAACATCGGAAACTCATCTCTGACCGCACCAAAAAATTCCCGTTCTTGCAAAGATTTGAATAATGTTCTGCGTCCATCTGCATTCAAGATATTCTTGTTCTCAGTTACTTGAATTATGTGGCTTTGCGAGTGCAATACCTGTTTAGGCAGAGAATCTTCATACTCTTTGATAATCGCCCGACAAACTTCATCGTCAGGGAAGTTTTTAGCGCGTGAATATGCTTGCTCCAAATTTTTATCACGCCACAATTTTACCAACTCAACAATAACAATCCTAAATTTATCTTCAGCAAGATGGTATTTGTGTCCTGTGTGGAGCAAATGAAAAGTCTCCAAAGTATTTACGAGTTTCTCTTTATCAGTTTCGCGCTCAAGATTACTAAAAAATTCCGTTTCGCAAGTAGCAACTGCGTGTTTAATTATTGGGTCTGAATCAATAAGACTCGGATTTTGCCAAACAAAACTTAATAGCGAAGCCCATTCTTTTTTCACTAGAAGTTGGTAAATATCTTCTTGGTTAAGAATTGGTGTAGGCGGTTTCTTTGTTTGGAACATAATACGCTCATAATACTACTTAAAGATTATGTAAGCACTTTTACCGACAGCAACACGAGACAGCGAACGGTTGAGATGACGTGGGGCGAAACCAGCAACACACAAGCTAAAAGATAAAAAGTTACGTGAATAAGAAAGTAGCTGTTTCGCCCTCACGTCCATTGAATTGTTCGGCGGCGCGTGGACGTAAAGATGCTACTCCGCGAGCAGTGCTTGTAACTTCTTGACAACTTTGTTTGTGGTCGGATACCAAAAGCGATTCGTGTCAATAACCTTCTCCTCGTCAAGATAGACACTAAACTCGCCAAGTCCGCCTCTGACCGTTTCCACCGCTACGTTGTTTTCTTTTCGCAGTTGGGCTGCCACACGGGAAGCCATCATTTGCTTGATGGGTCAAACCGCGCAGTAATGAATTGATACTTTCTTCACGCTGTTATTCTCCTTTTTGGAAACGAGCCAGCCACGCCATACAACCGTCTTGGGCTGACCGAACAAATAGAAATGGAGTTTGGATGGCGACAAAGAAAACTATCCATCCGATAAACGCCAGCCACGAATCATTAGGAGTGAATTTAAGCATCAGGGCTGAAGCCAGCATCGCGCCCGCCAAAACGACGGCTAAAGTAATAATCGTTCGACTTGTTTTGTTCATTTTACACCTCCAATAAAGTTAAAATCGTTCAGCTTACTCGGCTAATACGGATGCGCCGTTGGAAAGGTTGCAGCCGCCGAACGACTGAATTCAGGTGGCGCGAAACCGCCGCCATACAACTAAAATGAAAAAAGACAAGCTAAATAAGAAAGCAACTGTTTCGCGCTCACCTGCAATGATTTGTTCGGCAGACGCGCCGAGCAAGGACGTGAAGCAGGAAACGTCTAAATTGATAAAACGCGAAATTAGGAATATCCACATTGAGCAGGAATTACCTGACAACGGTTATTTCAAATTGACTATTTCCTCTCTTGAAATCGAATGGGAAGAATAGTCTGCCGAACGATTGAGTTGACGTGGGGCGAAACCGTTACGCGCAAGCAAAAAGGTAAAAGACGACGTTCATACAAAGCCGCTGTTTCGCCCTCACGTCCAATGATTTGTTAGCCGCCGCCGTTAATAGCACAAATCACCATCATACTTTATTCCATCATACCAAGAATCAGAAACAGCAAAAAACCGCCGAAAAACGTCGCGGTTGCAAGTGGCGTTTCGGGTTCTTCGTGCGCCTCGACGAGCAATTCTTCCGTTACCAGAAACAAAAGTGCCGCCAAGCCGAACGAAAGCACGATTTCCAAAACGGACGTTGAAACTCCGCGCAAAACGGTTGCGCCGATTGCCGCGCCGACGACAATCAGCAATGACAAAAGCGATACCGTTGTAATAATTTTTAAGCGGCTTTTTCCGCTTTTGCCGAGAGCAACCGCAATCGCCAAGCCCAATGACAAAAGCTCAATCGTCAAAGCAAAAGTCAAAAGCCGTCCCGCTTTCGCGTCCGCCGCAAAACTGATGCCTATTAAAAGACCGTCGAGCAAGACATCAACGCCGACGGCGACAAGTAATCCAATCGAACTTTCATTTTCCTGCTCTTTTTCCTCAAAGCTATGAGTAAAATAGCGAATGCCGAGCATCAGCAAAACGCCGAGCGCAAATCCGACGGCAACTTCGACAGGCGCGTGTTTGCTAACGATTTCAGGAAGCAATTCAACGGCGACCACCGAAAACACAACGCCCGCCGCAAGATGCTGAATATAACTGCGGACGGTTGAATTAGGCGAACGAAAAGCCGCGATAACTGCACCGACGACTGCCGCAGCAACCGGAAGTAAGGCAAAAGTTAAAACATTCAACAAGGCATTATTCATTACGCCATAAGTTTGACATTAACCGTTAAAACGGAAGGATTCATTTAACAAATGGGGTATTCATTTAACCTTGCGCGTTTTTAGGAAGTCCGAAATATCTTGAAGTCGAGGCGCGATACTGACGATATTCTTGCCCGAATATCTTTTCAAGATACTTTTCTTCGATGGGCAAATAGATTCTAAAACCTACTCCAAACAAAACGACAAGAAATACTGCCATCGCAGATTTGCCTAACAAAGCAATACCAAGTAAAGCCAACGCCCAACCGACATTCTGAGGATTTCTGCTCCAACGAAAAATACCGGAACTTATCAATCGGGTTGTTTCCATTCCAGACATTTTTCGTAAAGAATGAAGGGTAAAAATGCCAATCGCATAAAGCCACGTCCCGAAAGCAACCGATAATCCGCCGAATAGAAAAGAAACCAATGAGTTAATCCGAATGTTCCAAATCGAGTTCCACGCAGCAATTAAGACGAGAGCAAAATGTAAAAGATAGAATAACCAAACCAAAATCGCAGTTTGTCCCGATAACTTATTTTGAGTTTCAAATTCGTGCTGAACCCGTCGCAGACAATATACTCCCAAAACAACGACGGATAAAATGCTCAAGTAAAACAGCCACATACATTTGATCCATTCGCAAGAAAAAGGCGGCTAACGGTTGAGATGACGTGGGGCGAAACCGCCACCGCACAACTTGAGGGAAAACAGACGACGTTCCAAACAAAGTAGCTGTTTCGCCCTCACGTCCATTGATTTGTTAGATGCGGTTTTATTTTCACCACGCAACTCTGCCTAAAGACCAATGTTGAATTTAGCACAACTTTAATAAAAGCGCGGAGCTTCCTTCACTGTGAAGAATGCTGTTCGGCACGATTTTTAGATGCCTTTCCAACCTTGTAGATGAGAAAAGCATTTATTATGACACCGAGAAACAAAAGACTTCCTCCGAAATCAACCTCTAAAACAGTGCTTAACAGAATCAGCAAGAAACTCCAAGGAAAAGAAAAAGCCGCCGCGAGCATTAAAAGATAATCTTTATCCAAAGCCACAGCCATAACGCAAATTACAAATGCCGCTAGTAAATATACTACGGCAGACAGAGCAGGAGTGCGTGGCGGACGTTTCCACAACCAAAAAGCCGCTACTGGAAAAACAATCAAAGCGAGCAAAAAACTCGCCATTAGTCCGACAACAATTTCTCCGTGTAGCAATAAAAGAAGTTTCATACTCGACATCATAATTTATGAAGCATCTAACGGCTGAGATGACGTGGGCGAAACCGATTCGCGCGCCTCTGAGTTTAACAAAAGCCGTTTTTAAGAGGCAAGCTGTTTCGCCTCACGTCCATTGATTTGTTGGGCATTGCGTTGATTAAACGCGCCTTCGTCTTTTGCTTTACTTAATGCTTTTCAAGTTCAAACGTCTTTCGCCAAATTTAATTTCGCTGATGATGCGTAGGCAAAAAAGCTATCTTTAAATTTGCGCTTCCTCAAATTTAAGTATTCAACTTGCCTTGTGGAATTTCCGCTCCCCATTTGTCTATTTCGCAACCGCATCTAACGCATGTCCAACCGCCCCAAGCAGCTTGCCGAATTGAAGTTGGAGTTCTGATTTGTGGAACAGATTCGCCACATCTCGGACAATTAACAGACTTCAAATTTATGCCCCAGCGTCCTTTTCCTCTAGCTGTGTCACGCAAAAGAGGAAAAAGAAAAAGTCCGCAAACACCAAGTGTAATTAACAGAATTAAAAGTAAATTTACTAAATCCATATAATTTCAAGGGAAGATGCCCAACGGTTGAGATGACGTGGGGCGAAACCGCCAGCGACAAGCAAAGGATAAAAAGACCCGTTGATAAGAAAGTAGCTGTTTCGCCCTCACGTCCATTGATTTGTTCGGCATTCCGTCGCAAACACTCAAGCCGTTTTTTGCGTTTGCCTTCGAGCAACTTTCATTAACATTCGCAACGCTTCATTAACGGCTTCCGCGTCGGGAAATGCCGCCTGCACGTCTGACTCCAACAAAACTAGGTTTGTTCCTGCTTGATAACGCTCAACATATTTGCCGCGCACTCTGCCTTTCAGTTCTGACAAGTCGTATTCAGGGCGCATCTCGTCTTCCAAATTTTCAGTTTTATCCTTGTTCATACGATTCTTGCTCTCCGCGTGTCGGTTCTCGCGCACTAATTATTCGGACGGTTTCGCCATCGTCCGTGTGCGAAACAAACAACAGTCTACCTTTTTCAGAATGTCCAATAATCAGAAACCGATGCTCTTCGGCGGAATGGTCAGGGTCGTCAAAAGTATCCGAAAGCGGGTCGCCGAAAACTGTCGCGGCTTCTTCAAACGAAACTTTATGCTTGGCAAGATTGCTTGCCGCTTTGTTTTTATCCCAATCAAACCGCACAAGTGAAATATAGCGGTTTTCGGTTTATTTTTCCAGCCGTTTCGATTTCAAGCGCAGATGCCGAACGGTTGAGATGACGTGGGGCGAAACCGCCGCCAAGCCCGCTAAAGTTTAACGGACAAGCTAAATAACAAAGTCGCTGTTTCGCCCTCACGTCCATTGATTTGTTCGGCATCCGTTAGCATTAAGACGAGTTTCCTCCGAGAAATTTCTTCGTTTCCTCCGATAAACGTCCATCCTGAACTCTTTCCCACGTTGTTCCTTCAAAAGAATTTGCAAAATAAACCTCTGATTCGGTTCGCATATAAACAACTGCGCCTTCTTGGTCATTTTCCGGCAAATAGAAAATTGCTCTCTGTCCCGTTAAACTTTCATCAATTCCTGCAAAATCTAAACTCAATGTTGATTTACCGCCGACTGTAATAGAGCGGTTTTCAAAATCAAGTTCAAACGGATAAGCTACATAATCAACCAAGAACGCGAACAATACAGGATGAATGTCTTGTGGAAAACTCAACCTGTAAAGATTTTCATTTTTCTTCTGATGTTCAATCAGAAATGGCGGATAACCTTGATTTTCATAGGTCTTGGCAAAGTCAGCGATTATTTTACGAATCTCGTCCTCACTCCAGCCGCTTACAAAAATAACTTTGTCATTCTGCGGATTTGGAACAAACGGCGCGACAGCAACTTGCTCAAGATTAGCTTCTCTCCGGCGGAAAGACAAAAAAGCAATAGCGGCGATAACGATAAGTCCGAGTATGAGCAAAATTGTTAGAGTTTGACTGTTCATATCAACGAGAAGATGCCGAACTTTTGAGTTGAGCGGGCGCGGCTTCGGACAACTTTAACAATGAAGCTCGCCGCGCTCCGCTCCAACGAATTGTTATGTTTCGTCGAAGAGTTACAAATATATCTTCTCATTCGTGTCAATCCGTCTTATATTGTGGTTGGTGTTCACGTGAATACTAAATCTTGTGGCGGAGTTTTCAGATGGACGTTTTTATAAAGTCTTTTAATTGGATTGGTTTCGTCGCGGCGATTGGACTGGCGTTGTCTTCTTCGCTCTTGCTCTCGCTGAACGACGGCGAAATTGATGCAATTGAAATCTTGCGAGCTGTGCTTCAGGCGATTATCGCTGGCTTGGCGTTCATCGTTCCGCCGCAAATTGTGATTGGTGTGAAGAAAGATGAAAGTAAAAAAAGAGTTTCTTAAAAAACTTCTTCGCGTCGCAGTTCCTTTAATTGTTCCGCTCGCCGCGCCGCTGGTGATGAATTGGCTGAAACCAAAGCCGAAGCCGGAGAAAGAAGATGAACAACCGAAGCCGAAACCGATTGCTCGGCGTAAATAAACTTCTCGCTGAGAAAGTTGCGGAAATCATTTCAATTCTCGAAGCTCGTTTTAATTGTCAGGTTGAAGTCGTGCAAGGCTTCCGCACCTTTGCCGAGCAAAACGCGCTCTACGCGCAAGGTCGCACGAAAGCGGGCAATGTTATAACAAAAGCAAAAGCCGGACAATCGTTTCACAACTTTGGTTTGGCGGTTGACCTTTGCAAGTTCGTCAATGGAAAGCCTGATTGGAATGATGAAGAATTCTGGCTCAACCTTCGCAATCTCGCTCGCAATCGTGGTTTGATTTCCGGTTACGATTGGAAGTTTCAAGACAAACCGCACGTTCAACTCGGCAATGTTCTGCCGAAAACAAAGCGATGAAAAAAACTCGTGAATTTGACGCAATCATTGACCGCGTTGTGGATGGCGACACGGTTCGGGTCCGCGTTGATTTAGGCTTTCGCATTTCCTTTGCTGTGATTGTTCGCCTGGAAAATGTTAGTGCTGAGGAAATCACTGAGCCGAAAGGCGTTGCTCAATTCGCAATCACGAAAAAATTGTTGCCGGAACAAACGCCGATTCTTTTAATCTCAACAAAAATTGATTCGTTTGGTCGCTCGCTCGGCGTCATCGTTCGCCGCGCCGACAAGTTCAACGTCAACGAACATCTTGCCGAGAAATTCAAAAATTAACCGCCGGTTAAATTGAAACTTTTCCTTTTAATAATTGCTTTAGAAATTGTGCTTTTAATTTGCGGCTTGATTTGTTTCGTCGCGGTTTGCGCGGCACCGGTGTAAACGCTCCGCGTTGCGGGCGTTCTTGTGCGCCGGTCAACTCTGCCTTAGACGGCGGTAAAAAACACCGCCGTCTAAGCCTGTCGTTCGACCGGACGCCGAAACAGCCGTCTTGTTACGTGCGACAAAGACGCGAATGTTTTCACCGATCGCACGGCGAGCGGCGGCGGACAAGGAAAAAAACCTGCGAAGAGCAACGAGCGGTTTTTTTCCGCCGGACGCTTTTCTTTTGGCGTTTGATAACAGTTTTTATGTTAGGCGCAAAAAACGCGCCCAACATAAAAAGTGTTATCAGAAGACGAAAGAAATTTGGCGGCGCATCGCCGACAATCGCCGCGTTTCAAGTTCCGAGTTTCGGACGCAATTCGACTGCGGTTTTGAACTCACACACACACACACACACACACACACACACACACATTTAAATTTAAAGTGTCGAGTTAATGCTGGTGCTTTTTACAGCGAAGCAAACCGTTTTCATCAACACGAAAATTTGCGCGTCGTGCCGTGTGTTTCGTCAAATAACGCTTCGACGTTTCCGGCGAAATGTTCAGTTCAAAACTTGCTTCCTGAATTGCTTCGCGCGGCGACAAATCGCCGTCGGCAAGCAAATAACAAATCAATTCGCAAAATTGTTTTTCTGCGCTGGAATTGAAACCGATGATGTCGAGTTGTTTCAGCTCGGCAAGCTCGCACCGGTCCGTCGGCACGGAAGTTTTGAAAAGCGGATGATTGTTTAGGTTTTCGTTGTGGTTGGATTTTGCATCTTCGCCGTCGGCAAAGATTGAAAGAATTTTCTTGTTTCTCATTTTCGCTCCTGATGTCGAGCGATGAATTTTGAAATGACGGCGGCGCGTCCATCAGTGCCGCGTTTTCGAGAGCGACTCTAGCCGTCATTTTTCCGCGCATTGCCGGAGCAACACGAGAAACCTAACGGCGGAGATAACGTGGGGCGAAACCGCCACCACGCAACTCCGAGTTCACCAAAAATCGTTGATAACAAAGTCGCTGTTTCGCCCTCACGTCCATTGAATTGTTCGATTGCGCCGTCATTTACACACGCCTTCGTTTTCATTAAGGTTGCTTTAGAACAAGAAATGGGTTTTGCGTTACGTTGTCTTTCGGCGTAAATGTAAAACCACTTCCGTTAAATTTGAACTCCGTCGCTGGCGATTGCGAACCGCCGTTGTTCTTCGGAACAACCAGAAATAAAGAATTTGGTGATTGCTCAGTTTTTGAAACACAAGGATTGACGATAATCAGCTTAAAATCAATCTTGCTGTCGGGCTTCACAATCGGCAACTTGTTCTCGTCAACAAATGGTTCGATGACGGGCATCGGAAAATTAGGACAAGGCGAATTATCTTCAGTCGGTTGACTAACAACTGTTTCTTGAGCGAAAGCCGCGCCTTGCAACAAAAAGGCGAAAGCGATTGCGTAAGTCAGATAAATTTTCATACCAAGAATAATCTCCTCATTTTCCGTTGCTAAATAATCGCCGCGTTTTTCACCACGAGCAATCGAACGGCTGAGATGACGTGGGGCGAAACCGCCACCACGCAAGCTAAGGGTAACGGACAACGCCCAAACAAAGTAGCTGTTTCGCCCTCACGTCCATTGAATTGTTCGGCGTGTCGTTATTTACAAGGAGCAACATTATTGATTGAAATTCTTTAAAATTTCATCCCTACCTAAGTTAATCAGTAAATTTTGCAGATGAGTGGAATTATCTATTATCTTGAATATCAACCACCCTACCAGTCGCTTTATCTATATAAACTCTTAACTTACCATTTGAATAAACCATAACTTCAGTGGCTTTTTCAGAGGAAACTTCCCATTTATTCGGCTCCCCCAAAGCGTCATAAACTTTTCCTGTTTGTATTCCGACAAATATTGTCCGAGATTTAATCGCTGCAACTTCCTTCTCGTTATATTGTGTAATTTCGGCACGTAGGGCTGGATGGAGAAAAGTATTATTATTTATAACAGTTTCAAAAAAACCTAGAATATTTTTTTGAGGAATATAATTTGAAAATGTTAGATATTGCTTACCACTTTTATCTCTTAATTTAAGTATGATTATGTCTGCCTCTTCATTATATTTAGCTGTTGTAATAGTGAGAGGTTCTAAAGTAGGGAAAATCATTTATGCGAGTTTTGTTGTCTATGAGTTCTACAAGTGTTGAACTTAACAGATATAATTTAGATTGGGCAGTAGCAAAAACCTCTTTACCAATAATTGAACTAATTTTGGAATTAATAATTCTTGAGCGTTGGGCAAGTTCGTCAACTAACATAAATGTCTTCCATCCAAAATCGGGATTAAGACGCACCTCTACTCCAATGTAATTCTTCTCGCCGAAAAGGGTTTCTAAACTGTTAAGTCCACTGGCTAATGTTCCATCAGGAAACTTAACAAAAACATATATCCAAGACGGCGAAGATTCCTTCCCATCTAATATTTCTCCAAGAGCGTTAGTTTTGGGAATTGATTCTTCTTTCCATTCAATAGCAACGATAACAGCCTTTTGCCAACGGTAATCGATTGGCAAATAAGTTGATTCATATCTATTCCCCTTCCATACAGAATAATGAGGTCGCCTCTTATAAGTTCCGTCTTTTTTGTCTGCGTAAGTCCAAGATGACAGTTTCTCGTCAGATTCAACTTTACTGAATATTCGTACCGATTTTCCAACAAAGACTCGTCTAGCCTCATCAATTGTAATTTTATTAGAAGGCTTTTCTTTTTGAGAGAAAGCTAAAGAAGTTAAAATAACGAAAAGTGAAATGATACCGATTAGATTTATTTTCATAGGTTCTAAAATTGCCTTCTTCTCGTGTTATATTACGAGTATAATATTCACCCAAAACGCCGAACGGCGGCGGTGAAGTGGTGCGGGACGGCAACCACGCAACTCCAAATTTAACAGATAAGTTTAATGACAAAGTAGCTCTCCCGCGCTCACAACCAATAACTTGTTCGGTGCGACGTTGTTTTAGGCTTCTTGCGCTGAATCGCTTTCTTCGATTATACGAGCAATTCCACTCAATCCTCCTTTTAATTTTGCACGTCTTAATTCATTCGGAAAATAATCTATTACAGAATTTAACAGAGTATCACTGTATGTTTTATTAATACGCTCCCTTACTCTTTCAAAACTCATCATTGTAAAATTTTTAGATTGTAAATAGCCTAATATCTGGTCTCTGATAACCTCTCGTTTCTTTTTCTTATTCATTCCAATTAACATTAGAATAATGAAAAGAATATAGACTAGGCTTATTACGATTAACAATTTCACAATAGAGGAAGGCGAATATCCTAATTTTTCAAAAATTGTTACCCACGACGCAAAAACGAATGGCAAGAGTAAAAACGAAATTAGAAAAATATCAAAAATTGATGCTTCCTTTAAGAATTTAAGAATTGGGTCAAGTTCTTTCATAGTTTTCAGATAACAACAGTTTTATAAAGCCTTCAACCAATGCTCTTTTAGTGTAAATCAGCTGCCTTTGATTAAAACAAGAAACGCCGAACGGCTGAGATGACGTGGGGCGAAACCGCCACCACGCAAGTTTATATAAAAGAAGAACCGTTAAAAGAAAGTCGCTGTTTCGCCCTCACGTCCATTGAATTGTTCGGCACGGCGTTATTTTATTGCTCAACTTTTGGCAACTCCCATCCTTCAAATGTTACTCGATGCTCTGGCTCATAACCTTCGGTTTCCCATTCATACGTAAATGGGATGCGTAATTTATTAAATGTTTCAAAGCCCTTTCTCGGTATTTCAAAAACTACGGAGCGTCCAGACGGCAACCAAGATTTAGATGACACGCAGCCTTGATTATCCATCGGCATCTGTTCGGGAAGACGCTCAACCATGTATTTAGGCTTAATCTTAGTGCCATCAAGCAAACCAAACGCATCGCGCCCTGCGCTCCATGTTGAAGAGTCGCTAACTAATCCATAAAAATCGTCATCCGTGCGAAAACTTATAGTCCAACGTGAATTATTATGTAATCGTAACCAAATGAAATTATCTCCGTCATAACGCTCAAAGGAAAGATAAACCGTTGGCTTGCTTAAATCAATTCTTGTGTCCTGCTTTCCTGTGTTCAGAATTACAATTTTTTGTTGCGAATAAACGGATGGCGCAAAGATAAGAACTAATGCAAATAACAGTGCTTGAATTTTCATATTAACATTATGCACGCACGTCCTGTTAGGTTGTTCCATTAAATACCACGAAGTGCCGAACGGCTGAGATGACGTGGGGCGAAACCGCCAACACGCAAGCTAAAATTTAACGAGCGACGTTCATAACAAAGTCGCTGTTTCGCCCTCACGTCCATTGATTTGTTCGGCGTGTCTTTGTTTCAAACACGCTTCTAATCCATACAATCCTTGAAGTAATAAGTTTTGCCTTTCGGGTAATATGTCGCACAATAAACGCCGCTTTCAAACTTACCCAAAAATAAATACGGCTCGTCGAAAGCATTAAATTTAATGTAACTGTTTGTAATGCCGTATAAATCTTCTTCGTAATAAGCTGGCGACTGTTTCGCTTTAAACGGCGCGTTAAAAATTGCCAAGACAAAATAATGATGCCCGTTCAATTGTCTTTGAGTGTCAACCAAAAGAACGGCAAAATCAACTTTTTTGTCGTGGTTCATATCACCGACGGAATAATACTGATAATTGCCTTCGCCAAGCGTTTCTCGATGAAATCTATAATTTTCCTCAAAATAAGGTTTGTATTTGTCCTGAAAAATACTGTTGTCAAGTTCTTCGACAGCAGGACGCAGATTTGTTTTAGACTTCAACCACTCTCGCAGAACTTCACGATGTTCCGGCTTAAAGTGCGCGAAATAATCTACGCTTTTATTTTCGACAACATTCGCGTTTGAAGAATTCTGGACATTAGCATTTTGATTAGCAATGACATTTGAATTGCTCTGACTTTGAACGACTTGCTCTTTGCCAGCACAAGAAGCTATAAGCAATGCGAAACAAATGAGCAAAGTTTTAGGAATCAAGCCAACCATAAATTTTTCACATCAACATTAAACGATTTTCGATTGCAAACAAGAAACGCCGAACGCCCGAATTAACCGGGCGCGGGCATGAAGCACACAAGATTATGGAACAATTCAATGATGAAAGCCATGCTATCCCGCGCTCCGGTTGAATGAGTTGTTAGGTTGCGCCGTACCGAGAGCAATAACCTGAGATTTCAATCAAGGTAGCTTCACGCTAATACCTGAATTTGGTTTGACAAGCGGACTATTGAAGCTGGCTTTCGTCTCCTTCAGTTGAGCTTCAATTTCATCAATCGAAAGACTTGTGCCGATCAATGATTGCGATTCTTGTCTAGGCTCAGACCTTTGTTTGGCACGGTAAACGATAAGGTGTGAAATACCTTCTGCTCTCGCACGCTTACAAAGCCCCAGAATATAGAAGCGATTGAATTGTCCTTCAGCCATAGTTTCGGCTGCTGTATGAGGGACATGTTTGATTGTGTATCCGCCCGTCGGCTTATGAGCACCTTCAAAACCTTTCATCAACCCATTTGCTTCTAATTGGTAGGCAAGCCAATGTTCGTTGTGTTCTCTTGCGGCTTGCTTGAGCAACGAAAGCCACTGCCTATTACCGGCTTCATTAAACCGAGCGCTGTAATAAATATTGCCGGAGTGCTCAGCTTCTTCGATTGCTTCGAGCATCGCTGCTCGGGTGGTGTCATCTAGATTCTCAAAATTGAACATCGCTTTTCTCCCTAAGTTGTGAGTCATTCAAC
>MWZA01000166.1 GCA_002050455.1 Acidobacteria bacterium 5-1 | reverse complement strand
ATCTGTCGGAGTGATTACTCAGAATAATGATTGTCAATTTGTCGTCGGTAAATCGGTAGATTGCCGACGAAAAGCCCGGTGTGCCGCCCGTGTGCTGAACGAGGCGATGACCGTGATAATTATCTATAACGTAAGAGGTAACTACCGCCCGCGTCTTCGCGGTCTGAAAAAGTAAAAGAAGTCAACGCGCCGTGATACGCAATCCATTGCCAAAACGATTTCCCAGTGGACGTCTTCAGAAGGACGCGCATCGGTGGCGTAAATAAATCTGCGTCGTGTTTGCCGTTTAGCAGATTGGACATTACTTGCTTCAGCCTCAGCGTGGTCTTCGGGTCGGGGTCTGTTTTTCCTTCCGGTCGCTTTATTGCCGGAACATAAATTCCGGCAATATCAATGGCAAGATGGTCAAGTAATCTGTCGGAGTGATTACTCAGAATAATGATTGTCAATTTGTCGTCGGTAAATCGGTAGATTGCCGACGAAAAGCCCGGTGTGCCGCCCGTGTGCTGAACGAGGCGATGACCGTGATAATTATCTATGAACCAGCCGAAGCCGTAGTCAAACGATGCCAACGCTCCGTCATTGGTTTTGGCGGGAGTCCACATCTGTTCGAGCGTTGATTTTTTCAACAGTTTTTCGGTGTAAAGCGCGGCATCCCACTTCGCCATATCTTCGACGGTAGACAAAATACTGCCTGCGGAGAAGCCTACGAATGGAAGTAAAACGGGACGGTTTTCAAACTTATTATTCACCCACTCGTAGCCGGAAGCGCGATTCGGAACAATCGGGCGCGTGTCTGTGTTGCGTGTCGCATTCATTCCGAGCGGCTTGAAAATACGCTCGTCCAGAAACTGCCAAAAATCTTTGCCGCTTGCTTTTTCGACGATTATTCCGAGCAGATAATAACCAGTATTGTCATACGCCCACGTCTCGCCCGGCTGGAACTCCGACGGCAGTTTGTAGAACTCTTTGAGCAATTCATCCCGCGACGGAAAGTTTTTTGAAGTGATGCTGGTTTTGAAAATATCAAGATAACCCGGCACGGCGACGTGATTCTGGATGCCGGACGTATGACTGAGAAGATGCCGGACGGTGATTTGATTCCACCACTCCGGCGCGTCCGGGAAATACTTTGTGATTTTATCGTCAAGACTGACTTTGCCTTCTTCGACCAGCATCATCGCGGCAGCGGCGGTGAACTGCTTTGTCATCGAGCCGATTTCATAAACGGTTTTTGGCGTGGCGGCAGAATTCGCTTCAATGTTAGCAAGCCCGTAGCCTTTCGCTTTGACAATCCGCCCGTCGCGGACAACGGCAAGCGAGATGCCAGGAATGTACAGATTACGCATCTGCGTTTCGATGTAACGGTCAACTTCATCAGCCTTCGCCGAAACCGATACGCAAAAAATCAGGAGTATGACGGCGATAATTGTTCTGTAGTTATATCTCATCAAATCCCTCTCGAAGTTGAGTGGCAATAGTCAACAGCCGTCTAACGGCGGAGTTGACGTGGGGCGAAACCGAATACACGCAACTTTAGGTTTAACGAGCGACGTTCATAAGAAAGTCGCTGTTTCCGCCTCACGTCCATTGATTTGTTAGGCTGCTTTTACGTGATAATATTGAACTATTCTTTGGGATTTACTGCAACATAAACACTATTACGCTCACCACCGTAATTCTCAATGCCTCGGCAAATGAAACCAAGTTTTTCGACAACTCGCTGTGATGCAGTATGTTCCAGGTCGGTCAAGGCAATTACTACAGGAAACCTTAATTCCTCAAATCCATATCTCAAACAAGCCTGCGCTGCTTCCGTTGCAAAACCCTTTCCCCACATCTTACGAGCAAAAAAGTATCCTAATTCGAATTCTCCACTATTTTCAAGGCGGGCAAAACCGCAACTGCCGATAATTCTTTGGCTTGATTTTTCTATAACCGCCCAGCGACAAAATCCATTCTCCGCTTGATAAGGGACAGCCCAATTAAGAAAGCGATACGCTTCATCAACAGATTGATATGGTTCACCTATACCAATATGCAACATAACTTCTGGATCGCGGCAAATTTCAAACAAGGCTTCAGCATCATCATGCATCCACGTTCGTATGAGAAGTCTGTCTGTTTGAAGTAGCTCTTTCATTCTTTCCACTCAACAGGTCGCAGCCTAACGATTGAGATGACGTGGGCGGAAACCGGCGACACGCAAGCAACGGATTTAGAAGAACCGTTATAACAAAGTCGCTGTTTCCGCCTCACGTCCATTGATTTGTTGGACGGCGCGTTTTGGTAAAGACCCTCTTTTATGACATCCAGCCTGTTGCTTTTTCTTTCACTCGCCATACGCCGTCTTGTTTTTCTAAAACAACGTAAAGCCCAACTCCGTTCATTGAGCCTCTGGTATTTGCAACGTAAACAAAAGCCTGCTTCATCTCTCTGTCAAAGCCGACATTTGAAAGAGTCATCACGCCTTGAGAGTCAGGATATTTTTTGTAAAATGCTTCCCAATCAAGTCTGTCTTTAAGAATCGTTTTGAGTTCTTCGTCGCTGATAAAAACACGCTTCGGCTTTAAAGCAAAAGAATCTTTAAGTAAAACACGGTTTTCGTTTTTCGAGCGAAAATCATAAAGTGTTGCTTTTGACAAAGACGGTAACTTCTTTTGCACGTTTGCCAAAGTAAATGGGTCAAGGGCGGTATCTGTTTTTGTGCGCTCAATAATTACAAGCAAAGATGGATTGCCGAACACATCTTTACTCAAAGCCTCATCAGTAATCAAAGCGTCATAAACAGCGTATTGATTAGTCTCAAACGAGTCTTCAGAAATCGCGTTGGCACAAGCCGAAAAATTAAAAGCCATTGTTACGCACAGAAGATATTTTAGAATTATCATATCTCAATATACACTTTCGCTGAATATCACGAAAGCCGTCCAACGGTTGAGATGACGTGGGGCGAAACCGCCAACAAGCCCGCCGAAAGTAACCAAAGGGCGTTGATAACAAAGTCGCTGTTTCGCCCTCACGTCCATTGATTTGTTGGGCGGAACTTGGGCAGCTCTCAAGTTTAGTTTCTCCATTTGAATGAATCAAGAATTTCCTTAATCGTTTCATCCCAGCCCGATTGATGCACGAAAACAAAGACAACTGTTTTGTTGCCAAACGAGCGATAGTAAAAATCTATGTCCTTAGTCAGTAAAGTATGACTTCCTGTCTTTAAAACGCTCAACTTCTGTTTTCCCCAAGTCCCGTAATTTTCTGAAGATAATCTAGCACTTTTGAAAACATTTTGGGCTTTACTAAGTCCTTGATTCTTAATTCTTTCAGTAATGTCTTGAGAGTTTAAATCAACGACAAATATTCTAGCTTGCAAATCGCCTGTATTAGGATTGCCCCAACTCATACTTCCAACGTGAGCCGCACAATTCTCAAACGAAACAACAGAACGCATAACTTGTGCATCGTCTTCATCAGAGAAGCCATTGTTAAAGTCAAGCTCATTTAACTCGTTCAAATCCTGCCAATTCAGATAAAGATTTTTGGGTGGTTCGATAGATAAAGGTTTATAACTAATCCAACTTTCAGGTATTTCAAATGTTGCATTATAATGTTCAATTCGGACAGTCGCGCCTTCAAGAACAGAATACGGACTGTTATTTTCAGCAGAGTGAGTTGCTCTGTATGGATTCAAAGTTTTTATTTTATCCCAAGCGAAAAAGTAAATTGTTGCTGTGCCAATAAAGAAAGCGAGGATAGCCACAAGAAAACGAATTATATATTTTTTCATTTCAAACTCACCTGCAATTAAAATCTTAAACCGCTATTTATTTAGACACCGAATACGCGATTTTGTTCCGCCCAACGGTTGAGATGACGCGGGCGGAAACCGCCGCCAAGCCCGCCGAATGTTAAAAGACGACGTGAATAACAAAGTCGCTGTTTCCGCCTCGCGTCCATTGATATGTTAGACGCGGTTTAGCAAAAATTGAACAACTCTAAAATAAGTTTCCCGTCTTTTTTCCATCTAATCCATCCAAAGTCTTGTTCCGCCTCCTTTGTTTCAGTTTTAGGAGTTGTTTCCCATTTGACTTTCACCCAATCACCCTTAACTTTAACAGGATGAAAGGTCGCATCAGGTGTAATCAATTTCTTCGCTCGACCTTGAGGAACTTCAAGCATCGGATTTTCTTTCTCGTCGAACCCAACGGCAAAAAGTCCAAGAAGATGCTTTTCCCAAGTTTCAAGCTTTAGAACTTTATCATTTGCTTTGACGTATTTTTTCAGGTTCGTTTCTTCATTAACGATAACCTCATAAAGACCATTCTTTTTCCCGACGCACTTGAGAGCTAACACAAAATAATCAGGATGAAACGCGAAAGGTCGGAAGTTTTCATTGGCATACTCAAACTCGCCGTCGCTGTCATCATAGTAATACGTAAATTTGTGCCACAGGCTGCCGTCCTTATTATAAATTTGAACAAAATCCCCATTGTCATAGTTATCACTCAAGACAACCAATCCAATTGTATTTTCGATAACAGGAAACTCAATCTCGACGTTATTTGAAGGCTGTTCAATAACTGGACTTGATTCTTGGGGATTTTCAGTAATAACCGACATCGGCATTTTAATTTCAGACACTAGCGGCGGTGAAACCTCTATCCTTTCGGCGGGTTTATTATTTAACGTAAGCCAAATTAAAGCCAAAACTGTTCCAATAAAGAATGTCAGAAGGGCAATTACAAGTTTCCAACTTAAATTTTTCATAAATTTCACGCCTTATTTTAAGAAAAAGCGTCTAACTTTGTATTCTACTGAATTATATATTTCTTAGACAGAAGTTTTTATACTTTAATTGTCGGCAGAAGTCAATAATTGCGTTGACTTTTGCAAGCTTTTAGTTTATTTTTCCAGCAAAACACAATTCCGCCTAAAAATTTATGCCGAACTTTGTATTCTACTGAATTAAATTCGTATTATACCGAATTGTTTATACTTCATATATAATCTCAAAGTCAACAAATAATTGACTTTTTAGAATTTTTGAAATGGTTTCGCCATTAAAACGCGATTCCGCATAAAAATTTAAACGGAATGGGTTAAGACTCAAATAATTCTCATCAGAAAATAATCCACAGGCAAGTCAACGACTAGAGTATTCATCAACTATCTCTTGAAATTTTAATGCGTCTTCCGTCATTTCGATATTGTTAAAGAAAATGTAGGAGATTCTATTCTTGGGCAAAAGCGTGGCTAACTCTTCCAATTCGCTTTCTTCATATTTATATCGCCAACCGTTTCTGCCGTGTAATCTGAAATAGCATTTTTCGGGAGTTTCGGTTTTTTTCAGAAAAGGGTCAACCGTGTGCCATAAATCGAGATTTTTGCAAATGTCTTTCACAATCTTTTCGTTCCAATCCCCGCGCGGCTCCCAGCAGAAATTAAACTTTTCGCGGTTGATGCTCGAAAAGAAATTTTCTAAATTTGCGATATTTTCCCTCGTCGGTTTGAAGCTCGCCGGACATTGGAACAAAATCGTTTTTGCTTTCAGAGCCTTTGCACAAGCGAGCGTCGCGTCCCACGCCTCTTTGACAATCGCGGTCGGTTTGAAATATCCGGCTTCTTGTTGCTCTATTTCGGAGAGTTTCTTTTTCAATCGTTTGTAGGTCGGGCTTTTGGCTGCGTGGGTGATTAACTGCCACGCTTTCAAAGTGAATTCAAATTCCGGCGGTGATTCCTTGCGCCAGCGCTCGAGCGTGGCGATTTGCGGCGGCTGGTAAAAGGTGTGTTGAATCTCCACCGTTGAAAGAAGTTGAAAATAATCGTCTTTTGAGGTGCGAAAACCGCAAGTGCCGATTTTTACTTTGTTCTTCATATTGTTTGTAGAATATTGAAAATATAAATCTAATTTTATTTGTTACACAAGAAGATGGTGTTTCACAATTTATGCCGGAGTAAAAAACTATCAACTATCAACTTTCGATTCTCAATTATTTTTCGGGTGGATAACGCTTCATCACGACTAATTAGTGGATAATTGAGATTTGATAATTGAAAATGTTTTTTAGTGTCAAACAAGCAAAAAATCAACCGGCATAAAATTTGAAACACTATCCACAAGAAAAACTTGGGCTTTTATATTCGCACTTTTCTTTGCTCGTTCAAATTGATAAAATAATCGTTTCGCTAATAGACGAGATTTTTATCTACCCAACTAGAATGAGCATTAAACAAATCACGGTGCGCGGTGCACGTCAGCACAATCTTAAAAACATTAACGTCGAAATTCCGCGTGATACATTTACGGTTATCACGGGTTTAAGCGGTTCGGGCAAATCTTCGCTCGCGTTTGATACGATTTACGCCGAAGGGCAGCGGCGTTATGTCGAATCGCTGTCGGCGTATGCCCGCCAATTCCTTGACCAATTGGAAAAACCCGATGTTGATTCCATCGAAGGTCTTTCACCAGCCATTTCCATCGAGCAAAAAACCGTTTCGCGTTCTCCGCGTTCGACCGTCGGCACGGTTACGGAAATTTACGATTATCTGCGCCTTTTGTTTTCGTCAATCGGGCAGCCGCACTGCCAGCAATGCGGCGCGGCGATTACGCGGCAATCGGTTGAGCAAATCGTTTCCAATGTTTTGAGTCTGCCCGAAGGTGAGCGCGTGATGATTCTTGCGCCGATTGTGCGCGGGCGCAAAGGCGAATTTAAAAAGGAACTCGAAAAACTGCACAAAGACGGCTTTGTGCGGGCGCGGATTGACGGCGAAATGCGGCTGCTTGACGAAGAAATCAAACTTAACAAACGCAGTAATCACACGATTGAAGTTGTCGTTGACCGTCTTTTAATCAAGGAAGACATTAAGGAACGCTTGAGCGAATCAGTCAAAATGGCTTTGAAATTAACCGATGGCGCGGTTTTGATTTCGATTATTGACGGCGAGGAAAAACTTTATTCGGAAAAAATGGCGTGCGTCAATTGCGGCGTGAATATCCCGACGCTTGAGCCGCGCTCGTTTTCCTTTAATTCGTCCTACGGCGCGTGCAAACGCTGTCAAGGTTTGGGCGTTGTAATGGAAATGGATGCCGTCAAAATTTTGCCAGACCAAAGCGAAATTGTCGGTAAAATCAAATTTTTGAACGACACCGACAAAACCGGCGGCAGATTTTTGATGTCGGCTTTAACCGCGATTATCGAAAAATTTACCGACGCAGATAAACTCGTTTCGCCGGATGAAGAAGCCAAAGACCAAAAACCAAAGACCAAAGACCTTCCGCAAAAAGAATTTGAAGAATTACCGAAGGAAATCCGCGACGCATTTTGGAACGGCACAAAAAAGCGTCTGACTTTTCGGCAGGGAAGTTATGTTTATGAAAGCGATTGGAAGGGCGCGTTGCGGGCGATGCGTGAACGGATGGAAAATCCGCCGTCGGAGAAAGTGCGGCTTGCGCTCGAAGAACTTGTTTCGCCCGCGCCGTGTCCTGAATGTAAAGGAAAGCGTCTGCAGCCCGAAAGTTTAGCCGTCAAAGTCGGCGGACTCGGAATTGATGATTACGTCAGTTTGCCGATTGAAGAAGCGGTAGAAAAATTTGACGCAATCACGCTCGACGGGCGCGAGGAAAAAATCGCGGGTTTGGTTTTAAAGGAAATCAGAGAGCGTCTGCGATTTTTGAAAGCGGTCGGTTTGGGATATTTGACGATTGACCGCGCTTCGGGAACTTTGAGCGGCGGCGAAGGTCAAAGAATAAGATTGGCGACGCAAATCGGCTCGCAGCTGCGCGGCGTTCTTTATGTTTTGGACGAGCCTTCAATCGGACTTCATCCGCGCGACAATCAAAGACTTATCGAAACTCTGCACGCGCTGAGAGATTTGGGCAATACGGTTCTGGTTGTCGAACACGACGCGGAAACTATCGAAAACGCCGATTATGTTGTAGATTTAGGACCGCTCGCGGGAACGCACGGCGGCGAAGTTGTCGCTACGGGAACGCCGAAACAAATCGAAAAAAATCTTGAATCTCTGACCGGAAAATATCTCTCCGGTAAATTAAAAATTGAAATTCCAGACGTGCGCCGTCTGCCGAACGGGAAAAATATCACGGTTAGAGGCGCACGTGCGCACAACCTGAAAAACATTGACGTTACTTTTCCGCTCGGCGTTTTGACGGTTGTTACCGGCGTTTCCGGTTCGGGGAAATCCACGCTGGTTGACGATATTCTTTATCCCGCGCTGGCGAAATTTGTCTACAAATCCGCGACCACGCCGCTTGCACACGATTCGATTGAGGGTTTAGAGTTGGTTGACAAAATTATTGAAATTGACCAATCGCCAATCGGCAGAACGCCGCGCTCAAATCCCGCGACTTATACAGGACTTTTCACGCCGATACGAGAACTTTACGCGATGCTGCCTGAATCACGTGAACGCGGTTACAAATCAGGTAGATTTTCGTTTAACGTCAAAACCGGACGCTGCGCGGCGTGCGAAGGCGCGGGAATGAAGCGCATTGAGATGAATTTTTTGCCCGATGTTTTTGTCAACTGCGACATTTGCCGCGGGGCGCGTTATAACCGCGAAACTTTGTCGGTTAAATACAAAGGTCTTTCGATTGCTGATTTGCTGGACACGACGATTGAAGACGCTCTGCCAATTTTAGAAAACATTCCGCAAATCAAACAAAAGCTGCAAACTCTGCTTGATGTCGGCTTGGGTTATATTAAAATTGGTCAATCTTCGACAACACTTTCGGGCGGTGAAGCCCAGCGCATCAAACTCGCCAAAGAATTATCAAAACGCGCGACGGGCAAAACGATTTATATTTTAGACGAACCGACGACGGGTTTGCATTTCGCCGATGTTCACAAACTTTTAGATGTTTTGCAAAGATTGGTTGACACGGGCAACACGGTTATCGTCATCGAACATAATTTGGATGTGATAAAATCCGCCGATTATGTGATTGATTTAGGTCCTGAAGGCGGGATTGGCGGCGGCAGAATCGTCGCGCAGGGAACGCCTGAGGAAGTGGCGCGGATAAAGAAATCTTATACCGGAAAGGCTTTGAAGAAAGTTTTAAGTTAAAAAGTTTAGAGTTGTGTCTTGGCATAACTCTAAACTTTAGTCGCACATTATTGGTTGGTTTCTTGTTTAAAGTCCGGTTTCTTTTTTGGCACGCGCCACAAATAAACATAATGCTCGATGCCGTCCGGTGTCTTAACGAGCTTAGTTTTTTCCGGTTTCCAATCACCCATATGATAATTGTGCGAAACTACACGAGTTCCCGGTTTCATATCGAATATCTGGGGACGTAATTTCAGATTAATATTAGGCAGCAAATACAAAGTTAAAACCGTCGCTTCATTAAAATCCGTCTTAAATATATCACCCTCGATAAATTTTACTTTGTCGGTTACGCCTGCTTTTTCAGCGTTTTCATTAGCTTCTTTGATGCGTTGCGGATTAAGGTCAATACCGACTCCGCGCGTGCCGAAACGCTTCGCGGCAGTAATCGGAATTCGCCCGTCGCCTGAACCCAAATCGTAAAGCACATCCGTGCCTTTGACATTTGCCATTTTAAGCATCTCGTCCACAATAAGTTCGTGTGTCGGAACATACGGAACATCAAGTCGCGGTTCGACAGCAGCCACCGTCGGCGAAACTGTCGGAGCGGCAACCGTCGTATTTGAAGCCGGGGTCGAAGAATTTGTTTGCGCCGTTTGGGTTTGGGTGCAGGACACGCCGAACGCAGCGCACAGAATCAACAAAAGTTTAATTTCCAAGAATTTCATTTAATTTTCCTCCGTTTGATTATTGGAATTTTGGGTTTTAGGTAAAAATAAAAGCAGAATCGCTCCGGCGGCTAAGACGGCAACACCCACCAACGCCCCGAAGCCCGTATAAGCGAGACTGGAATAAAGCAGATAGGCACTTGACAAACAAAACAGAATCGGTATCAGCGGATACAGAGGAACGCGGAACGGGCGCGGCACATCCGGTTCGCGGCGGCGCAAAACAAACAGCGAAATGCCGGTCAGCAAAAAGAAAAACCAGAAGACCGGCGCGGTATATTCAACCGTTGTTTCAAAACCTTTGCGCGTCAACGCGCCGAGGGCAACCAAAGCTAAAGCAATTGCTCCCTGCACAATAAAAGCATTGACCGGCGCGGCGGCGCGTTCGTTCCAGCGTCCGAGAAATGAAAAAGTCGGAAAATCACGCCCCAAAGCGTAATTTGTTCGCGCTCCGGTGAAAATTGTGGCGTTAGCAGAAGTCAGCGCGGAAATAGCCACCAGCAAACCGATAATCCACGCTCCGCTTTCGCCGAACGCTTGCCGCATTGTATCGCTGGCAACCGCTTCAGATTGTGCTACGCCGCCTAAACCGAGTGCGTTCAAATAAGCCAAATTAACCAGTAAATACAGCGCAGTAATAATTACGATGCCGATGATTAAGGCTCGCGCCATCAGCCGCCGACCATTTTTCAACTCTGCCGAGATATAAGCTGCTTCGTTCCAACCGCCGTAGGTCAGCAAGATGAAAACCATCATTAAACCGAAGGAAGTCGAGGAATTGTTCGTGATTTGCGCGATTTCAGGCGATGTTTCGGGCGCAAAAAAAGAACCGGCAGCGATGATTAACAGGATGCCTAAAATTTCGAGCATCGTCAGTAGTTTTTGCGTTCCTGTTCCGAGTTTTAATCCGACAATATTGATTGATGTGAGCAAGACGACCGCCAACGCCGCGTAAATTGCCGAAGAATATTCACCAATCGGGAACATTTGCGACAAGTAGTCGCCAAAGATAAAAGCCGGTAAAGCTATTGTGCCGGTTTGAATAACGGTTGCCCGCGCCCAGGCGAATAAAAAGGAAAGATTTCTGCCGTAAGCTCTGGTTAGGAAGTGATAATCGCCGCCCGCGTTGGGGAAAGCGGTGGCAAGTTCGGCATAACATAACGCGCCGATAAGCGATACTGCTCCGCCTAAAAACCACGCGGACATCACGGTTGTCATACTGTCGGCATTAGCGGCGACCAGCGACGGCGAACGAAAAATTCCTGCACCGACGACAATGCCGACAATCAACGCGATAGCATCCGTAAAACTTAAAAGCGGTTTCGGCATAACTGCCGTTTGAACCGTGAATTTTTTTGCCGGAACAGTATTTCTGCTCGAAACAACTGCAAAATCATCCATTTCAACCCCTTGTTCTTTTCATCAAAAAAGTTGTAGAACGGTGGCGCGGCGTTCAAAAATAAAATTTACTTTTCCAATTGACGATGGGAAAAGCATAACATTCGGGGTTGAGAATTCAAATTTTAATTCGGATGTTTAGATTAATCTTTACAAAATTTTACAAAACCTTATGTCTCAAATACGGGCTTTGAACGCCTTTTAATTGCTTCAGCCATTTCTTTTACAGATTGATTTAATCCTACGAAAACAGCGCGTGAAATTGTGTTGTGTCCGATGTTGAATTCGGTAATGATAAAGTTTGTTTTGCTGGTTGCTATGGGTGTGAGTATCACCAAAAATTATTTAAACTTTGACTAAAATGAAGTCGAAAAAATACATTGAAATCCGCATAATCTACGTTAATCAGCGGCAAAAATTATTTTGGTTCTGACTTTAGCTTAACTTTTAATTCACTACCAAAATTTATAATGATTGGCGACCGGCAAATCCCGATTCCTCGTCGTGCCACCACTGGATTTCGTCGCCTTCGCCAAGCTGCCAGCAAAGCAAAACGACGCGACCTTCCCGCACGCTTGGAAAATCAACCAAACCGCGTGAATAATCTTTGAGCTGAACGCCGAGTTTATGAAATTCGGTAGTTAATTTACCGATTTCATAAAGCGATTTGACATAATGGGTGCCGCCTTCCATTCCACCACCGCCAAATTGAGCCGCCTTTGCCGCCGTTTTGGCAGGTTCGCGGAAAGATGAAACTGCCTTGTATCGCGCCTTTATCTTTTCAAGTTTCGGGCGGATTACGGGCAATAAAGCATTGGCTTCTTTAATGGTAAAAAGTTTCATCTTTCATCTGTAACACGCACTAAATCAGCGTAATCAGTAATTTCTTCGTCGGCGAAGTTTGCGTCAAAGGGAATTTCATCGGGAATTTGAGAAAAATTTTCGCCCGAATTTCTGTTTAGTATTGCGGTCGGCGGCAATTCTTCAGGCGGAATAAACGAAGGAATATCGTATTGTCCGCTTTGCGAAGCGTCTTTGCGGACGAGTTCGGCAATGTCGCCCAAATCAATAAAAAAATCCGCCACATCAATCAGGCGCGGCGCGGTGTTTGAGCGAAAACCGGCAACTTCCACGCGGCAGCCCTTATACGCAACGGCATTCAACGCATAAACAAAATCTTCGTCGCCCGAAACCAGCACGGCAGTGTCGTAACGTCCTGCCAGACTCAGCATATCAACCGCAATTTCGACATCGAGATTTGCCTTGCGTGTGCCGTCGTAAAAGGTTTTCAATTCCTTTTGCACAACGCGAAAACCGTTGCGCCGCATCCACAACAGAAAACCTTGCTGGCGTTCCGCGCCCGCATCAACTCCGGTGTAAAAAAAAGCGCGAAGCAGTCGCCCATCGCCGAGTAGAACGCGCAGGAGTTTATTATAATCAATATCTATAGTATGGAAACGAGCGGCGTGAAAAAGATTGTTTCCGTCAATAAAAACTGCCACCCGACCGCGATGACCAAACTGCCAAGACGGGTTGGTATTCATTTCAAACTGCATTTTTTAAACCTTCTTTGTTAAAAAAAATAAAATAAATCGAACCACAGTTGATTAGCGAAATGACGGACGGGAAGTTTTTTAATTTAATAATTATGAATCTAAAAGTTTTACTGCAAATCAATGTATAATAGACAATCGGTTTTTTGCAAAAATCGTTTTCAATAAAAATTTATAAAAGTTAATTTAGTTCCCTTTTTTTTCTTAAATACAACAGCGATTTTATAAAAATATGTAATTTATAGTGTGCCTTTTCATTCGCACATCGGTCAAGCGGCACATTTAACAACAATACTCGGTTTTCATCATATAATCAAAAAAGAGAAAATATTACAGAAAAAAAGCTAAACAAAATCATTGTTTTCGCGTTTCAAACGGCATCTTTTATGAAGAAGTTCAAAATTCAAAATTCAAAATTTAAAGCCGAAGTCCAAAGTCCGAAATCCGAAGCCCGTTTTGGGGAAAACAAAATTTACGGACTTCTTCCGGTTTTGGAAGCCTTGCGCGCCGAAAATCGGCGAATCGAAAAAATTGTGATTGCCGAAGGCGCAAACGAAAAACGTCTGAGCGAGATTCTGCAATTGGCGCGAAAAAACGGCGTTCAATTTCAAAAAGTTCCGCGAGCGAACTTATCAAACATTGTTGAAGAAGGCGCAAATCATCAGGGCGTAATTGCTTTTGTCGCTTCGGCGGATTATTTCGACACCGATAAACTTTTAAGCGAAATAACGAACAAAGAAAATTCTTTAACCGTAATTTTGGACGGCGTGGAAGACCCGCGAAATCTAGGCGCAATTTTGCGAACCGTCGAATGTGCGGGCGCGGACGGTATTTTTATTCCTGAACGCCGCGCCGTCGGATTGACCGAAACCGTTGCCAAATCTTCGGCGGGCGCAGCCGAATATGTTAAGGTTGCGAAAGTTGCAAATGTTAATTATTTGATTGATAAGCTGAAAGAGAATAACATTTGGGTTGTCGGCGCAACCGGCGATACGGAGATGTATTATACGGATTGGGACTGGACACAATCTTCCGCGCTGGTTTTAGGCGGCGAAGGTAAAGGTTTGCATCGTTTGACGGCGGAAAAATGCGATGTTTTGGTGAAAGTTCCGATGTTTGGGAAAATCAAATCATTGAACGTATCGGTTGCCTCCGGCGTAATACTTTTTGAAGCGATTAGGCAGAGAGTTCAAGGTTCAAAGTTCAAAATTCAAAGTTAGAATTGAATGACTGACCTTGAACTTTGAACCTGGAGAAAAATATGTTTTGCCCAAAATGTGGAATGAAAAATCCCGACAACGGGAAATTCTGTCGTAGCTGCGGAACGGATTTAAGTCCGGTTTCCGATGCTTTATCTGGAAAATTGAGCAATAAAATGCAAAGTTTCGGGAATATGCAACTGATTGAGCCAATCAGTTGTTTGACAAATCACAAAGGCAAGCGGGTGCATTGGGAAGGCGCATTTGGAAAACTCTTTATGGGCATTGCTTTCTTGGTTGTTTCGGTTGTTTTAGCTTTTTCGGGGAAGGGAGAAGGCTGGTGGTTTTGGATGCTGATTCCGGCATTTTCAATGCTTGGCGCGGGAATAGCGCAAATTATTCAATTGCGGAAAAACGAAAAAAGGATGGTTTCGGTTACGCCGCCGGAAACTCAGTTTTATTCGGATATTGACCAGAAATTAAATTTGCCGCCGTCGCAAACAGATTATATCCGCATTGAGGAACTTATTAATTCGGGAAAAAATATTGAAGCGATTAAAGTTTATCGGGAAACTTTCGGCGTTGGGTTAAAGGAAGCAAAAGAGGCGGTTGATAAAATTGCTGCAGGAAAAACCCCCGGAAGTTATCAAACGGGATTCCAAGAACCATACGTCAAGCCGCAAAATTCAATTTATGACACGGGCGACCTGAAACCGCCGCCAAGCGTTACCGAAGGCACAACGCGGCATTTGGAAATAAACTCAGAAGGTGAAACAATGTCTTTGCCGAAAACCGAAAAGTAAATTTCAATTTTTAATTTTCGGTTAAATTATTCAAGTGATTCTACTGTAATTTCATCGAACATCGCTTGCCGCCGCAGAGTTTCAGCAAGTTTTTCGGCTTTGCGCTCAGTCAAAATGAGCGGGGAACTTTTACAAGAAATTTCAAAAACTCCGTCGTCAATCATCTCAATTTCCAAATCGCCGAGAGAAATTCCGCTTGTTACCTGAATGTCGTCAAAATTGTGAATCCGAAATTTGCCGTTCTCTTCGACATACTCCTCAATAAACGGGTCAATCAAAGCGTGGTTTGCTTCTTCAATACTTAAATAATTTCCTTCGACAATTAAGCAAAATTCGGTAGATTTTTTCATTTTAACTTTGTTCTGCCTTTGGTTCTGTTTAAAATTTAACACTTTTGTAAGTTGAAAATCTAATTTGTTGTACGTCTTTGCTTCTCATCGTTTTATTTTTTATCATTTCTGTTAAACCAACAAAAGGAAAATAAATTATAAATGATAATACCTGTTAAATGGAGCGACGAAGGCGTTCTGATGCTCGACCAACGTCTGCTGCCGATGGAAGAAAAATGGTTAACTTTGAAAAGTTTTAACGAGGTTGCCGATGGAATAAGAAATATGGTTGTGCGCGGCGCACCGGCAATCGGTGTAGCTGCCGCGTACGGCATCGCGTTGGGAGCGAAAAATTTTGTCGGCACAAATGTTGACGATTTGAAAGAAGAACTCGATTATATTTGCGGCGTAATGGGCAAGACGCGCCCGACTGCCGTTAATCTTTTTTGGGCGATTGACCGGATGAAACGCACATTTCAAAAAGCGAAAGCCGAAGGAAAATCAATTTCCGAAATCAAGCAGATTTTAATAAAAGACGCGAAAGACATTCACGATGAAGATATTGAATCGCAACGGCTTATCGCACAGTTTGGCGGCGAACTTATCGAAAACGATTCAACGATTCTGACGCATTGCAACGCAGGCGCACTTGCAACGGGCGGAGTTTGGGGAACGGCTCTGGGAGTTGTTCGCGGCGCGGTTAATCAAGGCAAAAAAGTTTCCGTCATCGCCGACGAAACGCGCCCTTACTTGCAAGGCGCAAGGCTGACGGCTTGGGAACTTTTGCAGGACGACATTCCCGTAACTTTGATTACCGACAATATGAGCGGACACATTATGAAACAGGGAAAAGTTCACGCGGTTGTCGTCGGCTCGGATAGAATCGCGGCAAACGGCGATGTCGCCAACAAAATCGGGACCTATATGGTCGCCGTTCTCGCCCAAAAACACGGCATTCCGTTTTACGTCGCCGCGCCGCTTTCGACAGTTGATATGAATTGCGCGACAGGTGAAGAAATACCGATTGAAGAAAGAAATATTAGAGAAATCACGCACGTTCAAGACATCCAACTTGCGCCGGAAGGCATTTCGGTCAGCAATTACGCATTCGACGTTACGCCAAATGAATTGGTTACGGCGATTATCACGGAAAAAGGCGTGGCGCGCGCGCCTTATACGGACAGTTTGAAGAAAATGTTTGAAGAGTAAATTTGGCTTCTAAAGCACAAATGATTTGATTCTGCTGAATATATACGGATTTGAGAAATCTGATTAGAGAAATCCGGTATGTTTTGATATATTTTTATTGACTGAATGACCATTCATTCTTAAAGGAAAATTATGATAGAACGCGAACAACTTGAGATGGACGTAGTTTTTGTCGGCGCGGGTCCGGCAAATCTAGCGGCGGCTTTGCATCTGAAAAATCAAATCAAAGAGCATAACGCATTGGTCGAACGAGGCTTGCATCACGGCAGAAAAATTGCAGATTTGGAAATCGGCATTATCGAAAAAGGTTCAGCCGTCGGAGCACATATCTTGTCGGGCGCGGTGATTGACCCGATTGCTTTGCGCGAATTGATGCCGGATTTTCTGGAGCAAGGTTGTCCGGTTGATTCAGTTGTTACCGAAGACGCTTTCTGGTATCTGACGGAAAAGCGGAAGATACAATCGCCGATTACGCCGCCGCCGCTCAAAAATAAAGGGAAATATATCGCTTCATTGAGCAGAATTTGCGAATGGCTTGCCGAAAAATGCGAAGAAGCGGGCGTGAATATCTTTCCCGAATTTCCGGGCGCGGAAATGCTTTACGACGAAAACGAGCGCGTCATCGGCGTTCGCACCGGCGATAAAGGCATTGACAAAGAAGGCAAACCGAAAGCGAATTTTGAGCCGGGCGTTGACCTGCTTGCAAAAGTAACTGTTTTGGGCGAAGGTTCGCGCGGCTCTTTGACAAAACAACTGATGCAACGGCTTAATTTACTTGAAGATAAAGAACCGCAGGTTTTTTCACTCGGCGTAAAGGAACTCTGGGAAGTTCCGGCAGGAAATATTGAAGAAGGTCGCGTTATTCACACGCTCGGCTTTCCGTCCGACGCGCAAACTTACGGCGGCGGTTGGATTTACGGGATGAAGAATAATATTGTCAGTATCGGTTATGTTACGGGTTTAGATTATTTAGACCCGCTGATTGACCCACATGCCGAATTTCAAAAATTTAAAACGCATCCTGACGTAGCCAAAATTCTCGCCGGTGGAAAGATGCTCAAATACGGCGCAAAAGCGATAAACGCGGGCGGATATTATACAATGCCGAAACTTTTTGCCGACGGAGTTTTGCTGGTCGGCGATTCCGCATCATTTTTAAACGGTCAGCGCATTAAAGGAATTCACACCGCCATGAAAAGTGGAATGCTCGCGGCGGAAACCATTATTAACGCTTTTGACCACAACGATTTCACCTCAAAAACGTTTCGCCATTATGGAGAAAAAGTTAATTCGAGTTGGATTTATGACGAACTTTTCGCCGTCCGAAACTTTCACGCATCTTTTCAACGCGGTCGTTGGTCAGCACTTGTCAACAGCAGTTTGCAGTTTTTGACAGGCGGGCTTGCTTGGGGTTTTATGCCGCGAGAACACCATATTGCCGGACATGAGCGAATGAAAAAACTTGATGAATACAATTACAACGGCGACGCGCTTCAGCAGCGTTATCCCAACTTAAAATTTGATAAAGAATTAACTTTTGATAAAGTTACGGACGTTTTTCACGCCGGAGTTTCGCACGATGAAGACCAGCCGTCGCATCTGCATATTCTCGACACCGAAATCTGCGCGACGCGCTGTGCCGAAGAATACGGCAATCCGTGTCAGCGTTTTTGTCCGGCGGCGGTTTATGAAATGGAGGAAAATTCAAAAACCGGCAGACGCGAGATAAAAGTTAATTTTTCCAATTGCGTTCACTGTAAAACCTGCGATATTGCCGACCCGTATCAAATCATCAATTGGGTTACGCCCGAAGGCGGCGGTGGTCCGAATTATAAAGGTATGTAGTTTGCCTTAATTTTTCATTGTGCAAATTATCGTTTTGAAACGATACACAAATTTTTACAAAAAGGAGAAAAACAAATGTCAACACCAAATAAAGATGAAGTTGAAGGCAAATACGAAAAGGCAAAAGGCTGGGTAAAAGATAAAGCTGGTGAAGCGACGGGCGACAGAGATTTGGAAGCCGAAGGCGAAGCCGAACGCGCAGAAGGCGAAACTCAAGAAACCTGGGGCAAATTTAAACGCGGAGTCGGCGACACGGTTGATGCCGTCGGCGATGCCGTCAAAAACACGGGCGACAAAATAAATAGAGGCTAAAGATAAAAGGCGGGAAATTTGAAGCGGAAGGGTTTCGATTTTCCGCTATTTCTGTATAATATTTCCGCTATTTTTGTATAATAATTGAAAGCTGTGCAAATTAAAGTTGTCTGTTTTGAATATTTTATTTCACCATAGAGAATCACGGAGAAGGCACACACAGAGAAAAGCACCGAGAAATTTTCTTTACAAATATCTTTGTAACTGTTCTCTGTAGTGAAACTTTTTTGATTTATCCACCGCCTTCATAATAATTGGAATGAAACTAGCGGCAAGTTCGCACCAAAAACTTGAAACCTTTTTTCGTGAATTATTAAACGATGAAACTTTTCGTTTGCCTGTGATCCATTTTTATGTTGGAAAATTTACTCGGTTTTTTACTTGGACTATCAAGGTTCACGGAATAACATTTGGTCGCCGCATTTATATTATGCCGAAGTTTCTTTCGTTGAACGAAAATAACCAACCGACACTTCCCTTAAAACTTGCCGCTCATGAAATTACGCATGCCTTACAATACACGCGCGAAGGTTTTATTAAGTTTTTTTACAAATATCTGAAAAGTTTTTGCGGAAATCTGCGGAAGAAAGAAAAATGGGATTTTATTTCACGGCGGGAATCCTATTTGGAAATTCCGTTTGAGGTTGAAGCCCGCGAGGTTTCTGATAAATTTGTCGAATGGAACGAAAGAAAAAAGAGTATTGACTCAATTTAAGTTCACTATTTATCTTTTTTAATTTTTTGAAGTTTCCTGCATTATCAATTTTTCAAGGATTGTTGCCACATAACTGACAATCGAAATCATCCGTGCGTATTCAATTCTGGTTGGACCTAAAACGCTTAAAGTTCCCATTGTTTTACCGTTTCCGGTGCGATAGGGTGCGGTAATCAAAGTGCAATTTTGCAAAGACGAAGCGGAGTTTTCACTTCCGATAACAACTTGCACACTGCCTCTAAGCGAAGCGTCCGGTGCAATACATTCGCTCAGAATCTGGACGAGGCGCGATTTTTCCTCAATTGTGCGAAGCAGTTCGCGCAAACGATCCAAATCGGCAAAATCACGTTTGGTCAGGATATTCGACGTGCCATCAACGTAAACATCGCCAAAATTATCCGCTTCGCTTTCGATGCTTTGTGAACAGAGAATCATCGCCGTTTGCAGAAGTTTGTCAAAAAGCGCGGTTTCTTCGTGCATTAACTTTAAAATCTCCGCCCGAATTTCCGCCAAACTCTTGCCGCTGAATTTTGCGTTTAAATAATGTGCTGTCCGCTCAAGTTCCTCGTTTGAGAATATTTCTTTTAATCGGATAATTTTGTTATGCACAATATTCGGCGCGGAAACCAAAACGACAAGAATCCGTTTGTCGGACAAATTGACAAATTCGATGTGTTGCAAACGGTCTTTTGCCAAGTTTGGCGAAACGACAATGCCGATATTATTAGAAAGAACCGAGAGAATTTGTGAAGTTTTTTCCATCAATCTGTCCGGCATCTCGGTTTTTTCAGTTTCGCTTAATCCAAGTTGCCCGTTTATCAACTGTAAATCCTCGTTTGAAAGACTCAAAACGCCGAGCAGATTGTCAACAAAAAATCGGTAACCTTTGTCAGTCGGAACTCGCCCGGCGGAAGTGTGCGGTTGTTCGAGCAAACCGAAATCTTCCAAATCGCTCATCACATTGCGAATTGTCGCCGAACTCAAACCCGAAGCGTTGGCAAATTTTTCCGCGATGACTTTCGAGCCGATTGGCTCGCCGGTGATGAGATGTTCGTTGATAATGGCTGAAAGAATAACCTGCCCGCGAACATCGGGACTATTGACTTGTTTCTCGTTTGTTTGATTTGAATTATGGGCAGACATCTTCTATTTTATGAGTTTGATGCACGCCGCCCAAAGCGGTATGCTTGAGCTTTTAGATTGATAGCATTTTTGCGTGTTATCTGTCAAGATTTATCGTTTAAACTTTAATAAACATTTTTTGACTCTCGAAAGTGAGAAAAAAAATTTACTTTATGAGCGAACAACTTCAACAAATAAAAACCTTTTACGAAGAAGCCTTCCAAAAATTAAATGGTAAATCTCAAATCCCGGAAATCGAAGTCATATTTTATCCGTTTATCGGCATCAATCAGACAATCCGCATCCGCCGCGGCAAAGTTTTCGTCCGTCTTGCCGAAGTTTGCCGAGACTTGCCGCTTGCGGCGCAAAATGCTCTGGCGGTTATTTTGGTTTCAAAACTTCTCGGCAAAAAAATCTCGCAGACAACTTTAGAAACTTATCGCGGATTTATCAAAAATCAAGAACTACGAAAGAAAGTAATCGCCAATAAACGCGCCAAAGGTCGCAAAATTATCACGAGCGCAAAAGGCGACATATATGATTTGGACGAGATTTTTACACATTTAAATCAGATTTATTTTGATAACAAAATCGCCAAACCGACTTTAACTTGGTCGGCGCGAAAAACCTATCGAATTTTAGGTCATCACGATTCGACGCATGAAACAATTGTTGTCAGCAAATCTCTGGACGATAAAAAAACGCCAAAATATGTGGTTGAATTTGTGCTTTTCCACGAAATGCTTCACGTTTTTCATCCGACCCAACACCGCGATGGCAGGCGTTATAATCACACGCCGCAGTTTCGCCGCGACGAAAAGAAATTTGCCTATTTTGACGAAGCGCAAAAATGGACAGAGAGTAATGTTGTCAATTTAAAACGAAAGGCAAAAAGAAAATAACCGCTATTGTCCAATCTTCTCCAAAATTGTTCCAAATAAACCAAACGGCGAGGTAATTTTGCGTTCAATGCCTTTTTCGGTAGAACGAGTTTCGGTCAAATAATTCGTAACAATGTTTGCATTTTCTTTTGGAGTTCCCAAAATTTTGACAATTTTTTCAGCCGAATCCGCGTCTTTTGCAAAAGTTACGGCAACGGCTCGGCTTTCGGCAAAATTTTGAAAATAAAGATTTTTTGTAAAATTTTGTCCGGTTTGTTTAGCTCGCAAAGATTTAAAAACGCTCTCCGCATCACCCAAAACCAATATATTTTCAACAAATGCCGCCGCCTTTTCGCCGTCATCAGATTTCCAAATTTCCGCGTTTTCCTGTTTTTGAGGTTGAGATTTGAAATTTATTTCCGCGATTGATTTTTTTATTTTTTCAGCGTCTTTGATGCCAACAATTGCCACCGAATTTTCGCCTTCCGCATCAAATCGGGCAGTGAAAATTTCCGAATTAACCGCGCCTAGAAAAGTTTCTGCATCCGAAACGCCATAAGGTTCAAGCAAACTGCCGGAAAATTGAATCAAGAGATTTCCGCTCACCGCATCGGTATTTTTTGCCGTAACGAGAAGCAGACTGCGCCAAGCAATGAGCGGATTTTTCAAACCATAACGAGTTACCGAAAAAATATCCGATGGCAAAAATTCTGCCGTATTTGTTTTGGTTTCAGCCGTCGAAGTCAAAGTTTCCTTAAATATTGAAGAGACCTCCGCAGTTAAAGAAACAAAAAAAATATCTTCAATTCCTTGCTCGGATTTCTGCGCCGTCCAGACAATTTCTTTAGTCGTGTTTTGTAAAATTTGGGGAAGAACACGCGCAATAAAACTTCGTCCTTCACTTTCTTCCGTAGTTTTAATTGCCGTCGAAACGCCGATAATACCGGCAATTTGCGCGATGCCTAAGGGCGAAATGTAGCCGAACGCCAGATTTTTCTCGCCATTAGCAGAATAAGCACGGATAAAATTTTCATTTTTTGTTAGGCTGTCAGCTTCGCCGCGCTTAACAGCCAGACATTTTTCGATTGCGTTAGCGTCGTTACCAAAATAAATTTGACTGTTTTGAACAAAAGCAAAAACTTTGCGCCCGTCTTTTGCCGTCCAGACAAACCATTTCCCGCCGTTTTTATCGCTGGTTTCGAGTTTCGCATCGGCACCATAAGTTTCTCTGACAAAATTATTTATCTGATTTTCGACCAGCGAAAGCGTCTGCCATTGCCAAGCGTGAGTTTCGGCAACAGCGACAAAATGCGGTTTGAAATTTAAGATTGAATCGTCGTCGGTAACTTGTTTTTCGGATGTTTCAAAATCGGTGACGATGACTGCGACCTGAACATCTTCAAGTGCGGAGAAATCCGTTTTGTTTTTCGCAAGTTCCTGAAATGCTTTATTTTCGGTTAGAGCATTAAGAGCTTGCGATAAATCTTTGGTTTCGAGATAGGCTATTGCATCGCTCGGAGCATAATTCCGCATATCAGCTTTTTGCGAACTTCGACAAGCTGAAAATAAAATTATGATAAGAAAAATACTAAAAAAAGAAACAAGAGCAGAATGAAGTGATTTAGAAAAAAAGGAGCGAAAATTGTTTGCGTTTGCCCGCATCTATTTACCAACTTAAAAAGCGAGAGAAAACCGCGCAAGCCGTTCCAAACGATTGAATTGAACCTGTATGTTACAGGTGGGTGGCTTTCTGCCCGAAAGAGCATCAAAGCCGTTTTCTACGGCAAATCTTTAACTATGAAAGATTGCACCGAAAATCGGCATCAGCCTCCCGTATATTCAAGTGTTGGCTCAATTATTATAGCGTTTAGTCACGAACTTTACAGAAAATTCCCTCGCTTCAAATAAATTGTAACACAGACAATGTGATTTGTTAAAAATTAATTGTCGGTATGTAAATAAATTTTTATTTTTTCTTTTGGAAAACGCTTTGGGCAAATGAATTGTAATACTCGACGGGCGCGAGGTCGTCGGTTAAAGTTTCGACGTTTATCAGCAGATTTTTGCTGTATAAATGTGCTAAAAGGTAAGAAATTTCAGTATCGCTGCTTTGAAGAGTTGCGGGACATTCTGTTTTACAAGCGACAATTATCAGATTTTGCAATTGTGAGTCGGTGTATTCGCTATTAACTTTGAACAGAAAAACACGCGGGAAAACTTGCGCGTAAGTTTTGTATTCGGCTTGCAGAAACTTACTTGCATCGCCGGAAATTGCGCCGCCGAGATTAAAAATTACAATGCCGTCGTCTTTAAGAACGCGGTTTATTTGTTGGACTGCTTCGAGTGTCGTTAGTTGAAACG
The DNA here is from genome assembly GCA_002050455.1 of Acidobacteria bacterium 5-1. Classification (GTDB taxonomy): domain Bacteria; phylum Acidobacteriota; class Blastocatellia; order Pyrinomonadales; family Pyrinomonadaceae. Next base: position 4,000 of record MWZA01000166.1, on the reverse strand, counting down.
GAACGCTGAACAGAGAGCCGAAAGCATCCATCAAAACTGCGTCGTATTGATTGTCTTGCGCCTGATTGAGAAAAATTCTGCCGTCCCGGTGAATGATATCGAGGCGCGGATTGTCTTGCAGCCGGAAATACTTTCTGGCAATTTCCGTCATTTGCGGGTCAATTTCAACGACATCAATTTTCGCGTTCGGATATTTCCGCAAATAATCTTTCGGGAAAGAATAACCCGCGCCGCCAATCATCAGCGTATTCTGAAAATTAGGTTTGAAGTGGCGAATCAGATGATAGTATCTGGCGTAGTCGAAAACGAGTTCGTCGCTGTCGAGAAAAGTTCCCGTTTGAATAAAAAACGGGTCAATCGCCATGGCGCGAATCGTTTTGCCGTTGTTGTCTTTAGTTTTAAATATTTGAACGCGGCTGTATTCGGTGTCAACATCGTGCAAATCATTGGTCTTGAGCAAATAATAACTTCTGAATTCATTTACGCCAATGCCGCAAACGAACACAATCAAAACCATCAAATTAAATGGCTTTAAGGCAAACGGCACGAGCAGAATTGATAAACCAATCAAACTTGCGCCGATGAGATAGAGCGTTTTTTCGCTGCCGACAAACGGAATCAGGAAAAATCCCGCGAGAAATGTTCCCAAAATGCTTCCGACGGTTGAAAGCGCATAAAGTCTGCCGACGGTTTTGCCCGTGTCGGCAAGCGAAGACATTTTGAGTTTGACGGCAAAAGGTGTAACGAAGCCGAGCAAAACGCTGGCAGGCGCAAACAGAAGAAGCGCGGCAATTAAAGATTTAATTTCCAAAATAGCGGAACTTTCGGCGATGAAGGACAAAATTATATCTTTGAGCAAAATTGTCAATGAAACCAATCCGCCCGCGAGAAAAATGACCAAAGCAAGGATTTTAATGTCGGGCTTTTTATCGGCGATTTTGCCGCCGAGCCAATATCCCAAACTCAAAGCCGCGAGAATCACGCCGATTAAACTTGTCCAGACGTAAGTTGACGCGCCAATATAAGGGGAAAGCAGGCGTGAACCAATAATTTCATAAATCATCACCAACGCGCCGCAGACGAAAACGGTTATTTCGAGAATAAATTTTGTCGGCGGTTTAGTTTGTAAAATGTTTTTGTCTGTCATAAAAACGAGGATATTGCTGCCGATATTTTATTTCCAAAATAGTTAAGAGTTTATAGTTTACAGTTTATAGTTGGCTTATCGGAAAACAAACTACAAATTATAAATTATAAACTCTTAACTATTCGGGAGGAAAATTTTTAGAAACGGTCAGTTGCCGCTTGAAGAACTAGCTGTTTTTTTTTCGGTTTCACTGACATACGTCAACCACGGTGCGTTTTCCGGCGCGGGACGTGTCCCGTGAATGATGGCGAAAAATTCGTCTTGCAATTTTTTCGTGATTTCGCCGCGTTTGCCGGTCCCGACTTGGATGTGGTCAACTTTGCTGATTGGTGTGATTTCGGCGGCTGTTCCGGTGAAAAACAGTTCGTCTGTCAGATAAAGCGCGGCGCGTTGGATATTTGTTTCTTCGACTTCAATGCTGAGTTCTTTGGCAATTTTTATCACCGAATCGCGCGTAATGCCGGGCAGAATCGAAGCCCCGAGCGGCGGCGTGAGAAGTCTGCCGTTGTTGACTAAAAACAAATTTTCGCCTGAACCTTCGGAAACGTAACCTCTGTCGTCAAGCGCGATGCCTTCGGAAAATCCGTTGAGGAGTGCTTCCATCTTGATAAGCTGCGAATTCATATAATTGGCACCGGCTTTTGCCACTGCCGGAAGCGAATTTGAAGTTATCCGCGTCCAACTCGAAATGCAGACTTCAACGCCTTTTTCGAGTGCTTCTTCACCGAGATATTTGCCCCAATCCCAAGACGCGATGTAGCATTCAATCGGATTCGGAAACGGATTTACGCCAAATGCGGGTTTGTCTTCGTTCAGACCGCGAAAGATAATCGGGCGAAGGTAGCATTCTTCCATTCCGCTATCTTTAACCAATTCGACTGACGCTTGGCAAAATTCATCAAGCGTTGTTTTAACATCCATTCGATAAACCTTTGCCGAATTCAAAAGACGCTTGATATGCTCGGTCAGACGGAAAATCGCCGTCCCGCGCTCGGTTTTGTATGCGCGAACGCCTTCGAAAACGCTCGAACCATAATGAATGGCGTGCGTCATCACATGAACGCGGGCATCTTTCCATTCAATAAACTTACCGTTGTGCCACACTTTAGGCGCAATTTTCATAGTATTAACATCTTTTATTGACATAATTTTTTATAAACTCCTGCTAAAAAGGAAATGAAAAAGAAGATTCTTTCAGTGGGCGAAATAGTGAAATAAGTATAATTTCAGAAAAATCCTTTGTCATAAATTTTAATTCCTTATGAAGGATAATATAATGACAGGTGTTACACAAGATACAGTTAAAACTAAAAGTGAAAAACTAAAAACCAAAAATGAATAATACGAGAAATTAGCAATTCACTTTTAGTTTTTAGTTATTAGTTTTTCACTTCTTTACAGAATCCTAAATCGCGGTGCGGTATCATCAAGGCGGCTTTGATAAGTTACGCCATTTAGCGTAACGCTGACGATGATCGGAACGTCGCCTGCTCCGGCAAGTGCGGGCGGAAGTATAAAATCGAATGTATTAACGCCCGGTTCACGAGTAATCGAATTAGTTAAAATCTGTGTTCCGGTAATAGTCGTCGCTCCAATCCTGATGCTGACATTTGAGGCATTAACAAGTTCAACGCCTGTTAAAAACAGCCTTAAAATAGTCGGCGCACGCACGCCGCCTTTGATTTTTACCGTTGTAACGGCAAAAGGTTCAGTTCGATGGACGCGATTTGTTACATTAAAAATCCTCGCGCGTCCATTGGGCGCAGGAATCACGCTGAAAGTAAAAATATCGGGTCGGGAATTAACAACGGTAACAGTTCCTTTGCTGACTATTCCGTTATTGTTAATAACGACAGGATAAGAAATGTCATTTGCGCCGGGCGGAAAAAGTCCAGGCGGAACAACAAATGTAATCTGATTTTGACTGACTGATTTCAGACCGCAGGCGGCGCCGTTTATTGTCATCGTAACCCCGCTTAATTCGATTGGCAATGTAAATCTTCTGGAAATTGAACCAACCGCCGTTTGAACTGTAACCGGAGGATTTGCGGCTGACGGATAATCAACAATCGCCAGCATTCCGGGTGAAATTCCCTGCACCGCAGACGGAGTTTGTGGAGTTGGACTCGGCGACGGGCTGGGTGTTGGAACGGGTGAATTTGATACCGGAATTCTACTTGCGCCGGTGGCAAAACTCAAACTTGCAGTGGTTTGGGAAATTACATTAGGCAGCAGAAAATAATAGGCTTCGCTGGCAAGATCGGAATTTCCGGTGCCGACTTCGGTCAACGCCAGATTGAATGTCATGCGGCTGCGCGAATTGCTCGGAATCGGCTGCGTCGAAGCCAAAAGCGTTCGCGGAGTGGGAAACTTCGTCAATCTGGTAAAAGTCGGAGCTGCGTTTAAGGGATAAGAATAAATTTGTGCGGGTCGCGCCGAATTCGGATTCAAACCGTCATCATTATTAGCCGCAACCGTTCCGGCAGGAATGATATTCAAACGGGTTTCAAAAACCAGAGTTTGCGGTGTTCCGTTGGCATCCGTGTCGGTAAATCCGGGATAATGAGCAATATCGCCGCCGCCCGCCGCCGAATCAGCATCGCTGCGCGGTCCGATGCGCCGAAATGCATTGGTCGTCAAGGTCGTATCGAAAAGATAGAGCGCGAACGAGGTTTGATTTGCTCCGCCACTTTCTCCGGCTAAGTCGGCGTAAGAATCAAAAGCAATATAACGCCCGTCGCGGCTCATTCGTCTGCCGATGTCAAAGATGTTGACGGGCGGACCTGTCGCCGGATCAGTTGTCGTAGTTATTTGTTTTTTTGTGCCGCTCGGATTTCCGCCCGCATCTAAATC
>MWZA01000189.1 GCA_002050455.1 Acidobacteria bacterium 5-1 | reverse complement strand
GTGCCGAACAAATCAATGGACGTGAGGGCGAAACAGCTACTTTCTTATCAACGTCTTTCGTTAAAATTTAGCGGGCTTGGTGGCGGTTTCGCCCCACGTCATCTCAATCGTTCGACGGCTTTCTTTTTCTATGAACGAGTTATATGATAAACGCAAATCGGAGGTTTCCTTATGTTGAACAAAATTCTATCTCTGTTAGTTATTTTGGGATTGATTGCGACAACCAACTTCTCTGTTTTAGCTCAATCTTCTGAAGTAAAGAATTCTCAACAGTCAAGCGCTTCTCTTAAAAAAGAGATTTCGCTGATTAAATTCGGCATTAATCCTGCCGAAAGAGCAAATCAACTGCTTGACAGAGATTATTTCTTCAAAGTCAAAGCAGACGACTTATCGAGCAAAAAAATGCAAGATGCCGATAACGCCCAGCAAAAGCGAAAGTCGGAAGGAATCGGAACGACGACGGCAATTGTCATCGGCGCAGCTTTAGCGGCAGCAATAATTATTGTGCTTGCTGCCAGAGGCAACAGAAATGACAACAATTCGCCTTGTCGCTTGTCAGGAGTAACAACGCCGTGTCCGCCCGGCTGTGTTTGCATCCAGTAATGGAAACAGTAAAGTTGTTTTCTGAAATTGGCTTGCTCGTGATTAACGCGCCGTCGAACAAATCAATGGACGTGAGGGCGAAACAGCGACTTTGTTATCGCGTTGTCCGTTAAATTTTAACGGGCTTGGCGGCGGTTTCGCCCCACGTCATCTCAATCGTTAGGCGCTTCGTGTTTAAAAACACAAAGCGACGGTTGTTTTAATACAAAGCAAAGACGCTCCGCGTGAAATCAAACTTGACGAAAGGCAAACGGCGTGGTGAAAATAAAGACGCGCCTAACAATTCAATGGACGTGAGGCGGAAACAGCGACTTTGTTTGGAACGTCGTCCGTTACATTTACGTTGTCGCTGGCGGTTTCCGCCCACGTCATCTCAAACGTTGGGCGGCTTTCGTGATATGCTGGTGCGACGAAAGGCAAAATCAACGCTTCTTAACAGCACCGCTTTGAAACTTAGGAGGAACAAAATGAAAAATCGAAACTCAATTCTCTTACTTACAATTTTAGTATTTTGTGTTACGGCGACTGTCGGCTTTTTCGTCAATGCAAACTCATCCGGTAAAGCAAATATCGTGAGCGCGGCACAAAACGACAGTATTCAATTTTCCAGCACTACTTCACAAGATGCCTTCAATGTTTACGGCACAGCCACACTTGCGGAAAACTCCGCGAGCGGTTTAAGCTATCGAGTAACTGTCACGGCAACTTCGCCGTCGGGACGCTCGAACACGACGCAGAGCGATTGGAGTCCTGCACCCATCACGCATACAACTGGACTTTCGATTGGTGATGATGACGGCACGTTTAACATTCAAGCAACTTTTGAAAGTCAAAGCGGGAGCTACGATGAATATAATAGCTTTACAGGGACAGGCAATATTGTTTTCGTCGGAAGTTCTGGGAATTCTGCCGCTGTTGCTCCGTTTGTTGCAATACGCGCGGTAGGATTTCCGCCACTAGGATTGAATGATGTTACAGCAGGTGAAACTTTGAACATCTCAGCTAAAATCTTTGCCTCGGCTGGAGTTCCTGTTGATACTCTTGTTACTCTTGAGATTAACGAAACAGATGTTCCAACCGCTCAATATAGTGTCATTGACGTTGAGGATACCAATCCCGCTTACAGCAATCCTACTCCTCGACAAGTGAATCGGTTAATCAGAAGCGCAGGAACAGTTTTAGAAACTACTATTTTTCGGGTAAGAATTCCTAGCAGTGTGACCCGAGCCGGAAGGATTCCAAGTCAAATTCGGATAGACAATGCAGGTGTTGGCATAGCACAGCCGGACGCTATCGGTTTTGTGATAAATGTGAATCCAGCAACTACGAGCAACAATTTTGACGGTTGTGTGCCGGAATGTTTTGAAGCGGATTATGCGTGTCCGTGCTACGGGCAGGGCGGCACGGTAGCCAGTCTGCGTCCGGCTTGCCAGAAGTCATCGCCTACTTTTGTCAAAATTGGCTATTCGCCGAAAAAAGCACTTTTGCCGCAGTGTAATTGCACGGCAACACCGATTTTGATTGACGTGGCGGGCAATGGTTTTGCAATGACTAATGCCGCAAGCGGCGTTCCGTTCGACTTTAACGGCGACGGCGTTATCAGCGGCAAGTTAGCATGGACAACCGCCAACTCCGACGATGCTTGGCTGGTGCTTGACCGCAATCAAAACAACCGCATTGACAACGGCACGGAACTATTCGGCAACGCCGCTCCGCAACCCGCACCGCCTGAAGGAGAAGAACGTCAGGGCTTTTTAGCTCTTGCCGAATATGACAAACCGGCAAATGGCGGCAACGGAGATGGAGAAATAACTCATCGAGATGCGGTTTTCAGAAAGCTGCGCTTGTGGCAAGACCGCAATCACAATGGAATATCGGAAGCCGAAGAATTGTCGCGGCTTCCGGCTTTGGATGTAGTCGCCATTTCTCTTGATTACCGAGAATCGCGGCGTGTTGACCAACACGGCAATCAATTCAAATATCGGGCGCGAGTGCGCGACCGACAAGGCGCGAATGTCGGACGCTGGGCGTGGGATGTATTTCTAAAAACGACTCGGTAAAACAACTAGCGCGATGGATGCGGCGGCGTCGAATTGATAGCCGCCGCCCAATACAAAGTTCGACGGCTTCACTTTTGCCGAGACGGTGTTAATATGTTGGCGGGTGAAAATTATGAGAAAGGTTAAACTCGATTCCAAAGCCGAAAAATCTACCGACGCATTTGTTGACGTTGAAGATTCCAACGAAAGTGCCGCTTTGAGTTCCGCACATAGCGCGGAGATATTGGAACTTGAAAAAGAAGACACTTTGACGGACGAGCATAAATCGTTAATCAAACTTTTGAAACAAGTCTTTTTATTTTTGCCCGGAACTTTTCTCTTATTCTTTGTGAGTTTTGGCGCGGCGATTATCTTTATGGAAATCGTTGTTTTTGGTCGAGCCTTTGAAACGCTGCCGGACGATTTTCCGTTGCAGTTCGCGTTGATTGGTTTGATAATTTTGTTAGGAACTTTGATGACTTGGTTTGGACTTGGTGACATAAAAAACAGAAAACATTTCGCTATTCCAGCCTCGTTAATAGTTACGGGCGCGTTACTCGGCGCGATTGTCAAAGCAACGGCGAACGTTTTCGATTTGGCAGATAAAATGCTGGACAATTTCAGTTATCTTATTTACCTGCTTCCATTGGCTTTGATAATTCCAATTTTGACGAAAAGCGTTGTCGAGCGGAAAACCGAAGACGTTTGAAAATAACGCGCCGTCGAACAATTCAATGGACGTGAGGGCGAAACAGCTACTCTTTTATCAAGTTGTCTTTTTACCCTTATCTTGTGTGTATTCGGTTTCGCCCCACGTCATCTCAACCGTTAGCCGCTTTTTGGTGTTGGCAAACTTTTTGAAAATGAAAACTGAAATTTAATGAAATGTTATGCGACTCAACTCACTTAATAGAACCCAAATTGCAAAATACGCTTTTTGTTTATTCGTTGGCATTGTGCTTGGGCTAATTGCTATGCCGACTTACCGCGTCGTTTCAAGCGTTTTTGGTGGACGCACCGTGCAAACTGTTTGGTCAGACTCTGGACATCGCGCTGTTCTTTACAAACAATACAGTCTTATGAACATAAACTTTAAAGTCGAGGTTGAAGGACAGGTTGTTTACATTTCACCTGACGTATTGAATTTTCCAGACGGAATGTATCGGGAAACTCTAGTGTGGGACGAAACCGGACGAATTGTCGTATTAGAGTTAATGGGAAAACGGGTTTTCGCTTACGATGCAGTTGAAAAGCGAAAACTTGGAAAAGGCGAGTTGTCGCAATACAAACTCTATCCGACAGCTTCCGATTATGTTCTTGAGGAGTTGCGTGATATTGACGAATAAATCTTGTAGGTAACGACGCGGCTAACAATTCAATGGACGTGAGGGCGAAACAGCGACTTTGTTTGGTTAGTTGTCCGTTAAACTCAAACGGGCTTGGTGGCGGTTTCGCCCCACGTCATCTCAATCGTTAGCCGCCTGCTGAATGGCAGGGTGAAAATCATAAATTGCTTGACTCGTTTTCTGAACAGTAATAAAATATTGGCAAAGTCTTCGCTAATCCAGAAGCTATGAATAGCAAGAGGTGATTGCTTATGTCTCGTAACTTGGCTTCTTTACTTGCCTCTCTCGCTCTAGGTGTCATTGGACTAAACCTAGTATTTTCAGATTTAGGTGCAGGCGAATCATCAATCAATCGTATTTTTGTTTCTGCAGTTTTCTTTTTCCTTTGTGGCATAGGCATAGGCTATTTCAACCCACGAGGTTGGGTAATTTCTGGGTTATGTGCGTGGGGTAGCACATTATTCGGTACGCTTATAGTAATGAATGCAATCCGTAAGTATGGGGGCAATGCTTTAAGCGCACAAGAACCGCCATATATTTCATCAGGACTTATAATCTTATTAGTACCTTTGAGCCTAGCTCTCTTGGGCGGCTATGTCGGAAGAAATTTGAGCCGAAGAGCTGCTAAGCCATAGTCCAGATTACCACTCGGGACTTCATTAGCTACAAATTTGTAGCTAGGCTGCCTGTTAAAGAGGGCTTTAACCAAATCGTCGCAGCTTGCTGACGGTTTTCTCGACAAAGAAGTTTCTTGAATAAGGAGGATTACACCAATGAAACACACATTCACCACCTTCGCAACTACCTTAAGACTTTTTGCTGTAAGCACTATTGTCTGTTTTACGTTGGGAATATGTTGTCCCAGCCTGATGGTGGCAAAAGTCGCTGCACAAACGGCAGAGGTAACGTTGAAACCTAAAACTAATGGCTTTATGGGAACATATAAGCCGAAGGGTAAGGACTTTATCCTTTCGCTGGAGACTTACCGCCCAACTAAAGAGTTCTCGCTGACCCGCGTTCAAAGGCAAGATAAAAGCACCATCACAGAAGTTTTGCTTGACCAAGACAGAGTTATGCTAACTATCCGCGATGTGGAAATTACTTTTGATCTTGCTAGCGGGAAGATTCTCGAAACTGAGAAGCTACAAGGAAAACTAAAAAAGGTAGCACAATTTGCGATGTCTGAAGAGGCAGCGCACTTACGAGCAGCGTTTGCTGGAGTTATTAGACAGCGCATGAAAGAACAGCAACCCTATCTATTTGGGTTTCTCGTTCTAGCAATGGCTTTGGGCGAGGAGCCAAGTGATAACGCTGCTCCGGCTGCCGCTTCTAATTATGCAACGCCCCTTCAAACGTATGTCGCCTATCGGAGACAGAAACGAGCCGAGCAAGCTAACTTCTTACAAACATCAACCGCTTGTGTTCTTCCGAAAAGCGGGCAGGTAGCAACCTCTGCTCTGTTAATGACTAATGGCGCAACACCGTCAAGGGTTACAGCCAAAACTGTGACTACAAGTGCAGTTGAACGTTGCATGGGCTGTTGTGGTCCGAGTTGTTGGGGTTGCACAGGGTGCTATACTTGGGAGTGTTATGCACATGACTATTGCGTATCAGTTAATGGTTACCATGACGAGGACTGTTGGGGGTTATTTGCAGATGCTATTAAATCTATGTGGAGATGCGAGTAGCGACATAGCAGTAGTGCATTAACAATTTGTTATTTGAAATTAAGGCAATCACTGCGATGAAAATTGTGGCGATTGCCTCTTTAATACTTGTGCTGATTTCTTCTATGCCGCCGAACAATTAAATTGACGCGGGCGAAACCGCCAGAAGTTAACATAAAATTTAACGGACGACGTTTTTATGAGGCAAGCTGTTTCGCCTCGCATCCAATGATTTGTTAGCCACTTCTTGAAAGGAGTTTCAAACGTGGCGAATGTAATTGAAAACCAAGACGCTTCGCGTTCCCTTAGATGTTGCGCGAAGGCAAACCGCTTCCCTTCGGAAACGGACGCGGCTAACAATTCAATGGACGCGAGGCGCGGCAGCGACGCTTTTAAAATTTAGAGTTGTGCGTGCCGCGCCCGCGTCATCTCAACCGTTAGATGCCTGAATCTCCGTGTAACGAATAATGAATCGAGAAATTACAGTTAGCTACTCTCGTGAGTTAATAAAATTCGCTGTCTGGAAGTTTTGGACACGCAACATTGGTTTAAGAAACTTCGCCATATTTGGCGTTGTTTGTGTTGCTTTCGTATTGGTTTTTTTGAGCGGCGACCGTTCGTGGTTTTTGGGTTTTCTAGGAGCAGCGATTGTCTTCTGCTTAGGTATTGGTTGCGTAAGCTATTTCATTTACTTGAACCGCTCAATGGAAAAATTTAACCGAATGGAAACGCCAACGGCAAAGTTTCGCTTTACAGATGAGCGAATTGGAATAGAATCGAATATCGGTTGGACTGAACTATCGTGGAAGATGATTGAAAAGATATGGGAGTATCCGACAGTTTGGTTAGTTTTCATTGCAAAGCAAGGTTACATTACTTTACCAACAGCGAATCTTGACGACGAACTAAAACAGTTTATTGCTATAAAAGTCCGTGAAAATAACGGCGGCATCTAACAAATCATTGGACGTGAGGCAAAAACAGCTACTCTTTAAAACGGTTCTTCTTTACCCTTTGCTTGTGTGTAGCTGGTTTTTGCCCACGTCAATTCAATCGTTGGCTGTCTGTCTTGAAAATTAACGCTCGTTACTTTTGAGTGCGTCTTGAAATACTTGTCCGTAAATTCGTTTTTCGGCTTCGGCTCTTGCCTTGCAAGCAAGTTTGAAGGCTTCTTCTTCACCAAACTTTTCTATCGAAAAGGAACGATGAAATTGTCTGCCGTTTTCTGTCCAAGTCGCGCTCCAAACTTCGCTCCAAGCCGTTTTGCCGCGCCTGACTCCGGCAATGCCGCTTTTGTTGTTCGACTGCATTTTCTTGAGCGGGTTGTTTGCTTCGGGCGAGTTTTGGATTTCGCGTAATTTTTCTTTGCGCCAGCGTCGCGCACGGGCAAGTGCTTTTCTTTCGCCGCCGGTAAGCGGGAAAACTTTTTGATATTCGGTATCTTTGAATTTCAGGTAAACTCTGATACCATTGTGCGACGGATAATTGACGCGGTAGATTCCGCGTTCGATGCGCGTTGAACCTTTTTCGGACGATTTGTTTTTTTTAACTTTGGCTTGTTTAGTAGCAGACATAATTGATATGTTCGTAATTCTATCACGTTGTGCGCGGCGAGAGGAAAAACGTCCTAAAGATGACGGCGACAGCCAACAAATCAATGGACGTGAGGGCGAAACAGCGACTTTGTTATGGACGGTTTTTGGTGAACTCAAAGTTGCGTGTAGGCGGTTTCGCCCCACGTCATCTCAGCCGTTCGGCGGCTATCGCTTATAATGGATGCGGCGATAGATGACACGCTTTCTTAGCATCAAGTACATTAGGAGAATGAAAATGACACATAAAATGAAATGGACAAGAATAATGACAGTAGGTCTAATTATTATTTTGGGATGCATCGTGAAAATTACATACACCAAAATAAATGCGGCACAAACAGATGCGAATTTGCTTCAGGATCAATTGAGTGTTTCTACTTTCGTTCCAGAGCAGTTTCCTGTCAGTTTCAGCAACGTCACCGCAACTAAAATAGAAGGACAGAAACCTATTCTAAATTACTTCATAACCAATAACACCGATGACAATTTTACAAATTTGCAATTTGTAATTTTTGTCGTTGATAAGGGAGGCGTGATAAAAGCAGGGCAAGGTTGGGCTATTAAGAAAAGTTTGGTGGCACGACAGTCTTCAGAAGTTACAGTTTCGTTAGAATACGCTGTTGAATTGGATGACCATTTAGTTCTTACAGTTCATAAAGCAGAAGGAAACACGAAAAGGTTTGAGATTTCTCCATCAAAAGTTTTAGAAAATCTTTCCAGAAAGAATCTAATTAAACCAATGGAAAATTTTGTCAAAGCCAGCAGCATTTTTTCTCCAAAAACGTCAGCAACGCCAGAACCCTGTGCCGATGGTAAAAAATTCGCAACAGAGAGTTGTAAGTGCGGAATTAAAAGTTTTGAATGTAAAAGTGATGGCACTTATACATTTAGCTGTTTCACACAAGATGAGGGATTTTGTCCGAAAGCACCGCCTGATAGCGAATGAGAAGTTACATTCAGGCTACTTAAAATGGGAAGTTATTAGTGTTCTTACTTAACACTAATAACTTCCCGAAGTTAGAAGTCATATGAGGTTTTTTTCAGTTGCTTTGCTAGCTTTATTCAAAGATCAAATATTGTTGAGAAGTAAAAAACCAAACCGCCGCCCAACAATTCAATGGACGTGAGGGCAAAACAGCGACTTTGTTATCACGGCTCTTGGTTTCCCTTAGCTTGCGTGTAGTCCGTTTCCGCCCACGTCATCTCCGCCGTTTGGTCAGACAGCCGATGCAACTTTTGAGCAAACGACGGGTCGCCAACATCTTGACATATATGTTACGCTCGAGAGCTTCCGCTCAACCGCGTTGGAGACGGAAAGCTCACGAGCTTAACATATCCTTCGCTGTTGTCATCTCCGTCTTTCGCTCGTGGCATCGTCTCTCTGCCAAACATTTCGCTATCTGCGGAAAAGCAAAAAACGCTTTCCGCTTAACTCTGACGTTATGTTGCTGTCGTGTGGTGTGCCGCCGAATAATAAGGATGAGTGTGTTGGAAAGAGATTTGGAAGAATTAGCGAAACTTTATTGCATTTTGACAAAAAAAAATTGCTTGCCGAAGCAAGCAATTTTAAGATGCAAATTCAAGATGAATCTGCAACAGGCTTAGCCGCCGGATTAGCGTTTTTTTGCCGTCTATTCAAACCGCGTTCCGGTTGATGTCGAGCAACCCGTTCCAATTGTATTTCCGTTTGCGTCGAGAATTTCGACTGAACCGGTTGATGTAAAACTGTTGCCGGCGGCTCCGAGCGTTGCCGTTTGCCTAACTTTCTGTGTTCCGATAAAAGTTCCGGTCGGGCTGTAACGCAGTGAAATGAAGGCGAACGAGTAATTTTGCCATCCGCGCATCCGTTCCCAAACTCCGTAGACCGAACTGACGGCGGTAGAAGTTCCCGTTAAAGTTCCGCCTTTGTTGAAAGTAAGCACACCCGGAAAAGCTGGTGCGACCGGCTCGCCCGTCTGACAATTGCGCGGCGTAACCGACGTTTGCCACGTTCCGATAATACTTCGGTTTCCTGAAAAGTTTTCGCGTGAATCATCTGAAGATTCGTTTTTCACTTCCTGACCGGAAACGAAAAGTTGTGCGCTTCCGATTAACAATAACAATCCGAAGATTGTTCCCGCTGCGATTTGCATGAATTTATTTTTCATCATTTTTCCTCTTTCTGTTTTATTTCAGCCGAAACTTTTTAATTGCGGCTGATGAGTGTCATAATTACAAAGAGGTGATTTAAAAATCTTCAAAATCGGCTTAAAAATTTCTAAAAGTTTCTATGAAAATCTATGAACGAGCCGCAAACGAACAATTATGAATTTGGCGAATTTCGCCTTTGCTCCGTCAAACGCCTGTTGACAAAAGGCGACGGCGAAATTATCCCGCTCACGCCGAAGGTATTTGAGTTGCTGCTCTATCTTGTCCGAAACAATGGGCGAACGCTGGAAAAAGACGAATTGATGCGGGGAGTTTGGACCGATACGATTGTCGAAGAAAGTAATCTGAGCCAAAACATCTCGATTTTGCGGCGCGTGCTTGGCGAAAAGCGCGACGAACATCAATTTATCGTAACCGTTCCGGGCAAAGGTTATAAATTTGTCGCTCCCGTTAGTCCGAAGTCCGAAGTCCAAAATCCAAAGCCGTTGGAAATTCCAGATGCCGGATTGCCGATTCAAGATTCGTCAGCCGCAGACCAAAAGCCGAAATTCAAAAACCGAAATCGAAAGAATTATGTTTTTGCCGCGTTGGTTTTGTTGATTGCCGTTGGCGCGGCTTTTTATTTTTGGCAAATGCCAGCCAAATCTGTTTCCTCAATCAAAACCGTCGCCGTTTTGCCGTTCAAACCGCTCGTCGCCGATAATCGTGATGAAGCGTTGGAAATGGGAATGGCGGACACTTTGATTGCGCGGCTCGGCGGCAATCGGGAAATTATTGTGCGCCCTTTAAGTTCGGTTCGGCGATTCGGCAATCTTGAACAAGACGCGCAAACGGCGGGACGCGAACTCGGCGTTGATTCGGTTTTAGATGGAAATATTCAACATTGGGGCGATAAAATCCGCGTTAATGTGTTGTTGATTCGCACGGCGGACGGCGCGATTTTGTGGAACGGCACGTTTGACGAAAAGTTCACCGATATTTTTGTTGTGCAAGACACAATTTCGCAGAAAGTTGCGGCAGCTTTGGCTTTGCGCTTGAGCAGTGATGAAACGAATCGGCTCAACAAACGCGGCACGGAAAACGTCGAGGCTTATCGTTTTTATTTGCAGGGACGCTATCACGCGCTCAAAGTAACGCCGCCGGAAATTCGGCAGGGCATCGGATTTTACCAACAAGCAATTGCCGCCGACCCGCTTTACGCGCTCGCCTTTGCGGGAATGGCGCAGGCTTACGCCGCTTTGCCGATAACGAGCGACGTGCCGCCAAACGAGGCTTTTCCGCAGGCGAAAGCGGCGGCACGGAAGGCTTTGGAAATTGACCCAAACTTAGCCGAAGCGCATATGATTTTAGGCGTGGTCGACTTTTGGTTTGATTGGAACTGGAGCGATGCCGAAGCGGAATTGAAAAAAGCCATCGAGATAAACCCGAATAATGCGGACGCGCATCGTTTTTACGCCGTCTTGCTGACGGTTTTGGGACGAAGCGACGAAGCCCTCGCGGAGATGGAAACGGCGCGGCAGTCAGACCCACTTTCGCTCATCGTCAACGCGCTTAAAGCGCAAGCGTTTTTCTATGCCGGACGCGATGCGGAAGCGATTGAGCAATCGAATAGAACGCTTGAAATCGAACCGAATTTCTGGATTGCTCACCTAATGCTGGCAAGAATTTATATCCGGCAGAATAAATTTGACGAAGCGATTCTCGAAGCGAATAAAGCCAAAGAATTTTCCGGCGGCAACAGCGAAGCCGTTTCACTGGCGGCTTACGCGCTGGCAAAAAGCGGACGGCGCGACGAGGCTCTGATGATGCTCGAAGCGTTAAAGTCGAAGTCAAACGAGCGATACGTTCCGGCATATAATATTGCAATGATTTACAACGGACTCGGCATCAACCCAGAAGCCTTAAACCAATTGGAAAAGTCTTTCCAAACGCACGATGCCCGAATGATATTGCTCAAAGTCGAACCGAAATGGGACAATCTGCGCGACGAGCCGCGTTTTATGGATTTAATGCAAAGGATGAAATTTGACAAATAACGGGCAACATAACAATTCAATGGACGTGAGGCAAAAACAGCTACTTTCATTTGGCGGTTCTCGTTGCCCTCACGTTGCCTGTTGCCGGTTTTTGCCCACGTCATCTCAAGCGTTCGATGCTTCGCGGTTGAAACGGTGACAATTGATTTTTGACACATTTTGATTTTAGTTTCGTTCGTGCCGAATAACTGATTTTCGTGCTAGGATTTGTCTGAGGTGCAAATATGTTACGAGACATAAAAATTATTATCGAAAAACATTCTGATGGTTACGTTGCTTATCCGCTTGGCTTGAAAGGCGCGGTTATCGGCGCGGGCGACACTTACGAAGAAGCATTATCGGATGTTAAATCCGCAATTCGTTTTCACATTGAGACTTTTGGCGCGGAAGTTTTGAATACTGATGAACAAGCTCTTGAGGCATTCGTGGCGGAAGCGGGAGTTACAGCCTAATGGCGAAGTTTCCCATTGATGCGTCAAAAGCCAGAGTATTGCGAACATTGGCAAAGCTAGGATTTGAAGTTGTTCGTGAGCGCGAACACATTTCTTTGGCGCGAGAGAATGCGGACGGAACGCAAACACCCTTGACAATTCCGAACCACGCCAAATTGAAAAGTTCGACGTTGCGCGGGATTTGCACACAGTCAGGAATTTCACGCGATGAGTTTTTGAAAGCCTATGACCAAAGTTAAAGAAGGCTTTTGGAAAGCAAAGACGCATCGAACAAGTCATTGGACGCGGACGGCGCGGGCAGCGACTTTCATAAACGTCGCTCGTTAAATTTCACGTTGCGTGTCGGCGGTTTCGCCCGCGTCAATTCGGACGGTAGACTTTTGTAAAGCTACGCCTTTGATATATTTGCCGCACTTCTGATTTTTCCAATTGTTTCTTTCGCGTAACTTTGTAACGTGCGCCGTGTGATGTTTTGAATGCCAATCGTAGAGTCCCAAAAAATTTTCCAAACTCCATTTTCCTGAATCGGGATGATTTAACTGCTTTTTGAAATCTGTATCCGTCATCGAATTTAACAGCATCGCCCAACGGAGATGTAAGCCTTCGATAATTTTCAGCGAAACGTCAATCGGCAGCTCGCTGTCGGCAAGCTGCGCCCAACGGTCTTCGTAATACGGGCGAATCGTCGGCACGTCCTCGGTCAAAGCGAGTTTGAAACGAATATAAGAATTTAAATGACTGTCGGCGATGTGATGAACAGTTTGCCGCACCGTCCAACCTTCAGGACGATACGGCGTGTCGAGTTGTTCATCATTCAAACCTTCAACCGCTTTCTCCAAATTTTTCGGCAAGTCCGAAATTGTTTGGATAAATCTATTTCTGATTTCAGGCGTAACCTCAATGTTTTTATCGAATTTTCCAATCGGAAAACGTAAATCTTCATTCATATTTTTGTTAATCGTTAATTATTATTGAATCCTTCAAAATCGGAAACAATTAGCTAATCTAATCTCCAAAATAATTTTCAAATCTGGTAAATTCTTTCAAAAACGCGAGTTTCACTGTTCCTGTCGGACCGTTGCGCTGTTTTGAAATCAAAATTTCAGACAAACCCGCGTTTTCTTCGGTTGGCTTATAGTATTCTTCCCGATAAATAAACGCTACTACGTCCGCGTCCTGCTCTATGCTGCCGCTTTCGCGTAAATCAGACATTAGCGGGCGCGGCGGGTTTCGTGCTTCGGGCGCACGCGAAAGCTGCGAAAGCGCGACGACCGGAACATTTAATTCTTTGGCTAAACCTTTAAGCTCGCGCGAAATTTGCGAAACTTCTTGCTGGCGCGATTCAGTGCGGCGCGAACCAGCCATCAATTGCAGATAATCGACAACAACCAAATCCAATTTTTTCTGTTCCGCCACCAGCCGCCGAGTCTTCGCCCGCATTTCCAAAACAGAAATTCCTGCCGTATCATCAATAAAAATGCTTGCTTCCGAAAGCGTCCCAATTGCTCCGGCAAGTCTGCCCCATTCTTCGCGTGTCAAATATCCGGTGCGAAAACGATGCGCGTCAACTTTCGCTTCTGAACTGAGCATTCGCATTACCAATTGTTCTTTCGACATTTCCAGCGAAAATATGGCGATGACCGCTTTTTCCTGAATCGCCGCGTTTTGCGCTAAAGTCAGGCATAATGAAGTTTTGCCCATTGACGGACGCGCGGCGACAATAATCAAATCCGTCTTTTGCAAGCCGGAAGTCATTTGGTCGAGGTCGCGGAAACCGGTCGCAAGTCCGGTCAGCGCGTGAGTTTCCCTTTTTGCATATTCCTGAACTTTCGCCAAAACTTGTTCGGCAACGGGTTTGACGTGCGCGAAACCTTGCCGCGTTCTTTCGTCGGCTAAGGCAAAAATCATCTGCTCGGCGTGGTCGAGAATGACTTCGGCATCGTCTTCTTCGGCGAGTGCTTCGCTCGTGATTTGATTGCAGACTTTGATGAGGTTTCTGGTAACGGATTTATCTTTGACGACTTTTGCATAATCACCAATATCTGAAAAATGCGGCAAACCAAAAGTTAAATTTGTGATGGTCGCCACGCCGCCGATTGAATCAATCGAACCTTCTTTTTTCAACTCTTCGCCAATTAAAATCGGGTCAATCCGCTCGCTTTTTTCAAACAGCGCAATCATCGCTTTGAAAACGCGGCGGTAATTCGGCGAGTAAAAATCTTCGGGTTTGAGTTGTTCAATCGCTTGTGTGATAAGCGCGTTATCCAGAAGAATCGCGCCCAAAATGACGCGCTCGCTTTCGGGACTGCTCGGAAGCGGTTTTTCTAAAAATTGTTCGGGTGTCGCCATTTTTTCAGAAGTCAGTAATCAGAAGTCAGTAATCAGAAGTCAGTAGTCAGTAGTTGTATGAACAAATGTAAGTTAGAGTGCCGTAGCGGTTTACTATTGGCTATTCACTGTTCATTATTTTTCAAAGATATTCTGGTAAAGACAGCGAATAGTTAATAGTGAACCGCGAATAGTTGGTCATCACTATTTATCCAATTTAATTGTCAATACAAGTAGTCAGTAGCCGGTAAATTGACTCTGAATTATAGAAAACCAATAAATGATACTTAACAGGATAAAAAAGACTGCAAGCTCAAATTAAAAACTTGCAGTCTTTGATAATAGTACAATCTTGGAAAACTGACAAAGAATTATTGCCAATCAACTTTCCTGCTTTTATTGGGCTTCGGCTTCGTCGTCGGCAACTTCCACAGTTTCTTCAGAAGCAGTTTCGGTTGTATCCGCTTTTTCTTCTATAATTTCCGCCGAATCTTTCGCTTTAGCTTTTTTTTCGGTTTTTTCTGCCGCCGCTTTGCCTTCCGCCGTAACCTTGACGGGAATTTCCAGCGTAACTTCGCGGTGAAGTTTGACGTTGACGGTATAATCGCCCGTTTCCTTTATGGTGTCTTTCAACTGGATTTTGCGGCGGTCAATTTCATAACCTTTGGCTTGGATAGCTTCGGTAATATCCATCGAAGTTACTGAACCGAAAAGCGTTCCGTCTTTGCCCGCTTTGCGCTCAAAGACAAGCGAAATATCTTTCATCTGTTCGGCTTGCGCGTCAGCAGTTGATTTTTCACTCGCGGCTTTTTTGAGCAGCACCGAGCGTTCCTGCTCGACCTGTTTGATATTTCCTTTGGTTGCTTGCGTCGCAATGCCTTGCGGAAGCAGAAAGTTTCTCGCGTAGCCCGATTTAACCTTGACGATTTCACCGCGTCCGCCGAGATTGTCCACGTCTTCACGCAGAAGAACATTTGTCGTTGCCATAATTAAAAAATTCCTCCTGATTTAATCCGTTACGAAAGGTATTAACGCCATTGCCCGCGCCCGTTTGATTGCCGTTGCAACGCGGCGTTGGTCTTTAGCCGAAACTCCCGAAATGCGTCGCGGCATAATTTTTCCGCGTTCGGGAATAAATCTTTTCAAAAAATCAATGTCTTTCCAATCAATATAATCGGGAACAAACTGACTTTGCCGACGGCGTTGATAGCGGCGCGGCGGCATTTTTTCATTTTTTAGCTCGCTGCCCAAGTCAATATCTATTTTATCGTCTTCTTCATCTAATTTTTTCGGTTTCTTATCCATTATTTATTGCTCCTCTTGATTGTCTTGGGCATCACTTGCCGCAAATTCTTCGGGTTTATTTCTTCTTGCCGAAGCATTATTTCTTTCTTTATTTCTGCTCTGACGGCTTTCGCGTTTGTCGGTCAACTTTTGCGCCGTTTTGCGTTCTTCGTCAACTCTGACGGTAAGATAACGAATAATCGTATCATTGACGCGCATCCGGCGTTCAAGTTCGGCGATCTCTTGCCCCGAACCTTCGATTTCAAATAAAGCGTAATAACCTTCGGTCTTTTTATTGATTGGATAAGCGAGTTTGCGTCGTCCCATATCTTCGAGTTTAACCACGCTTCCGCCTTCGGTTTCAATCAGCTTGGTGATTGAATCATTTAATTTTGCAACGTCTTCGTCCGCCGTTTCCGGCGCGGCGATATACATCACCTCATATACTCTTTTTTCTGCCAATTTATTGTCCTCCTTTTGGCTCGTCTAGCCTCATTTTTTGCAAATGAAGCAAGAAGGGTTATTAAATGTAAAATGGATAATGTAAAATGTAAAATAATAAGTTGAATTAGAAAATCATTTTCCACTTTCCATTATCTATTATCCATTGAATCTCGCCATTGCTTTTTCAACTCCGTCAGACAAGACGGCGCGAATTGCTTCGGCACTTTGCTGTAAAACTTTTTCAACCGTTTCCAAATCCGTTTTGGAAAAATTTTCCAACACAAAACGCTTTGCGTCGTTAATTTGATGTTCGGGTTGAATTCCGATTCGCAGGCGAATATATTCCTGCGTTTTCAAACAATCACTGATTGATTTCAAACCGTTATGACCGCCCGCCGAACCTCTCGAACGCAGACGAATTTTGCCAAGCGGCAAAGCCAAATCGTCCGAAATCACAATCAACTTTGCCGCGCTTCGATTTTCTTTTTTTAACAAACAACAAACCGCTTCGCCGCTCAGATTCATAAATGTCTGCGGCTTAATGAGTTCGGCGGTTTTGTTTTCAAGCTCGGCGCGTCCGATTAAAGCGCGGCATTCTTCGCGTTTGACCTGTGTCTGTAATTCACGCGCCAACTTATCAATCAGCATAAAGCCTAGATTGTGGCGCGTTTTCTCGTACTGCAAACCCGGATTTCCCAAACCGACGATTAACCAATTATCCATTTTAGTTTCAAGTTTCAAGTTTCAAGTTTGCAAAATTAACTTGGGACTTGAAACTTGACATTTGAAATTTGAATTTAAGGCTTCTCGACATCTTCTTCTTCGGTTACAGCACCCGGTTTATCGCCCGGTTTTTCGTCGCCGACGAGTTCAGGTTCGGTCAGTTCTTCTTCAGGTGTCGGTTCGAGTTCAGGTTCTTTAACGAACACAACCGATGCGACAATCGCTTCCGGGTCTTCGTGAACTTCGATACCTTCTTCAATCTTCAAATCGGCAACCGTAATTGATTCGTTCATTTGCAATTCGGTTACGTCATATTCGATATATTCAGGAATTTTGCTCGGAACGCATAAAACCTTGATTTCACGCATTTGCTGGGTTAAAACGCCGTCTTCTGCCGTGCCAGCTGCCTCGCCGATGAGATGAATCGGAACGGTAACTTCGATTTTTTCGCCCTTTGCAATCCGGCGTAAATCCGCGTGAATCAGACGACCTTTAATCGGGTCAATTTGGCGTTCGTGAAAAATCACGTCGCCCGCGCCCTCGCCTGCCATATCGAGCGAAAAAATCGTATTATGTCCCGTATCCGAGCGCAAAATCGCCGCCAAATCCTTAAGTTCAGCTGCCGCCGCAACACTCTCGCCGCCGCCGCCATAAACAGTAACGGGAATTTTACCGTCCCGCCGCAGACGACGCGCATTGTTTTTGCCGCGCTCTTCTCTTTTTTCTGCTTTTACTACAACTTTATCTGCCATATATTTTTTTGGGTTTCAAGTTTTCATCTAAACCTGAAACTTGAGACCTGAAATTAATCTCTAAATAAACAAAGACGAAACGCTTGTTTCATCGTGAATTGATTTGATTGCTTTCGCTAACAGTTTTGCCACGCTCAAAACCTCAATCCTGCCTTTTTCCCGCAATTTTCTGCCTTTTTCGCAAAGCGGAATCGTATTGGTTATAATAACTTTTTTGAGATGCGAATTAGTCAATTTTTCAATCGCGCTGCCCGAAAAAACAGCGTGCGTGAAACAGGCGTAAATATCATTCGCGCCGTTTGCATAAAGCGCGTCGGCGACTTTGCAAATCGTGCCGCCCGTGTCGCACATATCGTCAATTATCAAACAATTTTTGCCTTCGACGTCGCCGACGACGTTCATCACTTCCGCAACATTCGCCTTTTCGCGCCGCTTGTCGCAAAGTGCCAAACCCGTATTCAAGCGTTTAGCATAAGCGCGGGCGCGTTCCGCCCCGCCCGTGTCGGGCGCGACGACAATCATATTTTCAACCGGATTTTCCTGAAAATAATCAACAATCACCGGCGCGGCAAAAAGATGGTCAACCGGCACATCAAAAAATCCTTGAATCTGCGAAGCGTGCAAATCAACCGTTAAAACCCGTTCCGCGCCCGCCGTCGTAATCAAATTCGCAACGAGTTTTGAGGCAATCGGAACACGCGGGCGGTCTTTTTTGTCGGAACGCCCATAGCCGAAATACGGAATAACCGCCGTTACTCTTTCTGCCGAAGCCCGCTGAAATGCGTCAATCATTATCAGCAGTTCCATCAAATTTTGGTCGGTCGGCGGACAAGTCGGCTGGATGATAAACACATCTGCCCCACGCGCATTTTCATCAATCTGAAAATTAAATTCGCCGTCCGAAAACCGGTCGGTGCTGGCTTTGCCCAAATCGCAACTTAGATGGCTGCAAATTTCTTCGGTCAATAGCGGATGCGCGTTGCCCGAAAATACCTTAATATTGCCCGTAACGCTCATTTGTTCAGCAAATACAAATAAATGACGAGCAACTTTTTTTCCAAGCTGCCCGTCAACTTTTAATAAATTGGCTGGGGCGGAAGGATTCGAACCTGCGAATGCCGGACCCAAAACCCGGTGCCTTACCACTTGGCGACGCCCCAATAAGAGTTAAAAATTTTCAACCAGCAGCTCTTAGTTCAGAGATTTAACAAACCCCGATATTCCCGGCGCGAAATTGTCCTGACAACAAACTTACGCCAAGTCTGCTTTGTTTTCAACTCATCAAAAGCAAATTGCAGCCGGCTTCTGCTTTCAAAAATGGCGAAAACACTCGCTCCGCTTCCCGAAAGCAAAGTGTGCTTTGCTCTCAACTCTAAAAGTTTTTCCTTAACACGCTCGATTTCAGGTTCGATTTTAAAGACTGATGATTCAAAATCATTAATTAACAATGAATGCTGTAAATTAAGCGTTTGAGCTTCATTACGGCAAATTTGAAGAATACTTTTTGGCGATTTATTTGTCAAGTGCGGCACGCTCAAACGTGCAAACGCTTCGGCGGTTGAAACATTAACATTCGGCGTTACGATTAAAAGATGATTCTCCGTAAAATCATCTAACGGTAGAATTTTCGTCCCGCGACCTGTTCCGAGCGCAGTTCCGCCAAAAAAGAAAAATGGCACGTCAGAGCCAATTTTTTTGCCGGTTTCAAGAAGTTCGGCAAAATCAATTTCGATTCTCCAAAGTTTTATCAAGCCAAAAAACGTCGTCGCCGCGTTTGACGAGCCGCCGCCGAGTCCGCCCGGCGCGGGAATTCGTTTTTCGAGATGAATCTTCGCGCCGCTTTTAATATTAAACTTTTGCTTTAGCTCAAGCGCGGCTTTAATAATTAAATTTTTCTCGTCCGTCGGAATTTTTTTGTCTTCACAAATTAAAACTATTTCATTATGTTTTGAAAATGTCAGGTTGTCGTGCAGCGAAACGGTTTGAAAAACCGTGCAAAGCTCGTGAAAACCGTCTGGGCGTTTGCCTAAAACACGCAAAAACCAATTTATTTTTGCAAACGAAGGAAGTGTAAATGTGTTTTCCGCCATTAAATTTAGGGTAGTGGCTCAAGGTAGAAAGTTTTGAGTTCACGATTATCGTGTCTTTTATTGAAAAAAGAACAAACCTTATGTTTGAACTCAAAACGCTTACCGATAATTTAACTTAATTAGGACTTTCTCAAAATACAGAAAAAAGAGCAAAACTATTAACTGTTCACTATACACTCTTAACTGATTTGCAAAGGAAAATCTTTTTTACCGAAAGATAGGTAAAAGTGCATAGTGAATAGTTAATAGTTTACTACTTAATCTTCGATTTTTGAGACAGTCCTGCTAATGTGTGTCCAATCGCTTAACAAATTCTTTCTAACTATTTGAATGTGTCTTTTGCCACTCGGCGCGAAGCAGAAAACTGCCTTCGGTTACAACTCTGTCGCCGACGAATAAACCTTCGAGAACCGGATAAAATCCGTCGGTTTCCGCGCCAATTTTGACGGGTCGCAAAATAAAAACATTCGGGTTATCGGTGGCTAGAAAAACAACCTGCTGATTATTTATGTTTTGCACGGCTTGCGTCGGAACTGTCGGCACGGTATTTTCCGAGCCGCCGATAGTCGCAAAAGCGATATTAACATACATTCCGATTTTTAATTTTTGGTCGGGATTCGGCAGTTCGATTCGCACTTGCGCGGTGCGCGTGTTTTGGTCGAGATTCGGGTCAATGTAAGTTATATTTCCGCGAAAAACTTTGCCCGGATAAGCGTCGGACGTAACGCTTGCGCCGCTTCCCGTCCGCAGACGCGCCAAATCTTTTTCATAAACCTGCCCGATAACCCAAACGGTTGAAAGATTTGTTACTTGAAGAAGCTCTTTATTTGCGGAAATCACTTCGCCTTGATTGACCGTTCGCGCCGTAACCGTTCCCGAAACGGGCGACGGAATCGGCAGTTCGGAACTGATTTGGCTAGTGGATTTTAACGAATCAACTTTTTGCGGCGATAATCCAAGCACAAGCAATTTTTGTCTTTCGGAAGCAAGTTCGGCTTCCGCGGTTCTCAATTGCGTCAAAGCGTTGTCGAGTTCGGCACGTCGGGCAGGATTAATGTTTAAGAGTTTTTTTGCTCTTTCAAAACGATTTTTGGCTTCGACGAGTTTGGCTTCGGCGGTTCTCAAATCGGTGGTCGCTTTTTCAAAATCTTCGCGGCTGACTGCGCCGATGCGGACGAGCTTCTGCATTCGTTCAAACTCGCTTTTTTCTTCGACGAGTTTTGCTTCGGCAATTTTGACTTCGGCGGTTGCGTTGTCAATTTCGGTGCGGCTTTCCGATGCGATGTCGGCTAATTTCAAGGCGCGTTGATAACGTTTATTCGCTTCGTCCATCTCGGCGCGTTTTGTTAAAAACCGCGATTCCACACCCGCCAGTTCGTCGCTATACACAACCGCCACCGTTTGACCACGACCTACAAATTGACCGAGTTCGGCGTTAATTTGTCGCACGACTCCGCCGACGAGCGATATTACCGGCGTTTCGGCATATGCGTTTGGCTGAACAACGCCGGTTGCCGATGTCGCGCCTGATTCCTGAGCGAAGGCTTCGCCGACTTTTTCGATTTTAAAATTCGCGTTTTCCAGCTGTTCGGGCGAAATTGTGATTGTTTGTTCACCCGAATTTATAGCGTCATTGCCGTTATTCGTATCGCCGAATGAAACGTTGCGCGGCGCGGGAACGGGTTTGCCTTCACTCCCCTTTTGCAGGTAAAGCCAAATTAAAATGGCGATGACACTCACCAGAATTAAACTGCCGATGATGTAAATTCTTCGTGATTTTATGAGCGGTTGTTTATCGTCTTTTAAATGATTTTTAGCCGACAGTTCTTCTGTTTCCACATTTTCGTCAAGCGGTTCGTGGTCGGTTTTAGCGGCTAAATCGGCGTTTGTTAAATTTTCTTTCTCGTGATTCATCTTGTTATCAACTCCGGTGCAAAAGTGGCGCGTTCAATATCAACCCGCGCCAGATAAACTTCCAATTGCGAATCAATAAAATTGTTTTCGAGTTCGAGAAAGCGGCGTTCCTCAACCAAATATTCAATCAGATTTCTTGCGCCGAGTTCGTAGGTTTGCCGCACGACATTG
Organism: Acidobacteria bacterium 5-1; assembly: GCA_002050455.1. GTDB lineage: Bacteria > Acidobacteriota > Blastocatellia > Pyrinomonadales > Pyrinomonadaceae. The sequence goes on along the minus strand of MWZA01000189.1, from coordinate 6,616 downwards.
AGATTAGCACTTGCCTGATTGCGCACACCGACGCGGAAAATTTCCCTTGCCCGCGCCGAACTTTCATATCGAACAAAAGCTGAAGCAACTTCGCGCCTGACGACGAGTTCGGCAAATTCGCGGCGTTTTTGCGCGGCTTCCCGGTTAAAAATTGCCGCTTCGATTGCGCCCTGATTTCGGTTGCGGACGGGAATCTCAAGCGTTACGCCAAACCGCAGCGAATGAAAAACATCCTGTACGGGACGCAACGCGCCCGTTTGGTCAAAACCACGCACCGGAAAGCCAAAATTGTTTCGCCCGTAGCCCGCCGACACACTCGCGTCAATGCGTCCTCCGGCACGAGCCTGTTCGATTTGCGCTTCGGTAAGTAATTCCATCGCCCGCACCGCTTGCAGATCGGGACGAGTCTGCATTGCATTCGCGGTTGCCTCGTCAAGCGACGGCAGAAGCGCAACCGAATTTGTAAAATCGCCGCGCAGACGCAAAGGTTCTTCCGGTTTCATTCCAAGCAGGTTGCGAAGTTCCAAGAATGCTATTTCGGTTTTTCCGGCTTCTGTTTCGCGTAATGAGCGGAGGCGGTTGAGTTCAACCAGCGTCATATTTTCTTCCAAAGGCGGCGTTTTGCCTTCCATGACGCGAGCCTGCACGAGCCGAAAGCCTTGCAATACGGATTCGAGCAAATCTTCGATTAGCTTTAATTTAAGTGTTTGCGCTAAGGCTTTGCCGAATTCGGCGCGGACTTCAGCAGCTAACAATCGTTCACGGTTGGCAACTTCTTTTTCGCGCAAATTTAATTCGGCTTCGGCGACGTTAATGCGCGTCTTTCGCCGCCCGCCGAGTTCGAGCGGCAAACTTCCCGCTATCCTTGTATCATTGTCCGTGCCGCCGATTTGCTCTTGACGGCTGAATTCCACACTCGGATTCGGACGTAGACGCGCTTGTTTAACCAAAGCCCGCGCCGCTTCGATTTCTTTTCGCGCCGCCGCGAGTTCGCCGTTATTCGCCAGCGCAAAAGCGACGGCTTCATCCGCCGTCATTCCGCTTGTTTGGTCGAGATAACGCGCCAAAGTTGTTGTTTGAGCTTGGGCTAAAATAGGCGTAGATACCAGCATGGCAAATAATCCGCCCGCACAACCGAATTCAATTATTTTTTTTGTAAAATTTAAAAACATTTAAGTTAGTCGGACGCGTAACCGCTCTTTGTCTGTAATATTAATTTTCTATGCGCCGCCGATAATTCGCGTTCACGAATCCAATAAAAAATCACCGGCGTAACAATCAGAACGTGCAAAAGACTCGAAACCATTCCGCCCAAAACAGGCGTGGCAAGCGGCTTCATCACTTCCGAACCGGCGCTCGAACTCCACATAATCGGAAGCAGTCCGGCAACAACTGTCGAAACCGTCATCACTTTCGGGCGCAGACGAAGCAACGCGCCTTCGATAACCGCGTCAAGCAAACTCTTTTTATCAAGTTTTCCGAGTTCTTTTCGCTTTTTCTCAACCGCTTCGTTCAAATAAATGACCATCACAACGCCCGTCTGCACCGCCGTTCCGAACAGCGCGATAAAGCCGACCCAAACGGCGACGGAAAAGTTATAATCCAAAGCCCACAGCAGATAAACGCCGCCTGTCAAAGCAAACGGCACGGCGAGAAGAACGTGCGCGGCTTCGATTGCCGAGCCGTAGGTCAGATAAAGCAAGCCGAAAATGACAATCAAAACAACCGGCACAACCAGCAGAAGCCTTTGTCTGGCGCGTTGCTGATTTTCGTATTGACCGCTCCAAGCAAAGTAATAGCCGCTCGGCAGTTGAACTTGATTGACAATCGCGTTGTTTGCTTCTTCGACAAATGAGCCGACATCCCGCCCGCGCACGTTAAGCAAAACCGTTCCTCTAAGAAGTCCGTTTTCGCTGGAAATCATTGCCGCGCCCGAAACAGTGCGAATGTCGGCGACTTGCGCGAGCGGAATTGTCTGACCGCTTGGTGTAATAATCGGCAATTGCCCAATGGCTTCGGGACTTTTGCGAAATTCGGGCGCGTATCGCACACGAATTGGGAAACGATTTCTGCCTTCGATCGTCATCGAAAGATTTGTTTCGCCGATGCCCGTTTCAATCACCTCTTGAATCGTTCCGACATCGATACCGTAACGCGCCGCCGCCTGCCGATTGATGTCAATGTCAATATACGGCGCACCGATAATTTGTTCGGGATAAACGTCCGCCGCGCCGGGAACGGTTTTAACGACATCCGCGATTTGCCGCGAAAGTTCTTCCAAAGTTTTCAAATCGTTGCCGAAAATTTTGATTCCGACTTCCGAGCGAATGCCCGTCGCCAACATCTCGATGCGGTTGATAATCGGCTGCGTCCAGATGTTCGTAACGCCCGGCATCTTTAACGCTTCGTCCATTTCCGCAATCAGAGATTCGCGCGTTACGCCTTCGCGCCATTGCTCTTTCGATTTCAGGTGAATGATGGTTTCGTTCATATTCACCGGCGCGGGGTCGGTTGAGGTTTCGGCGCGTCCGACTTTTCCGACTGCCGATTCGACTTCCGGAAATGTTTTTAAAATCTCGTCCTGTCGGCTCATAATTTTCAGAGCTTCGTCAATCGAAATCGCCGGGTCGGTAACGGGCATATACATCACGTCGCCTTCGTTGAGCGGCGGCATAAACTCATTGCCGATGCCGGTTGCCAGAAAAATTGCGCCGATGAATAAAACTAACGCAAGCGAAACCGTAACGACTCGATTTTTTAATGCGAAAAGCAACGCCGGTTTATAAATCGAATGCAAAACGCGCATAACGGGATTTGATTGCTCCGAGTGGAACTTTCCGCCCAAAAGATAAGTGCAGAGAACAGGCACAAGCGTAACGGCGATAATCGTCGCGCCGAGCATCGCAAATGTTTTGGTAAAGGCAAGCGGATGAAAGAGTTTTCCTTCCTGTCCGGTTAAAGAAAAAACCGGAATAAAAGCGAGAATAATTATCGCCATCGAGAAGAAAACCGGTCGCCCGACGAGCTTTGTAGATTCCAAAACGGTTTCCCACACGGCACGTCTGTCTTTCGGGTCAATGTTTCTCTGCTCCATAAATCGAAAAGCGTTTTCCGTAACGACAATTCCTGCGTCAACCAAAACGCCAATAGCGATAGCAATTCCGGCGAGCGACATCAGATTTGAACTGATGCCCATAAAATACATAAACAAAAATGAGAGCAGAACCGATAGCGGCAAAGGAATCGTAACAATCAGAATCGAGCGAAAATGCGCGAGAAAAATAATGTGCGCTAAGGTTACGAGAATCAGTTCTTCAATCAAAGCGCGTTTCAAAGTGCCGGTGGCGCGATTGATAAGCTGCGTGCGGTCATAAAAAGGCACGACGTTCACACCCGGCGGCAGACCGATTTTTAGCTCTTCAATTTTTTTCTTAACCGCTTCGATAACGTCGAGCGTGTTCACGCCATAACGCGCAATGACCACGCCACCGACGGCTTCCTTGCCATTTTTGTCCAACGCGCCCGTGCGAAAGGCGTTGCCTAATTTGACGTTAGCGACGTTTTTGACATAAATCGGCGTTCCGTTCTGTGAACCGATGACGATATTTTCAACATCGGCAACCGATTCGACCAAACCGACACCGCGCACAACTGCCCATTGTCCCGACTGCTCGACGACGTTTCCGCCGACATTGTTGTTTGATTTTTGGACGGCTTCGACCACCGTCGAAAGCGGAAGTCCGAAACTTCTCAATTTATTCGGGTCAACGTCAACTTGATATTGCTGAACATAACCGCCGACGCTGGCGACTTCCGCCACGCCCGGCACTGAATTTAATTGATAGCGCACAAACCAATCTTGAATCGTCCGCAGCTCGCGCAAATTATGTTTATCGCTTTCAAGCGTATACCAAAAAACCTGTCCAACGCCCGTCGCGTCAGGTCCGAGTGTCGGCGTAACACCTTCGGGCAATTGTTTCGTAACAAGATTTAATCGCTCTAAAACCCGCGTCCGCGCCCAATACAAATCAACATTATCTTCAAAAATAATGTTAATCATCGAAAAGCTGAACGCGGAACTTGCCCGCACAACGCGCACGCCCGGAAGCCCTTGCAGATTCGTTACCAGCGGATATGTAACCTGGTCTTCGACTTCCTGCGGCGAGCGTCCCGCCCAATCTGTAAAAACGATGACTTGGTTGTCGGAAACGTCGGGAATCGCGTCAATCGGCGTGTGGATTAAAGCCCAATAGCCCCACACCGCAAGTCCGAGATACAGTGCGATTATCAGGATTCGATTTTTGAGCGACCATTCTATAATTTTGTGAATCATAATAACAGTGGTCAGTGGTCAGGGGTCGGCGGTCAGTGTCAGCACATTTTAACTGACCACCGACCACTAACCACCATTTTAATAAGCCGTCACCGGAAACGAAGTTTTGCCGTTGCCCGCCGTACCTTCAAAACTAATTTGCGCTTGCCATTCGCCCGGCATCTCAATATTTACCTTGCCTTTATAAACGCCCGGCGTTGAAGTTGTGGTTAAACTTGCCGGATCGTTCATCACCGCCATCGAACCCATTGCCGGCATATGAAAATTCAGCGAAGCCGCGCCGACATCAACCGCTTTATCCGCCGCATCCGTAAAAGTCAACATTACTTCTTGTTCACCAACTTTAAGTTTGCCCGTGTCATTAGCAAGCGTAACGGTCATATTCTTGCCAATTGGTGCGCTTTTAATGGCTTTGCCTTGGCTGTTCGACGACGCGCCGCCGCATGCCGCCACTAAAATAATTAATGAAAAAAGTATCGTTAAAACTGAAAGGGCTTTTATCTTTTGCATAATGTTCTCCTATAAATTGAATTTAAATTCTTTGAAAAAGCGTCCGTTTAGACGCACGCGGATGCCCAAGAAAACGCAAAAATGCGCCGATTTACAGATACAAAACAACTGTAAAAAAGACACACTACGCCCTTGAAACTAAATTAAAAGCGATAGATTTTGAATGTATTTCGGTTGGAATGTTTTCAGTTGCACCGTTTTTGAAAAAAGCGGCTGCACTTTTTCTTTCGGCTGTTGCGCGAGAAGAAACTGAAAAATCGGGAAGTTTTTTAAGACAAAAAATAGCGGCGCAAGATTCATTTGCGCTGAAGTCGTCGTCGAGTTCGGCACGGAACTTGTGCAATTTATAGTCCGGCACAAATTCGCCGCATCTATTTGTTGTGGTTTGGCAGATTCGGCTTTGTCTTTGCAGCACTTCATTGGACATGAATCTTTTTTCACACTGCTGTCTGCAAAAGGTGCGCCTGAAAACACACTGCCGCAAAGAACAAATACAAGAAATAAAGATTTAAGCCATCTTGCCATAATTTAGACTATATTCTAAATACAGAATTTTTGTCAACTCTTGCTTGTTAAATGCGCCTTTGATTATTTTATCCTGATTTTTAATAGCAGGTTTTTCAACTAAATCCTTTGGAACTATCTCGAAACTTTTGTATCTAATTTTGCTTTAAGGCGATTTATCTCTTCCGCGTCAGAAGTCAGATTAAGAGCTTTTTGCCACGCGGATTTGGCAAGGTCGAGTTTTCCCTGCTTTTGATAAACGTCGCCGAGATGTTCATTGATTGTTGCCGATGAAGCATCAAAACGTAAAGCATCCTTCAGATATTTTTCGGCTTCGTCAAATTTTCCGAGTTTGAAATAAACCCAACCCAAACTGTCTAAATAAGAAGAATTGGTCGGATCAATTTTGACGGCTTGCTGAATCAAATCTAACGCTTCATTGAGTTTTTCATCGCGCTCCGCCAAAAAATAACCTAAATTGTTGAGCGCGACCGGATTTCCCGGCGATTTTTTTAAAACCCCGCGCAAAGTCTCTTCGGCGGATTTGTAATCACCCGCCATTTGCTGCGCGGTTGCCAAAGTTACCTTGGCGGCGAGTTGTCTTCTTTGGTCGCCCTGCGCGGATTGAAAGGCTTGGTTTGCCGCCTCAATTGCTTCTTTGCCGCGTTTTGCTTGGCTGTAAAGACTGGAAATAAACAAATAATTGGCAAAATCGTCATACGTCGAATTCGGTAGAGAAATGATTCCGCCTTCGCTGTTTGCGCCTGCTGCTGCTGCGCCTTTCGTCGGGTTTTTCTTATTTATTAAAGTTTTAACCAACGCGGCTGCTTCATCCACCTTTCCGCTGTCAGTCAAGATTGATGCCTCCGTTCGCAAAAGCGTGGCATCGTTGGCGTTGCGGGCGCGAAGAGCGCGAACTGCTTGTAACGCTTCAGGTTTTTTTGCCGGTTTCGCGGTAAAGCAAAATTAATTGTTGATCGGCAAACGAATCATTATTGCCGAAAAGCAGCCGGGCGCGTTCAATCAAGGCTTTCGCATCAGCGGGACGATTCGCTTTTTTATAAGTGCCTATCATTTTTTCATAAACACGCATCGCAAAATCGCGTTCATCATCCGCAGCCAATTCATTTTTATCAATTCCGCGCATCGCTAGAGCATTTTGATAAACGGCAATTGCTTCATCATATCGGTCAGCCGAAACATAAATTTCGCCAAGTGCAATTTGTAAATTGGCGGCGGATAATTTATCTTTTTCGACAAGTTTGGCAG
>MWZA01000152.1 GCA_002050455.1 Acidobacteria bacterium 5-1 | reverse complement strand
CTGTTTGTTTATGCCATTCTTCTTGATGTTCAGGCTTGAACAAACAGGACAAGTTATTGTTTCATAATGCACATTTGAAATCTTAACTTGTCCGACTTTTCAAACATCTCTTCTGTTACACGACCAATTAAACCTTTATTTACAATTTTTATTTTGAAACCGCATAGAATTGGTTGAAATTTTGTGCGGTTTTGTGGTTATATCTTATTTAACTTCAATTTCTACTGTTCGAGGCTGAAATCTATGAAAATTCTGCACGTTTTTACAGTGTTTCTATTGCTGTTTAGTTTTGTGCTTTTTCCCGTCAACCAAAAAGTTATTTCCGCTAAAACGACGTATGATTTAGTCATTGTCAACGCTCGTATCATTGACGGCACGGGCAATCCTTGGTTTCGCGGAGCAGTCGGTATCAAAGACGGTCGGATTGTCAAAGTCGGACGAATTGACGCTGGCAACGCCAAACAGACAATTGATGCCGACAACAAAATCGTCGCGCCCGGTTTTATTGATGTTCACACGCACGTCGAGGATATTTACAATAATCCTTCGGCGGAAAATTTTGTCCGCATGGGCGTAACTTCGCTCATTACGGGAAATTGCGGCGGCTCGACCACCGAAGTTAAAGAATTTCTCGGTCAGATGAAGGAAAAACCGCTCGGCGTTAATCTTGGCACTTTAATCGCCCACGGCTCGGTGCGCTCCAAAGCGATGGGTTTAGATAATCGCGCTCCGACTGCCAAAGAGCAGACAGCAATGGACAACATTGTCGAGCAAGCAATGAAAGACGGCGCGTTGGGACTTTCAACCGGTTTGATTTATGTTCCGGGAACTTTTGCCAAAACCGAAGAAGTCGTTGAACTTGCGAAAATTGCATCAAAACACGGTGGAGTTTATGCCAGCCATATCCGCGACGAAGGCACGGGCGTTGTTAAAGCCATCGAAGAAGCAATAAACATAGGCGAACAGGCAAATCTGCCTGTCGAAATCTCGCATTTCAAAATCTCCAGCAAAAAACTTTGGGGAACGAGTCCGACGACCATTGGTTTGGTTAAATCGGCACGGACGCGCGGTTTGACGGTAACGGTTGACCAATATGCTTACACGGCTTCTTCGACTTCGCTCGATGCGCGGATGCCGAATTGGGCAATTGCGGGCGGACGCGAAGAAGGCAAAAAGCGGCTTGCCGACGCACCGACACGCGAAAAAATCATTAAGGAAATGAAAGAAGACCTCAAGAAAAAGGATTTTAAGGATTACAGCTTTGCATATGTCGCGAGTTATCGCCCGAACCCTGAATTTAACGGTAAAAATATCGCCGAAATTACGCAAATGACAAAGGGCAAGAAGAAACTCGACGCGCAAATCGAACAAATTTTCGAGATGTACGAAAAGGGCGGCGCGGGAATGGTTTATCGCGTGATGAGCGAAGATGACGTGCAGAATATTATGCGCCAGCCGTTCACGATGATTGCTTCCGACAGCAGTGTTCGTGATTTCGGCGAAGGCGTTCCGCATCCGCGCGGTTACGGCAACAACGCACGGGTTTTGGGCAAATACGTCCGCGAAATGAAACTTATCACGCTTGAAGATGCGATTCGCAAAATGACATCGCTTCCCGCGCAAACATTTAATTTGCGCGACCGAGGTTTGGTTCGGGAAGGTTTCGCGGCGGATTTGGTTATTTTTGACGAGAATACGATTTCAGACAAAGCCACATTTGAAAATCCGCACCAATATGCCGAAGGTTTTTCGAGTGTGATTGTCAACGGTGAAGTTGTTTTCGACGGAAAGGCGATGACGGGAAAAATGTCGGGACAGGCACTTTACGGAAATGGTTTTGTAAAATGAGTTTTATTTCTTTTGCAAATTAGATCGCGGCAAAATTTGCTCGACTTGCAGAATCCGTCGCAGCTTTCGGGCAAAACTAAAAGTTAAATACAGCCTTCTGAGTTTCTTAATTTGCAATTTTCTTTTCGGCAAGTTACCATATTGCCTCGCTAAAGCAAGTCTTTTATTAACATATTGCCCCAAAAATAAGTTAGAATAAAAAGGCTTTTTATTCTAGATGTTCGTTTGCTATGGGCTTTTCAACAATTGCAATTCACGCGGGAAATGAACCGGACAGCGCGACAGGTGCGGTGAGCGTGCCGATTTATCAAACCTCAACTTATGCACAAGAAGGGCTTGGGCTTCATAAAGGTTTTGAATATGCGCGGACACAGAATCCGACGCGGCTTGCGCTGGAGAAAAACATAGCCGCGCTCGAAGGCGGGCAATATGGCTACGCTTTTGCTTCGGGAATGTCGGCGATTGATGCGGTTTTGAAACTTGTCAAAGCGGGCGACCACGTTATCTGCGGTAATAATACTTACGGCGGGACTTATCGTTTATTCAGCAAAGTTTTGGCGAATTACGGCATTGAGTTTGATTTTATTGACACTTCCGATATTTTAAACGTCGAAAACGCTTTTAAGGTAAATACGAAAATAGTTTTCGTTGAAACTCCGACCAATCCGGTGATGACCGTGACGAATTTGCAAGCGGTTTCCGAGATTGCCCACGCTCGCGGCGCACGAGTTGTTTGCGACAATACGTTTATGTCGCCATACTTGCAGCAGCCGATGAATTTTGGCGTTGATATTGTCGTCCATTCGACGACGAAATATCTGAACGGTCATTCCGACAGCATCGGTGGTTTCGTCGCTCTCAATGATGAAGAAGATTCCGAGTGGATAAAGTTTGTGCAGAACAGCATTGGCGCAATTCTTTCGCCTTTTGATTCGTTTCTGGTTTTGCGCGGCACGAAAACTTTAGCCGTCAGAATGAAAGCGCACGATAAAAACGGACGCGCCGTAGCGAATTTTTTAGCCGAACATCCAAACGTGCAGAAAGTTTATTATCCGGGACTTGTTTCTCATCCGCAGCACGAATTAGCAAAGCATCAGCAAAACGGTTTCGGCGGTATGGTTGCATTTGAAACAGGTTCGCTTGAAAAGGCAAAAAAGGTTTTGGAAAACGTCAAACTCTGCACATTAGCAGAAAGTTTGGGCGGCGTTGAAAGTCTGATTTCGCATCCGGCGACGATGACGCACGCCTCCGTTCCGGCTGAAAAACGCGATAAATTGGGAATAACCGAGGGTTTGGTGCGCGTTTCCGTCGGTATCGAAGACGTTGAAGATATTATTTCAGACTTAGACCAAGCACTCGGTTAGCGGTAAATGATAAGTGGTAAATTTGTTTTAACCATTAACTATTTACCACTTATAATTTACCACTTGATTTATTATGTTGATTGTTGAAACACATGCTACATCGCACATTGGGCGCGTCCGCAAAGGCAATGAGGATAACTATCTTCTTTTGAATGTTTCGGACTCGAAAGCTTGGATGAGTTCGCAAGAGCCGGACGAATTTGTCATCGAATCACAAAAATTTGAAATTGACGAGAGCGGCATAATTTTAGCCGTTTCAGATGGTATGGGTGGTGCTTTAGCAGGCGAAGTTGCCAGCAAAATGGCGGTTGAAACCGTCAGTCAGAGATTTTTAGAGGAAGCTGATCTTGAAAAAACAATTTCGCCTAATCATTTAAATGATTCTAATTTAGATGATTCTTTAGTTGGAAAACTCTACGAGGCAACAATTTATGCAAACCATCTGATTCATCAACAAGGTCGCTCAGATCCGCAATACAATGGTATGGGTGCGACATTTACCGGTGTTGGTATTACCCCCGAAGCGGTTGATTTAGTTCAAATCGGTGATAGTCGTGCATATCTGATCCGCAACAACCGGATTTTTCAAATAACTAAAGACCAATCGCTTGTCCAACAATTGATTGATGCCGGACAAATTCAGCCCGAAGAAGCCGAAACACACACTCTCAAAAACGTAATTCTGCAAGCACTCGGCGCACAAAACGAAATTTTCCCCGTGCCGGCTCGTTTGATGCCGCAGCGCGATGACATTCTCTTGCTGTGCAGCGACGGTTTATCAAACAAACTAGGCGGCGAGGATATGCAAAAAATCATTTCCGAAAATTTTGAACAGCTGGAAATGGCGGCGGCGGAACTCGTCAAACAAGCCAATGAACACGGTGGCGAAGATAATATTACATTGGTTTTAGCAAAAATTACGGGAAGTGAGTTGCCTGAACCCGATGATGAAAATGTCAATTTAGAATTTCTCGATTTTGCAAATTTACACGATACGGCTGACCAAGATACAGATAGAGATTTATAAGTCGGCAAAAGAAGGATAAATTTTTACCGCTAATCGTGCCGGTGCAGACTGTCTATTGATTTTCTCTCCATTCGGGAAGACCGGTTGACATTTTACGAACGTAAATTGAAGAACCCTCGACACGCACGACCTCGACCTTTTCGCCTTCAACCAAAAGAGTTGAACTATCCGCCGGAAAAGCCGTCCAAGTCGAGCCGAAGACTTTGACCGCGCCTTCGTTTAACGCGCCTTTGCTTTCGGAAGTTACCGTTCCGATTTGTCCGGGCAAAGAATCAATTCCCATTTTAACTGCGCCTTCGCCATCGTGTGAATAATAACTGGCAAAAATTGTTCGTGACATTACTGTCAGAATTATCGAAACGCCTGCGAAAATCATAAATTGCAAACCAAAAGGAACACCGAGCCAGCCCGCTAACGCGGCGGCAAATGCGCCGATACCAAACCAAAACAGTACAAATCCTAATGTGAAAATTTCGGCAATAATTAAAACCACGCCCAAAATACTCCACAATATCCATTCAAAATTATCCATTTCAGTTATTTTCCCAAAAGATTTCTATCAACAGTATTACAATTATTTGCTGATTTGTCATTCTATTTTTTCTTGTCAGTTGGAATTATTTCCGCCGTGCAACTTTGAACTTAAAACCAACTCGTGCTAATCTTTTTGCTTGTGCTGGGGTGGCGGAATAGGTAGACGCACAGGACTTAGACAAATTTGAGCGCACAGGTTGGAAACTCTTGTGTGGATGAAGTCAAATTCGGTGAAACCTTTAATATGGCGATACCGAGCTAAGTTTGGAGTTTATGCTTCTGCCTCGATACGTTGGTGTTAAAGCATGACAGTTTGGACATAGTAACCGTAAATTTTCTAGGCGATTGTCTAAATGATTCCCGTTAATGTGGTCAAGTTCAAGCGAAATTGGTTTTCCAAGCCATTTCATGAATTTGCAACTTGAACATCTCGGAACAAAAATCTTTTCGACGATCAATCGCTTTTTCAATTTGTGAGAAGATATGCGAATTTCATTATTCAAATATTTTTCAATCGGTTTTCTTGCTCCAATCTTCTTACCTTTATTCCAAAGTTGAAAGGTGAAGTGGGAAGTATCTAAATTAAAGTAAGAAATTGCTTTCTTTATTACGAGATAATTTCCACCGCAGGGAGCGACACTGAGCGACTTTAATGTCTGAGCAAAAGAAAAAGATTCTTTTACTGCTTTTCTTAATTGTTTCTCGGTGTATTTTCTTAGTTTCATAAAACTTCATAAAAGTGTAGAGACTTGACGGCTTCCGCCTGACTGCTACAAAAATAGTAAAAGGTGAAGATAAAGTCCAGACCACAAATTGTTATTTCCGTAACAAGCGGCAAAAGCCGTAGCTGGTAAGAAAATCCTGTGTCCCTTGTGGACGTGCGGGTTCGATTCCCGCCCTCAGCACCAATTAAATTTTTTAATTGTTTATCGAAAAAGTCTTGGTTTATCCGGGCTTTTTCTTTTTGTCCGAAATGTTCGGACGGCACAACTCTTGTGGTAAAACATACCTGGGTTTTTTAAACAAGAAGTTTTATATGAAAAAGTTAAAAGTTTTTTTGCGGGTTGTTTCAATTTTTGCCGTCGTTTTTATACTTTTCCAAAACGCAGCGGCGCAAAGCCGAATTGACCGCATTTTAATAAGCGAAGCGAAAAGAATTACAAACGATACTTTTCCCGTCTTTTCCGAAACGCCGCAAGGTGCGCGTGTTTATTCGGTTAATCAACCAGACTTTAAAATGCTGAAGGCGATTGATGACGGGCTTGCGGAACTTTTTGCAGTAGCGCGAAAACATCAGTATCGAAACCGTTTGAACTATTCTGATTACACAATTTTTATTGCTAAAGCCGACCGCACAAAAGACGGCAACGGGCAGTATTCACCGGATATTGCGGTGGCAGCGGCGCAGTATGCGGGAACTGTTTACGACCAAGGCGGTTATATTTACGCGGCGGGAATGGTTTTAGCAAAAAACCCGTGCGCTTTTGTCATTGCCGAGCATACAAAAGATTTTCAGCGGGCGGCGGATGTTGCGCGTTACGAAGGCGAACATCTCGTGCTTTATCATAATGACCGTAAACTCTTTAATAAAACTGCCGACCACAGTCAAGGCGGCGGGCATCCGATTCTTCGATAAATTCCAGATTCCAAATTCCAAATTATATTATGCAATTTGGAATCTGGAATTTTTACCCTATATCGTGCAGGAGCTAACCGATATAGTAATCAAGCCAAAGATAGACAATTGCTAAGTTGTCCGTGTAAAATGCGACAAACTCCCGTTTTTACTGCATTTTCAATTTATTTTAATTTATGGCATAACCATTGCCATAATACTTCGCGGATGTTCTAGTTTGATAAAATCCGCGAAGATGGAGGTTGGATATGAACTTTTGGCGAATGACGACCAAAATCTTTGCGTTTTTTTCTTTGCTCTTTGCAAGTTTTATTTCAGCAAATGCCCAAACCGATTCGATTTACGAGATTCAAGCAGGAACCAAGATTCGCGTTCGGATGGACAACGAAATTAATTCCGAAGTTTCCGGCGTGAACGATACTTTTACAACCACGATTGCCGAACCCGTAAAAGTGCGTGAAACGGTTGTTCTGCCAATCGGCACAATAATCGAAGGAAGAATTACAGAAGTTAAACGAGCTTCGGCAGGCGGAAAAGGCGGAAGTTTGACGGTTTTATTTGAAACAATGCGGCTGGCTGGCGGCGATAAACGAGATATTGCCGGCGTTTTAGTCAATGAACTAAAAGCCGAATCATCGCAAACCGCAAATATTTTAGCAATTATCGGCGGAACTGCAATCGGCGGAATTTTCGGCGCGGTTTCAAAAACGGATAACGGCGCATTGATTGGCGCGGGAATCGGCGCAGGCGCGGGAACAGGCGTTGCATTATTGAGAAAAGGCAAAGATGTCAGCATCAAAGCTGATGAAGAGTTTGAAATAAAATTGGTAAAAAAAGTAATTTTGCCCGCGCAGGATTATTAAAAAGAAATCTAACAAGTTTGGTCGTTGGCGAAACAGCTTTGGCGACCATTTAAAAAGTCCGATGCGAAGGGGAGAGCGCGTCGGGCTTTTTTTATCTGTCAATTAAAAATAAATTCTGCGCGGGTTCGGGAAATTCGACATCTAAATAAACTTCCGAAAGTAAAATTTTAACATCAAAGGTTGGTAAAAACAATTCGCCGTCCAACCCGTTAGCTTCGCGTTGAGTCCATTCAACTTCGTTTTGTTTAATAAATGCGTGATAAAGGGGCGATTTGCCGCAACCAACAGATATTCAGTAAAACTTGGAATTGATTTATAGTAACTGAATTTGTCGCCGCGGTCAAACGTTTCAGTCGAAGGCGAAAGAACCTCGACAAGCATTTGCGGATTGGTCAAAACCTCCAAACCGTCCATCGTTTCGTAAACTCCCTCGCCGTAATAAACCGACAAATCGGGATAACGATACGGCGGATAATCAGGGACTTTCGCTTTTAAGTTTGAGCCGAAAACTGAACAACCGCGTCCGCGAAAAAGCTCTCGGAGATGTCCGCCGATATTAACAACAATTCTCTCGTGCTGCGGACTTGCGCCAGCCATTGACCAGATATTTCCGTCCCAATACTCAAGTTTTTCTTCCGAGTTGCGCTCGATTTCAAAATATTCCTTCAAACTATATTTATGTTTCGGCAAAGCGGTCATAATTTTTCCTTAAAAGAATTTTGCTTCTTTTGCCGTTTGCCGTCAACTATGCCAAAATAAAGTTTTTTATTAAACACAATTATTTAAGAGAGGAGTAAAAATGGCTGGACGTAATAAAATTACGGTGGTTGGCGCGGGAAACGTCGGCGCAACCGCCGCGCATTGGATTGCCGCAAAAGAGTTGGCGGATGTTGTCTTGGTTGATATTGTTGAAGGAGTTCCGCAGGGAAAATCGCTTGATTTGGCGCAAGCCGCGCCGATTGACGGTTTTGACGTGAAACTTGTCGGCGCAAATTCTTATGAAGAAACAAAAGATTCCGATGTCGTAATTATCACCGCCGGACTTCCCCGAAAGCCCGGAATGAGCCGCGACGACCTTTTGAAAACAAATTCAGATATTGTCGGAAAAGTTACGGACGAAGTGGCGCGGGTATCGCCGAACGCTTTTCTCATCATCGTTTCCAATCCCTTGGACGCGATGGCGCAAGTTGCGTTTAAGCGTTCGGGTTTTCCGAAAAATCGCGTGATGGGAATGGCTGGCATTTTGGATTCGGCGCGAATGCGCTGCTTTTTGGCGGAAGCGTTAAATGTTTCGGTGGAAAATGTAACGGCTTTCGTTCTCGGCGGACACGGCGACACGATGGTTCCGCTCCCGCGCTATTCAACCTGCGCCGGAATTCCCGTAACCGAACTTCTGCCAAAAGAACAACTTGACGAAATCATCAAGCGCACGGCAAACGGCGGCGCAGAAATTGTCGGACTGCTGAAAACCGGCTCGGCTTATTACGCGCCCAGCTTAGGCGCGGTTGAAATGGCGGAAGCGATTTTAAAGGATAAAAAGAAAATTCTGCCGTGCGCCGTCTATCTCGAAGGCGAATACGGCATCAATAATCTGTTTGTCGGCGTTCCGGTTAAACTCGGCAAAAACGGCGTTGAACAAATTATTGAGATTTCATTAACCACCGATGAACGCGCCGCTTTGCAAAAAAGTGCCGCTTCCGTTCAGGAACTCGTTGATATTCTTGGCGTTTAGTTTTAAAAAATATTTCGATAAAAGAGAGAGTCGGCGGACTTTCTTTTTTTATTTTTAATCAAGGCGGTTTGACAACAAATAACAACCGCAATTATTTCCGCAGCCAGCCAAACAGCGCGTTGACCGTAACATCGCGGTTGGTTTCATAAATCGCCCGCGTCAGCGGAATGCCCATCGGACAAACTTGAATGCAGTTTTGCGCGTTGCCGCAATTGGTAATTCCGTCTTCTTCCAGCAATCCGTTAAGACGCTCGTCCATCGTAATTTTCCCCGTTGGGTGCATGTTAAAAAGTCTTGCCTGTGCAATCGCTTGCGGTCCGATATAGTTGTCGTCGTGATATTGCGGACACGCTTCGAGACAGCAGCCGCACGTCATACAGCGCGAATAAGCGTAGCGTTCCTGCTGAACTTCCTGCGAGATATGCGGTCCCGGACCTAAATCGTAACTGCCGTCGAGTTCAATCCAAGCGTGAACGCGCTTGAGATACTTAAACATCTCCGAACGGTTAACAACCAAATCGCGCACATTCGGAAATTTTGACATCGGCTCTAAAATAATTGTATTTCCACCGTTTGCCAGCAAAATATCATCAATCAGTGCCGAGCAGGATTGACGCACGCACCCGTTAATAACCATCGTGCAGATGCCGCAAACTTGTTCTAAACAATTCATATCCCAAACCGGCGGCGTAGTTTGTCTGCCGTCTTTTGTTACCGGATTTTTGCGAATCTCCAACAGCGCGGAAATTACGTTTAAATTCTGCCGATACGGAATTTCAAAAGTTTCCGTGTAAGCTGTCGCATCAGGATTTTCGCGCCGCTGAATGCGGATTTCAACCGTTTTCGGCGGATTTGTCAATCTCTTTTTTCCTTGCTGTCCGTTGCCTTCGCTCATAAGTTTTTTATTTGAATTTAACGTGCTGATAAAGTGTAAATTTTATCTTTTGATAAAGCCGTCATTTTAAGACTTATCTTCCGTTATTTCCTTAAAAGATTCACCGTCTTTTATTTTATCGCCTTCTTCTTCCCAAATTTCCTCGGCACTCGTATTTTCCGGTTTTTCTTCATTACCTTGCGGAACAAATTGCGCCGCGCCGCCTTTTTCCGTCGCTGCCGCCGATAAAACTTTGCCTTTTGAATAATCGCGTTTGCGCGGCTCAATCAAACCGATGTCAACCGCTTCATAACTCAAAATCGGTGCTTCCGCCGAATACTCGGCAATCGTTGTTTTCAGCCATTCTTCGTCATTGCGTTCAGGAAAATCGGGTTTGTAATGCGCTCCGCGCGATTCGTCGCGGTTTAATGCGCCGAGCGTAACAACACGCGCCAGATTCAGCATATTCCACAACTGCCGGGCGTGTGGAACGGCTTGTGTCGCCCACAAATTCGAGTCGTTAATTGAAATGTTTTTGTATCTGTCCATCAATTCGAGCAATTTGTCATCAGTCGCTTTTAAGCGGTCATTATAACGGACGACAGTTACATTGTCGGTCATCACCTTGCCCATTTCTTCGTGAATTTTGTATTGATTTTCTGTGCCTTCATTTTTGATAATTTGATTATTGATTTCCTGTTGTTTTTGTAGTTCCGCATCGTAAATTCCGTTTGTTTCCGCGACACCGCGCTCAACATTTTTTGCATAATCAATAGCATTCGGCGCAGCCACAAATCCGCCGTGAACACACGAAACAAGCGAGTTTGCGCCGAGACGATTTGCGCCGTGAATCGAATAATCACATTCTCCGGCGGCAAAAAGTCCGGGAATGTTTGTGCGCTGCTCGTAATCAACCCACAAACCGCCCATCGAATAATGAACGCCGGGAAAAATCCGCATCGGCACATAGCGCGGGTCATCGCCGACAAACATTTCGTAAATTTCCAGAATCGCGCCGAGTTTTGCATCCAAAACCTCTTTTGGAATATGCGTTAAATCAAGAAAAACCTGATTTTCACCGCCGATGCCGTAACCTTCCAGACAAACTTGGAAAATCTCGCGTGTCGCAATATCACGCGGAACGAGATTTCCGTAAGCCGGATATTTTTCTTCCAAGAAATACCAACGCTCGCTCGTCGGAATATCTCTTGGCTGGCGCGTGTCGCCTTGATTTTTCGGCACCCAAACTCGACCGCCTTCGCCTCTTGCCGATTCCGACATTAGACGCAATTTGTCCTCGCCCGGAATTGAAGTCGGGTGAACCTGAATAAATTCGCCGTTGGCATATTTCGCGCCTTGTTGATAACAAGCCGAAACCGCGCTTCCCGTGCAAACCTGCGAATTGGTGGATTTGCCGAAAACAAGTCCGGGTCCGCCGGTCGCCATTATTACCGCATCGGCTTGAAAGGCTTTGAGTTCGAGCGTCTGCAAATTCATTGCAACCAGCCCGCGGCAAACTTGGTGGTCGTCCAAAACTAAGGACAACATTTCCCAACCTTCGTATTTGTTCACTTTCCCGTCGGTTTCAAATTTGCGGACTTGTTCATCAAGCGCGTAAAGAAGTTGTTGACCGGTCGAAGCACCGGCAAATGCCGTGCGGTTATGAAGCGTTCCGCCAAATCTGCGAAAATCGAGCAAACCTTCTTTGGTGCGCGAAAACGGAACGCCCATTCGGTCAAAAAGATAAATAATTTTCGGCGCGGCTTCGCACATTTTTTCAACCGGCGGCTGATTCGCCAAAAAATCGCCACCGTAGACCGTGTCGTCAAAATGTTTCCAAGGCGAATCGCCTTCGCCTTTCGTATTAACTGCGCCATTGATGCCGCCTTGAGCGCAAACTGAATGCGAACGCTTAACCGGTACAATCGAGAGCAAATCTACATCGTAACCGGCTTCGGCAATCTTCATTGTCGCCGCAAGTCCGGCAAGCCCGCCGCCAACCACCGCTATTTTTAATCCGTTTGATGCCATAGTGTTGTTTTAATAAACCTCGTCGTGTGTTCCTATCAAATGCAAAAGAATCGCCTCTTTTTCTTCGTGCTGCACAAATTCAAAGACAATTCGCAAATCGTATTCGACACTGCAAGCCCAAGTGCCTTCCAAATCGCCTTTCAATTTATGCGTCTTCAAATAAGGATGAAAAGCATCATTTTCTAATAACATTAAAGTATCTTTCAAATTATTGGACAGACGCGGCTGCTTTTTGAGCAACTTTTTTGTCGCCCGTGAAAACAACGGCGAAAGCAATAGAATCCGCTTCACGACGATACCTCTCGCATAATTTCATCAACTGTCATTGGTTGACATTTTCCATCAGCAAAATCCTTTTTCGATTTTTCGACAGCAGCTTTTAATTCTTTTCTTCGTAAATCCTTTAAGCGGTTTTGCAGAATATCAATGAGCATTTCTTTTTCGTCCGTCGGCAATTCTTCGACTGCTTCTAAAACATCGGTAAATCTTGTTTGCATAATTTCTCTTTAACCTAACATTCCAAATCTTAAAACTTTTGCGGCGGCTCAACAATCCTTTTGTTCTGCGCTTCGCGGCAAAACGCGCTCGGCAATAAACCGCACGGACGAACAAACGCCACCGCCGCATTTGTGCCGACGCCAAACAAAAACACAGACAAACCGACACACGCATAAAGCGCGTATTTCTGCGCTTTTTCGCCAATAATAATTCCCCAGTCAACCGCAAATAAAAAAAGTCCGTAAGCCAGATGCCACGCCGTCGCGGCGACGCCCAAAATGTATAAAAGTAAAATAGCGGTGTTTTGAAATTCACTCCTGACAATAGCGAATGCTTGATTGGCATTTCCCGCAACCGGTGTCAAATTCAACCCCGGAATCATCCCGAAACGAAAATTTAGAATATGAAACGTCAGAAAGAAAAACAAGAAAATTCCGGTAACGCGCTGGAAAATGTAAAACCAATTGCGCCCGTAACCGTAATTCAAAACGTTGGGTCGCGTTTCAGCCGAAATAAAAATGCCGTAGACCGAATGATACAAAAGCGGGAAAAAGATTCCGAATATTTCAACAAAAAGCAGATACGGAATATCGTGTATGCCCTGAACGTGCTTATTAAAACTAACATTGCCGCCCATTGCCGCCGAATTTGTATACATATGCACAAGAAAAAACGTGCC
This sequence comes from Acidobacteria bacterium 5-1, assembly GCA_002050455.1. GTDB lineage: Bacteria > Acidobacteriota > Blastocatellia > Pyrinomonadales > Pyrinomonadaceae. The sequence continues at coordinate 15,434 of MWZA01000152.1, read as the reverse complement.
GAGCGGAACAATGCCGGTTATCTGGTGTAGTTTGCGAAGTAGAAAAGTTCTGCTTAATTTTATCGCCATTTTTCTAGCCTCATTTGGATTTTCGATTTTTTAGCTGGACTTGCGTCAGATATTTTGAAATTTTAATGATAAATTCGTAAATCACCAATCAAAAATCATTTTAATTTAATAATACTTTGTTTTTTTAATAAGATAAAATCAATTTTCTTGCATATATTGTTCAGAAAAACTTATAATTAGTGGTAAATGATAAGTGCTAAATGGTAAATATTAAATTTCCCGGCTTTTTATTTATCACTCACCACTTACCATTTACCACTAAAGAAATGCACATCGAAACATTAAAAGTTTTTTGCGATTTGGTTGAGATGCAGAGTTTTTCATTTGCGGCAGAGCGAAATTTTGTTACGCAATCCGCCGTCAGTCAACAAATTCGGACATTGGAAGATAAATTTAAACGCCGTTTGCTGGAAAGAGTGCGCGGACGGCGCGAAGTGCGCCTGACACCTGCCGGAGAAGTTTTTTACCGTGAATGCAGGAATGTTTTGGCAAGTTATGCTCAATTAAACGAGAGTATGAGCGGATTGGTCGGCAAAATCAGCGGCACGGTCAAAGTTGCTACCGTCTACAGCGTTGGTCTACACGAACTTCCACCGAAAGTACGCGAATTTATGACCAAGTTTCCTTCTGCGAAAATTGATCTGGAATACTCAAGAACAACCCGCGTTGTCCGCGATGTTCTAAACGGCACGGTCGAACTCGGCGTTGTCGCCTTTCCCGAACAAAAGCGCGGTTTGACGATTGTGCCGATGGCAAGCGACAGACTTGTTTTGATTTGTCCGCCCGAACACGAATTTGCCGAACGAACGAAAATCAAAGTAACAGAATTACAAGGACGCGATTTTGTTTTGTTTGAACGCGATGTTCCGACGCGCAAGGCAACCGATAAAATCTTGAAATCTTATGGCGTTGATGTCCGCAAAGTTGCCGAATTCGACAATATCGAAACGATAAAACGCTCAGTCGAAGTCGGTTTCGGTCTGGCAATCGTGCCGCATCCAAGCGTGATGGACGAAGAGAGAAATAACCAACTCGCGGTTGCCGAATTAGCCGAAAAGGATTGGATTCGTCCGGTTGGCGTGGTTTATCGAACCGACAGAACTCTCTCGGTTGCCGCCAAAAAATTTGTGAAGCTGCTCGAAAGTAATCTTCTTAAATTTTAACAATTGGCTAATTTTGATTTAATATTTGATAGGTAGTCGTGCAGAATTAGATTAGAATGCGGAAAATAAAATTACTCCACAAAATCTACTTCGACTTGGTGCGGAATAATGCCTTTTTCAAAGCCTTCTTTGAGCAGAAGTTTCACGCCTTCGCGCCCGCGCGTTCCGTAATTAAGCGTTAAATCATTCACCCACATGGCGACAAATCTGTCGGCGAGTTCCGGCGGCATATCACGCGCAAACTGCATTGCGTAAGAGAGCGCATCTTCGCGGTTTTCGAGTGAATAAACAATGCTTTTGTGCAGACAATTTGAAACTTCTTTCATCAAATCCGCACCTAAATCGCGCCGAATTACATTTCCGCCCATCGGCAGCGGCAAACCTGTTTTTTCGTGCCACCATTCACCCAAATCCAGAACTTTTACCAAACCGATTTGTTTATAAAAAAGTTGACCTTCGTGAATCAGAAGCCCCGCGTCGGCTTTGCCTTTCTGCACCGTTTCGATAATTTTGTCAAACGGCACAACCGTGTATTCAAAATCTTGATTGTAGATTCGCAAAGCCAAAAATGCGCTTGTCAATTCGCCCGGAACGGCGATTTTCATTTTCGGAATGTCTTCGGCTGAACGTTTTTCTTTGGAAACTAAAATCGGTCCGTAATTGTCGCCGATGCTTGCACCGTGCGGCAGAAGTATGTATTTATCGGCGATGTAAGCGTAAGCGTGAAAACTGACCGCCGTCACGTCATAAACGCCGTTTTTCGCGTCTTCATTTAAGGTTTGAATATCTTTTAAGGTGTGTTTAAACTTCAAGCCGTTGGTTTCCAGCTTGTTTGTTGCCAAACCGTAAAACATAAAAGCGTCATCCGAATCAGGCGAATGTGCGACGGTTATTGTTCTTTTTTCAGATGTTTCGTCCATAATTAAATCTGTCCGTAGAAAACCTTGGTGTCGTATAAAATTTCTATTTTACCGTTTTCCGCGTGTTCTGCAAAAAGAGATTTGAGTTTTATCAGCATTTCTTCAAAACACGGATTTTCCGCCGACGGCATATAAGAAGCCGAAAGAATTCTGCCTTTCAATCCGTCAAAGTCAAGCAATTGCGAATTTTGAAAAACCGCTTGCCGAAAATCCGTCTGAAAAAAATCCCACAAACTCTCTTTCGTGATGTTATCGTGCCGAACTTTTTGATAATCCGTGCCGAATTCGATTAAAAGTTTTTCATAATCGCGCAAAAACGCGGTTGTATCCAATTGACGTTCATTCCAAATCAAAGCTACGAAACCTTCATCGTGCAAAATCCGACGAAATTCATTTCCGGTTTTTGCCTTATCAAACCAATGAAAAGCCTGCGCCGCGATGACAAAATCGACGCTGCTCGCTTCAAGCGTCATGTTTTCGGCTGTTCCATTAATGCTTTTAAAGTTCGGAAAATCTTGCAAAAATTTTTCCGCCGCCCGGCGCATAACTTCATTCGGCTCAACACCGCAAACCGTGTTGCCGTTTTCGAGAAAAAGTTTGGCGGAAATTCCCGTTCCCGAACCGATGTCGGCAATGACGGAAGATTTTTGCAGATTCATCTCATTACGGAACAAATCCAAAACCTCTTGCGGATAATCGGGACGATATTTGACGTAATTTTCGACACGGTTTGAAAATCTTTCGACTGTTTTCATTTAATCACCTGCAACAAAAGTAGTCATTTTCCACTTGCCGTTTTTCTTTTCAAAACAAGCGCGATAATCAATCGGACTACGAACGTATTTTGCGTTTACAAAGCCTTTCTTTCCGCCTAAAGTTTCGACTTTCAGCCAAAGGTATTCGCCTTCTTTATTTTTATTTGCGACGGAATTTTCGTAATCAACTTTGACGACGTTATAAGATAGCTGGGCGACGGTTTTCGCTTTCAAATCGGGTTGAGCGCGAAGATTCACGTTGTTGCCGAAAATCATTTGATATTCAAAGGCATCCAAATCTTCGGGAAAATGCTTGAAACTGTATGGAGCGCAAAAGAGATTGTTCTCACCTTCTTTGAAAAAACTTCCGCCGTTTGTCAGCACAATTAATAATTCGTCCCAAAGTTCACTTGTCGGGCTGTCAATTTTCCACATTTCCTTGAATTCTTCAATCCCGCCGTCGCCGCCAAAACTATTTAAGATAGCTGGGTCGAGAATGCCGACAACATATTTAACGTCGCGTTTCCTAACGGCTTCGATTAGCTTTTCTCTAAAGGCTTTGAATGAAGCATCAATTTTTCCTTCATCAACGGGAAGAACTTGGCGTTCTTTTTGTGCCGAGACAATTGTAGAGATAAATAAAAATACAAAAGACAAGAACAGTACTCGAATTAATTTCTGTTCCATTGTTACTCTCCCTGCGAAACTTCCTCGCCTGTCCATTGCGTCTTGCGCGAATGCGGAATATCGAATTGGTCGAGAATGCGAAAACACAAATGGTCAACGAGTTCTTCGATAGTTTTCGGGCGATGATAAAAGCCCGGACTTGCGGGCAGAATTTGTGCGCCCGCGCGTGAAAGTTTGAGCATATTTTCGAGATGAATCGCGTTATACGGTGTTTCGCGCGGAACAAGCACGAGTTTGCGACCTTCTTTTAATGTAACATCGGCGGCGCGGTGAATTAAATTTGTTCCCGCGCCTGAGGAAATCGCGCCTAGCGTCGCAACCGAACACGGCACAATTATCATTCCGGCTTGTTTGTTTGAACCGGACGCGGGTTTTGCCGCTAAATTATCTAAACGCCAAAAGCGAATGATTTTTGAATTTTTCTCTAAACCAAGCCATTCGTTGAATGTTTCTGCATTCGGCTCGCGCAGATTTGCGCCTGTTTCAATCTGCGCGACGGTTGCGGCAGTTCCCGATAAAATCAAATTTATCGTTTCAACTACGCCGCTTTGCGCCAAAAGCTGCAATGTTCGGTAGGCATAAATCGTGCCTGATGCGCCCGTGATGGCGACTGTTAATTCCATAAAATCATTCTAACTTTAATATTTTGTAAATAAAACCGACTGAACAAAGTTCATCGGCTATTTCAAATTAAAAATTTGATGCAGGAAAACGGGTCAATCTGATTACCGCATGATTTATTTTTGCAAAGGGCGGTGAGAAATTCACCGTTTTTTGTTTTAAAGAATGTGAGCAGTTAGAATAAATTTATGAAAACAAGCGAGATTCAAGAGATTTTGGCATCTCACGCCGCCGGAACGATTTCAAGCGACGAAGCAACTGCCAAACTGAAAAATCTTTCCTATGAAGACATCGGTTACGCACGGGTTGACCACGCACGCGCAACGCGGCAAGGTTTTCCCGAAGTGATTTTCGGGCAGGGAAAAACGCGAAAACAAATTATGGGAATTTTTGAACGCCTCATCGTCTGCACGCCGAATGTTTTGATTACGCGCACGACAGCCGACATTTTCGGCGAAATACGAAACGTCTATACCGAATCCGAATGGCACGAATCAGCAAATTTAATCCGCGTGTGGCGTGATAAAACCGAACTTGGAGTCAGTGAGATTGCAATTGTAACCGCCGGAACAAGCGATATTCCGATTGCCGAAGAAGCCGCACTAACGGCGGAAACGATGGGGAATCGCGTGAAAAGAATCTGGGATGCGGGCGTTGCGGGAATTCATCGAATTTTGGCGGAACGCGAGATTTTGCAGAATTCGCGTGTCGTCGTCGTCGTTGCGGGGATGGAAGGCGCGTTGCCGTCGGTTGTCGGCGGGCTGGTCAAAGTTCCGGTTATCGCCGTTCCGACAAGCATCGGTTACGGCGCGTCTTTCAACGGTCTTGCCGCGCTTTTGGGAATGCTCAACTCCTGCGCGTCAAATGTTACGGTGGTAAATATTGACAACGGTTTCGGCGCGGGTTTTGTGGCAAGTTTGATAAATCGCCAGTGGGAAGAAAGCGGATAATGGATAGTGGAAAATGGACAATATCTTTTGTTTTTAATTATCCATTATCAATTATCAATTATCAATTATTTAAGGATTGATTAAAACATAAAGCCTGTCCGCCCAATCGGATTTGTTGTTTAGCAAAATTTCGTATTGAACCATCGCGGAATCACGGTTGCCGAGTTTGAGATATGCTCGTCCGAGATTAAATCGGGCTTTGTCAAAGTTTGAATTATAGCTGACGGCATTGTTAAAAGCATCAACGCTTTCTTCGGTTTTTCCCAGCTCAAAATAGTTTTCACCCAGATAATTATAAGTTTTCGCGTCCGGTTTGTAAGTTTTTAACTGCTCGAATGCGGCGAGCGATTCGGCATATTTTTTTTGTTTGAAATATGCCGAACCAAGTTGTTCATACGCGTTGGCATAATCCGGTTTAAGAGTTATGGCGCGTTTATACGCGAGAATTTCTTCATCCGTCCGACCTAATTTATTGAGGGCGAGTCCGAGCGCGTATTGCGTATCGGCGTTGTTGGCGTCAATTTTAACGGCTTGCCGGTAAGCCTCCGCCGCATCTTTATATTGTCCGAGCGCGAAGCTCGACGTGCCGATATTGACATATGTTTCCGACCATTCGGGGCGAAGTTTTGCCGCTTGTTTTGTCGCTCTGAGCGCGTCGGTGTGTCGTCCGAGCATTCCGTAACAATATCCTGCCTGATACCAAGCCTCAGCATAATTGGGGTCAATCTCGACGGCTTTTTCAAAATAAGTTGCGGCACGCGCGTAATCATCGCGTGCTAAAACGCTTAAACCTTGCGAATATAAACTTTGGGCGGCGGCGCGTTTATTTTTTTGCGATTCCGAGTTGAGCGAGGAAAAGGTTTGCAGTTCGCCGATTTTCAGCTGCGAAATTCTCTCACTCGGTACGGCAAAATTCAGGCTTTGACCTTCAGCCGCTTGCAGCGATGCCACGCCGATAACTTGTCCGAGCATATTGACGACGGGCGAACCGCTCGAACCGGACGAGATCGGCGCGGTGATTTGGATGATTTTGCCGTAACCCGGAATTATTCTAACGGCGGAAACAATGCCGTTGGAAACCGAGCCTTCCAAACCAAAAGGATTGCCGACGACAACAATTGATTCGCCTTCCTGCGGCACGGTGCGGACAATCGGCAGAGGAACGGCATCGCCTTCCGGCACATTAACCTGCAGCAACGCCAAATCGCCTTCGCCGTCAATTGCCAGAACTCCGCGAGCCGTAAATTTTTTGCCGTTCATCAAATGAACTTCCACCCGATTTGATTTTTCGATAACATGTCGGTTGGTGATAACTTTATCTTTGGAAATAAAAAACCCGCTTCCGCGTGAAAGCGTCGCCCCGCGTGCGTCGAAAGTTTCAATGGCGACCGCCGAAGGTTTAACGCGGCGAACAAGTTCCGGCAGAAAATCTTGAGCAAGCAAGGAAACCGAGCAAGCGGAAATCACCAGCAGAAAAACAAAAATTTTATAAACGGTAAATCTCATTTTGGCGGCTTAACGGACTTGTCTTACGCTGATTATAGAGTTTTTATCTCTATCAAACAAACATTAAACAAAATAAAACGGTTTCACCAACGCTAGATGCTCAAGTTGGCTGAAACCGTTGCCGAAAATAAATTGTCGTTAAATATTTTAAGACAAATGTCGTGTAAATTCGGCAGCTTCGGCAAAATTCTGAGCGTGAATTTCGGCAGGAAACCGGCGGCGAATCCGTTCTTCTGCAAAGACTTTGCCGCCCAAGAGAATCGGAACTTTTAGTTTGGAAATATGTTCGCGGAAGTTTTTGTAATCACGCGAAAGACGCTCCAAATCGTTTATAATCGTCGCGGAAATACAAACTGCATCGGGCGAATGCCGCAAAACCTCGTCCGCCAGACAATAAAGCGGCGTGTTCGCGCCAAAATTTATTACTTCCCAACCTTCGTTTTCAATCGTCATTTGGGCGAGATGCGTCGGAAGTTCGTGATAATCGCCTTCCACCGCGCAGCATATCGCAAGTTGATTGGTCATTTTCGGCACGGGAAGCGCGTTACGGAGTTTGTAAATTGCGCTGCAAACTGCACGAGTCGCCAGATGTTCCTGCGTAATGCTGATTGCGCCGTCATACCAGAGTTCACCAATCAAACACATTGAAGAACAGACAAACTCTTCAAAAATTTCCGTCAGCGTTTTGCCGTGCAGATGCGCGGTGATTAATGTGTTTGCCGCTGATTCTTCACAACCGGCTATCAGCGAGTTGAAAAATGCGGAATCGGAATGAGCTTTGTTTTCGTTCCGACGAAACTTGCTTTTGATAACTGAAGCGTCGGCGTGGGTTTGCTTAAGCCCAAGTTCCTGTTCGCGCTGAAAACGGATAACTTCTTCAGCGCGAAAACGGCGATGTCTGCCGCGGGTGCGCTCGGATTTCAGCAGACCCGCGTTGTCCCAACGCTTGACGGTCGCATCGCTCACACGGCATAAACACGCAACTTCTTTGGTGGTTAAACATTTTAACTCTGACATAAAAAATTGGTTTGCTCCTTTTCAGCTGATGTTGTCAGTTAAACCTTGCGTGCCGATGATATTTCCCTGATTTGCGCTTACGGCAAAATTCACAGCTGATTTTTGCTCAATTTTTTCTTTGCAGATATTGGCTTCGGGCAGAAAACGATTAAGTAAAGCGCGGATATTTGCTATATTGTTTTCTTCCAACGCTTGCCGGAAATTGCTCAGTATATTGGCTACTTCGTCATTTGAATAAGTGGCTATTTTGCCGATGAAAATTTTCGGATGTGTCGTGTTTAATAGATTTTCGCCCGTTATTTCAAGTTCCTCAAAAAGTTTTTCGCCTTGTCTGATGCCGGTAAAAATAATGTCAATATCTTCGTAAGGTTGCAGACCGGAAAGCCGAATCATATCTTCCGCCAAATCCAGAATCTTGACGGGTTCGCCCATATTAAGAATAAAAATTTCACCGCCTGCGCCGAGTGCGCCCGCTTGCAGAACAAGCTGCGAGGCTTCGGGAATGGTCATAAAATAGCGCGTCATTTTCGGGTCGGTAACGGTGATGGCTTTTCCTTCTTGAATTTGTTCGCGGAAAATCGGAATTACCGAACCGGTCGAGCCAAGCACATTGCCAAAGCGCACCGCCATATAATTTGTTTTGTAGATTTGATTCAAATCCTGCAAAACTATTTCCGCAAGGCGTTTTGACGCGCCCATAATCGAAGTCGGATTGACGGCTTTGTCGGTAGAAATCAAAACAAAATTCTTCGCGCTGAATTCGCCCGCCAGTTCGCCAATCAGTCTGGTCGCAAAAATGTTGTTTTTTATCGCTTCGGTCGGATTTATCTCTATCAACGGAACGTGCTTATGAGCAGCGGCGTGAAAAACGACTTCGGGTTTATACAGGCTGAAAATTTCGCGCATTCGCGGCGCGTCGCCGATGTCGGCAAGAAGCGGAACAAAGTTTGTTTCAGGAAAATTTTTGACAAGTTCGCGCTCAATCTGAAAAAGCGCAAATTCGGTTCTTTCGACCAGCAAAAGCAGTGCCGGGCTGAAAGGCACAATTTGCCTGACTAATTCCGAACCGATTGAGCCGCCCGCGCCCGTAACCATCACGATTTTGTCGGTTAGAAATTCGTGCAGATTTTTGTCGTCAAGCTGCACGGGTTCGCGTCCCAAAAGGTCTTCGATTTGCACATCACGAAGGCGGTTAATCGAAACGCGCCCGTGTGCAATCTCGTTCAAACTCGGTACAATCTGGGCTTTAACCGGAATGGCGCGGCAAATATCAAGAATGCGGCGAATGTCTTTGCTTTTGGCTTGGTCAATTGCCAAAACAACTTGGTCAATGTTTAGTTCGTCAGCCAGCCGCGCTAAATCGTCGGTTGTGCCTAAAACCTTAATGCCGTTCACGCTTCCGCCTTTTTTCCGCCGGTCATCGTCAACAAAACCTTTAACTTCAAGTTCGGTATCGGCGCGTCCGGCGACTTCTTTGATGGTTGCCGCGCCGAGCCTGCCCGCGCCGACAATCAGTGTTTGCTTGCGAATCTTGCGTCGTTTTCCAATTTGATACGTGCGTTTTTCACTGACTTCATAGACGGAACGGCGCAGAACACGAAGCGCGAGAAGTCCCACAAAAGCAAAAAAAGTGTCCATTAAGATAATGGAAAGCGGAACTTGCCAGCGAATAAATCTTTCGGGTGTCAGAAGCAACCTGACTAAAATCAAAATAACACCGGAAATAAATGCGGCTTTCAAGAATGATTTTATGTCTTCGAGGCTGACGTAACGCCAGATTATCGAATATGCACCGACAATAAAAAGTGAAGAGAATTGAACTAAAACAACAAACGGAAGTTGATTCAGAGCATTATCGAGATAGTATTCCTCAAGGTCAAAATTGAACCGGAAAAGATAAGCCAAAAAGAATGCGCCGCACAAAACGGCGACATCCGCTAGAAGTTGGAACGGACGGCGCAGAAACCAAAGACGTTCTTCTGATTGTATTTTTTCCGACAAATTTGTCATTTCGATTGAAACGAAGCGTTATTTTTGAAATTACTCGCCAAAAGACAAACTGTCAAATAACCGAAATGTGGCAGGCAACTGATTAACGGGCAGTTTGAATCAAAGGCGATAGTAAGTTATCATATCTAATTCTAAGTAAATTATAGCTGTTAATGAGGTTTTTATGAAAGCAAAAGTTTTGACATTTTTTATCCTGACGCTTGGATTGTTCCAGATTGTATTTGGACAGGAAGTTTCGGTAACGCCTGAATCGGAACGCGGCTATCTGGTCGGTCCCGGCGATGTGATTGAAGGTAAAGTATTAGGTGAAGACCAGTTTAATTTTGTCGCCACGATTGACGAAGACGGCAAATTTCAAGTTCCGTTTTTTGAAAAAGGAATTGTAGCAACCTGCCGCACGGAAAAAGAACTGCGTGCCGACGTAACGCAGCTTTTATCAAAATACTTAAAAAATCCGCAGGTTAGCGTGAACGTTACGAAACGCAACAGTCGTCCGCCCGCAACAATTTACGGTGAAGTCCGGGAGCCGCAGCAGGTTGATTTGCGACGCAAGGCAACTTTATTGGAACTGCTTTCCCTTGCCGGCGGACCAACCGAAAAGGCAGCCGGAACAATTCAGGTTATTCGGACACAACCGCCGATGTGCAGTGACGCAAGCGAGAAAGCCGATTGGGCTCAAGTAACCGATAACGGCTTAAACATTCCTTCTCGAATGTATAGTATCAGCAGTGTAAAATCAGGCTCGGATGCAGCCAACCCGATAATTTATCCGGGCGATTTAATTGTTGTGCAGTCGGCATCACCCATTTATGTTATCGGCGAAGTCGTCGCCACCGGACAACTGCCGCTAACCGAAGGAGGTATGCCGCTGACAGAGGCAATTGCCAGAGTCGGTGGTCCTAATCGGCAAGCGAAAACCAAAGACATCAAGATTTATAGGAAAGTTCCCGGCACGACAAAGCCGCAAGTTATTTCCGCCAACTATGACCTTATTAAGAAAGGCGAGCAGAAAGATATAATGCTTGAACCTTATGACATTGTTGAGGTTGATAAAGCAAAGAAAAGCATTGCCCAAACGGTATTAGACATTGCAATTGGTTCGGCACGTGGTTTCACTAATGTTTTACCACAACGGGTTCTTTATTAAAGATTTTTGCATTTCAAGGTCGTAAATCGTTAATAAATCCCTATTAGCGATTTACGATTTTTTATTTTAAAATACATTTTTTAGTTTGAAGTTTTCATTTATAAATTATGGCAATACTCGTAACCGGCGGCGCAGGTTATATCGGCAGCGTGGTTGTCGAAGATTTACGCAAAAACGGTGAACAGGTTGTCGTTCTGGACAATCTTTCGTATGGACATCGGCAAGCGGTTGGTAAAAACGTAACTTTCTACGAGGGAAATATCGGCGATGAAAAATTGGTTTCGCCAATTTTGAAACAGCACGAAATCAAAGCCTGTATGCATTTTTCAGCGTTTGCGTATGTCGGCGAGTCGGTTGAAAATCCAAAGATATATTATGAAAATAATGTCGAGCAAACGCTTCGACTGCTTAATGTTTTAATCGAAAACGATGTCAAAAAATTTGTCTTTTCTTCAACCTGTGCAACTTACGGCGAACCGCAAAAAGTCCCGATTGACGAAACGCATCCGCAGCATCCGACAAATCCTTACGGCTGGTCGAAATTTATGGTTGAAAGAATTTTGGAAAGCTACGATGCGGCTTACGGTCTGAAATTCGTCGCCCTGCGTTATTTTAATGCGTGCGGCGCAACCCATAAATGCGGCGAAGATCACGACCCGGAAACGCATCTGATTCCGCTCGCGCTTTTTGCCGCGCAGGGAAAACTTCCCTTTGTTTCGATTTTCGGCGATGATTATCCAACGCCGGACGGCACAGCCATTCGTGATTACATTCATATTACGGATTTGAGCCAAGCGCATCTGCTTGCACTCGAACATTTATGTCAAAACAAAAATTCCGAATTTATAAATTTGGGCAACGGGCAAGGTTTTTCGGTGAAAGAAGTTATCGAAACGGCGCGAAAAATTACGGGCAAAAACATTGAAGCGAAAATCGCTCCGAGACGTTTGGGCGACCCGTCGCGTCTGGTTGCCGACGCGACGAAAGCGCGTCAAGTCTTAGGCTGGAAGCCGCGCTTTCCCGACCTTGAATCAATTATCGAAAGCGCGTGGGCGTGGCATTTGGCGAATCCAAACGGTTATGAGTAAGAATTATCGCCCGCTAAAAATACCAAAACACAAAAAATCAAAAGCAAAAAAGTTTTGTGTTTTCAGCATATCAGCGCGGATAAATCTTTTTTAAATCTCGATTAAACTTCGCTTAAAACGATAATTTCAGCGCGGCGTTTAGCATCGTCCAAAAATTTCTCAATATCGCTGGCGACTTTTTCTTCCGTCAAAATTTGGTTGATTTGCGAACGTTTTTCGTCAAATGGCGGCAGAAGAAGTCCGGGATTTCTGCGTCTGAATTCCGGCGTATAAACTTCACGGTAATACTTGGCTTCGTCTTCGGGCGTGATGACGACAAATGAGCGAAAACGAAAGTCAAGATAATTTTCGATTGCTACTCGCCGCGCCATAATTCGCTGAAAATTATCATCGTTAATCGAATCAAATCCGACCAGCCGCAAACGTTTTTCAAATTCGGCGGTTGACGGAAACTGTGCCAAAACGCGCTCAATTTCTGCTTTAATTTGTTTTTCCGTCGGTGCGGCACGCGGCACTCTTTCTGCTTCCAAGGCAAATAATCGCTGATTGATGAGAAGCTGCAGGGCGCGGTTGAGGTCTTCGGAAGTCGGCGGATTAATCGGCGCATTCGGATCTAAAGCAAGCTGCCACAGCAAATCCGAATATGTGATAAGTTCGGGAACTCCGACCCCGTCGCCGACTGTCGCCACCGTTTTATCAACAACCTGCTGCGCCTGTATATCTGCCGAAAATAAAATAAAAAGTAAGACAAATATGCTGAGGCAATTTAAAAATCTTCTTGAATAGGATTTTTTTCTTTTCATATAACTTTCTGATTTTTGAACGAAACCGTAAAACTGTCAAATGTAAAGGAAGCATTCAGACTTCTGATTTCAGAAATCTAATCAACCTCTCAGATGACAAAATTGAGTCAAAGTTTGTCGGACTGCCGGATAAAACCAAGATATTATCCCGGAAACAAATCAAACGTGAAACAAAAACGTATTCTTCCGTTCTGAATTCTCAACAAATGATTAAAGTATTACTGAAACTAAAAACAGCTAGACAGCAATTGCTAAAAACTTGTAGAATTCTACAAGGCAACTGTTGGAAACGAAAATCTCACTAATCGAAACAACAAACTGAAGATGCAAAATCAGATTCAAGTCAAAAAGAAAAAATCTAAACAGGTCCAGAAAAGGTTTTGGCGCAATCAATCGCAGATTACGTCTTTCCAACAACCGCCGCCGAGTCTGTTTCGGCGCATTTTGCGCTTGATTTTTAATCCTATTACTGCTTTAAGTTCTCTGCTTTTATTGTTGTGCGCTTTTTTAACGTTGACGTATTTTTGGTTTGAGTATTCCGACAGAATTGATTTACTGCTGAGAGGCGGCGATGTTTTCACGCGCACCGCCGGTATTTATTCCGCGCCGAAAACTTTGAAAGCAGGCGAGAATATTTCGCTCGAAGATTTAACCGCTTTCTGCACCGTTGCGGGCATTTGCCAATCGCCGTTCCAACCCGGGTTTTGATTTAACGCTTCGCGCATAAAATCCGCCCAAATCGGCATTGCCGAATCCGCGCCTTTCATTCCCAAATCGTCGCCGTTGTCAAAACCGACATAGACGACGCAGACAATTTCCGGCGTAAAACCGGCAAACCAGCCGTCGCGCGAAGTTCCGGTTTTTCCCGCAAACGCGGTCTTTCCGGCGACATTCTTAAAACCCCACGCTTTTGCTTCATAAGCTGTGCCGCGATTGATAATGTCTTTCATGATGTCGTCCATAATATAAGCGACATCGGGACGCAGGACGTTTTTCTTCTCGGCAACGGGTGCGACAACCGTTCTGCCGTCGCCGGTTGTAACGCGGCTGATTGCCATCGGCGCAACTTTATCGCCTAGATTGGCAAAAGTCGTGTAAGCCGCAGCGACCTGCAAAGGCGTGGCTTCGGCTGTTCCCAAAGCCATCGAAGGATACGCCTTTTCAACTTTCGGAAAACCAGCTTTGGCGGCAAGATTCATTACTTTGCCGATACCGAGTTCCATTCCTAAATCAACCGTAATGACGTTTTTGCTTTTAACGAGCGCGTCGCGCAACGTCATTTCCTGATTGGAAAAATGGTCGCCGTAATTGTTCGGCGAATAAGTGTCGCTGCCGAAGGTGAAAACTTTCCTTTCATCTTTGAAAATTGTCGCCGGTGTGATAACCCGGGAATTTGAGTCATAAGCCGTATTGAGCGCGGCGGCATAAACAAACGGTTTGAAAACAGAGCCGGGCTGACGCTGTGCGCTGGTGGCGCGGTTAAACTGCGTGTCGAGAAAATCGCGTCCGCCGACCATGGCGACAATCTCGCCGGTTTTCGGACGGATGGCGACGAGTGCGGCTTGCAGACTTCCTTTCGGCTTTTTCGGAAAGTATTTGTCGAGTTTTTCGAGCCGCCGGTTGACAATTTCATACGCGGCTTTCTGCAAATCCGGGTCAATCGTCGTGTAAACGCGCAGATGCTGCAAGGCTTCCGGGTCATTGACAATTTTCGGCAGTTCTTCAATTGCATACTGCGAAAAATACGGTATTCCTTGTAAATCTTTACCGCTTGAAATTTTACGCAGATTAACCGGCGTTTGTCTTGCGTCATTGGCTTGATTCGGCGAGATCGCGCCCGCTTCGAGCATCGAATCCAGCACCTGATTGCGTCTTTCGGTTACTTTTTCCGTATTTTTAAACGGATTGTAACGATTCGGACTGCGGATAATTCCAGCAATCAGCGCGGCTTCCGGCAAAGTTAAAGCGGAAACGTCTTTACCGAAATAGGCGTTTGCCGCTTCGCCGACACCGTAAATCGAAACGCCTGTCTGTTGTCCGAGATAAATCTGATTGGCGTAAAGCGTAAAAATCTCTTCTTTTGAAAGCCGCGTTTCTAAAATGATGGACATATACGCTTCTTTGGCTTTGCGCTCAATTGTCTGCTCGCGTGTCAGAAACAGATTTTTAACAAGCTGCTGCGTAATCGAAGAACCGCCTTGTTTGGCGAGCGGCGAATCTTCATTGCCTTCGTATCTGCGCCACGCGGCGCGGGCGATGCCGCGAAAATTTACGCCGTAATGCTCAAAAAACGCGCGGTCTTCAGTAACGGTTATGGCTTTGACCAGATGCGGCGGCAAATCGCTGAAATTGACGGCTTTTCTGCGTCCGTCGCCTTCCGCCGCGATTGAACTCAGAATTTTCGGTTCAATCTGAACTTGTTTGACATCTCCGTTTGTGTCTCTGTCGATGATGGAATCAACAGATTTGCCGTCTTTTTTAAATTTAACTAAAACGGTCGGGAAAGTTTTTTTATTGTCAATTGCCGCAGCTGCTCCGGGTTTGATTTCGATAGTGTTAGCTTCGATTTTATAACGACTGCGCGAAGCGTCCGCCGGTTGGTTTTTTTCAACATAACCCGCCAATTTCAGATAAGCGGTTAAATATTCGAGCGAAATATTCTCGCCTGCTTTCAAAGTTTTCGGCGCGGAATAAATAC
>MWZA01000149.1 GCA_002050455.1 Acidobacteria bacterium 5-1 | reverse complement strand
CGAAAAAGGAGAAAAACAATGGATAAAATTAAGAACTTGATTATCGTCTTATTTGGGATAACGGCACTCATCGGATTGGTCGGCGCGGTTATCCCGACAACTACTCAGGGGCAAGGCGGCGTGAACTCGAAAGATGTCAACGTCGTCAACACGCCGACGGTGCAGGCGCAGCAGTCGGGTGCGTGGAATGTCGGCATCACCGGCACGCCGACCGTTAATCTGGCGAATAACAGCAGCGTCCGACTTGCCAACACTGAAGCCAATCCCGCGCTCGTGCGCGATGTTGACAATTCCGCAAGGCAATTCGCCGAAATTTCGGTGCAGCTAACCATGCCTCCGGGCGACCCGGTAGACACCAAAACCCTCGATATACCTACTAACAAACGATTTGTCATTAAGCATGTGTCAGTGTTCGCACGAATGCCCGCCGGTCATGTGCCATACATTAGCTTCAATACACCAAACAAGTCGGTCGTTGACCCCGATACTCTTGTTTCGGTTGGGCATTACCTTTCGCTAACAAAAATAGGAAGTGAAGTTGGGGGTAATTTTGATGTCTATTCGGCGTTCGAGTCAACAGAAGTGCCGACGAGTTCGGTCTTTCTTGAAGACCTAAGAGTGACTGCCCGGCGTGTTTTCTTACCGAATGCGGTAATCAACTCACAATTTGATGCCGACGTTTCAGTGACGTTATCAGGCTATCTTGTGAACGTGCCTTAGCCGGGTGGACGACTCATTTGCAATTTAGAAAGTAAAAACAAAGGAAAAACCATAAAAATAAGAGAGGAAAAAATTATGAAAACAAAACAAACATTAGTAAAAACACTCGCCTTGGGTGTCGTCATCGGCGTTCTCATCGGGTTCGCCGTGTGGAATGTCAATCGGGTGAGCGCAATCAAAGAGGTTGACAAAGTCCAATTCGGGATTGTCACCTTGCTTCCGGCATCGCAAAACGCCCGGCTCAATTTAGTCAGAGTTGATGGTTCGATTGACGACCCGAACATCAGACCGTGCCGCGTTCAAATCAAGTTTTACGACGCGAACGGACGAACCTACGGAACGCCCGATACATTTAATTTACGACCGGGCGTTGCCATCAGCCGCATTGTCATTCCGCAGGGCGGAACGGCAATCGAAGGCGGATTCCAATTTCGCGCAGAGGTCGGCATTGACCCGGAAGACGCAACGCGAAATCGCTGCACCGTCGTTCCGACCATGGAAGTCTTCAGCAAACAAACCGGCGGAACTTTGTTTATGTATCCCGGATTGGCAGAAGGTTTTAATCCGCAGCCCGACCCGCCGGGACAGAATTAAATAATCAAGTCTGTCATTTAGAAGCAGGTGGCGCGTTGGTTTGACCGCGCCGCCGGCTTTCTTGTCGGAGTTATCGGAGTTATTGTAATGATGATTTTGACGTGGCTCTAGCAGAGGCATTCACGCCTGACAAAGGTAGTTGTTCGATTTTCTTTGATTATGAATCCGCATCGTAAAAACAAATAGAGAAGTGAATATGAAACTTTCAATTTTAATAATTTTGATTCTGATTGTAGCGGCATCCGCCGTTTCGCAAACGAAATCCAAATCTTCCGAAACAGAGGACGTCAAATATATCAACCGGATGAGAAGCGAAGTTCAGAAGGCGGAAAATTCGCTGAATGACATTGAACCGCTCAGACGACATTCCGCCCCGGACATTGTTTTAATTCCCGACGGTCTGCCGCCCGTCTCAGGACTAGAAAATGCGCTTAATCTGATGCGGCAATTGTGGGTGATATTTGAGGTAAAAACGGAATATCACAGCGAGGAAGTAAAGATTACCGGAGATACAGCCATTGACCGGGGCTGGGCAAAAGAAATTTTAAAGAATAAGAAAACCGGCGAAATCACGGAGAATACGGCAAATTATTTATGGATTAGCAGAAGAAATGAAAATGACGTGTGGAAGCAAACGCACGTTATTTGGAATAAACGCTCAAAATAATTCTGTAACACGCCCGAACAAATCATTGGACGTGAGGTGGCGCACAGCGACTTTATTATCGCGTTATCTTTTGTCCGTTAGTTCGCATTTGGCGGTTTCCGCCCACGATAACTCGGTTGTTAGACGGCTAAACCCTCAAGATTACGTTTTAGAAAAGGAAAAATAAAAAAATCAAGTCTATTGTGAAAGGAAAATAAAGATGCAAAACAAAAGTATCCAGAATGCGGTGCTTACCGCGTTGATAATTATTGTAGTTTCCGTTGCGGTTTTTGTCGGAGCGCGGGCGCAGGTTCGAGAACGGCAGGAAAAGAAGACCGTGATGACTTCTACCATCGCGTTTGCCAGTACGCGCCACAATCCTGCGGGCAAACTCTTGTTCGATACCCAGATTTACCTGATGAACGGTGACGGCACGAACGTGCGGCGCATAACCGATAACAAATACGCCGACAATTTCCCGTCACTGTCGCCCGACGGGAGAAAAATTCTTTTTGAGAGTAGCCGTCTCCGGACTGAGAAAGAACCGCTTAACACTTCACACCTGTTTCTGATGAACGCGGATGGAACGGAACAGACGCTGTTGACGCGCGGCAGTTCCGCAACATGGTCGCCGGACGGTAAGAAAATCGCCTTTCACGCTTCGGCATCAGGCACGGGTCACCCGACTAAACCATATCCGGGTGCTGCCACTATTGACAACGACATCTTTACGTTAAACGTCAATGATGTCCTCAAAAAAACTGCCAAACCCAAGAACATCACGAACAGTCCTGAAGCGATTGACGAAGACCCGGACTGGTCGCCAGACGGTAAGAAAATTCTATTTACGAGCCATTTAGTCGCCGATGATAAACTTGATTCCGCAACCGCCGAAATCTACGTTATGAATACGAACGGGAAGGGTAAGCGAGTGCGGCTGACCAATAATTCTGAAGAGGAACGCGCTCCTGCTTGGTCGCCGGACGGCAAGCGTATTGTCTATGCGTGTCGGAAAGGCGGTGCTGATTTTGAGATTTGCGTAATGAACGCCGATGGCACGGGTCAAGTTCAACTGACCGACAACACGCTGGGCGACTTAACTTCCTCGTGGTCACCCGACGGCAAGAAAATTATCTTCCACAGAACAATGGGTCAAGGAACAGGCAGATTCCAACTCTGGTTGATAAACAGCGACGGCACGGGCGAGGTACAAATAACCGACACGCCCGGTCTTAATGGATTTCCGAACTGGGGCGAACTCCGCGCCCCGAGTAAAGCGCGTTAGATGCTTCGTTACATAGTCCGCTAAATTTCTACGAATATTCTGGAGGAAATAATGTTTATTGCCTTGTACCGATGGAAAGTAAAAGAAGGACACGAGAAGAATTTTTTGGAAGGATGGCATAGGAGGACGGAGGAGATTTATCAAAACTGTGGCAGTCTCGGTTCGCGTCTGCATCAGGCAGAAGAGAGATTATGGGTGGCTTATGCGCAGTGGACTGACAGACAAACTTATGACGCGGCACAAAATATTCCGGTGATTGATGCAAAAGCGCGAATGATGTTTCGAGAGAGTATTGAAGAGTCCTATCCGGATATTTATATGAACGTCATTGATGATCTTCTACAGGCACAGAGTTTCGTCAAAAAAGGTTAGTGATTCATTTTATGCCGAGCCTAATTTAGGCTTTAGCCTGCTTACGCGAATGAATCTAAAAGATAAGTTCAATATGAAAATCGAAAATGAAATGAAGACTGAAAAGACCGCAAAGTTTTCTTTGTCAAAGCGGCATTTAATTTTCTTTCTGGTGTTATTCGGATTGATCGTCTTTGCCGTTGTTCGCTCAAGCATTGCGACGCGGCTCGACAGTTTTACGATTGACGAGGCTTATCACATCGGCGCGGGCGCGGCTTACGTTCAAACCGGAGACTTCCGGCTCAATCCCGAACATCCGCCGCTCGTCAAATTGTGGACGGGAGCTTTTGTTTCAAGTTTCGGCTATCAGCTTTCTCCTTACCGCACTCTTCAGGACAAAGCGGATGAGCGCAAGTTTGTCGAAGAAGACATTTATCTCAACAACGATCCAGACTTGATTCAAAGCCGTGCGCGAACGGCGATGTTTGCTTTGAACGGCTTGCTGCTGTTTTTGTTCGCGGTGGCAACACGGCGTGTTTTCGGAGATGTGATTGCTTTAGCGGCGACTGCTTTTTTGGTGATTGACCCGACGGTTGCCGCGCATCTTCCCGTGGTCATGACGGATTTGCCCGTCGCACTGCTTTCGACCACCGCCGTTTTGTTTGCTCTCGCGGCGTTTCGCTCGTGGCGCACAATTGATTTGATTTTTGCCGCACTCGCCCTCGGATTGGCTTTGAGCGCGAAACATTCAGCCGTTATCACCATGGCGGCGATTGCCATTATTGGAATCGTGATGGCGATTTTTTTGGCAAGGAATGCTGGCATTGTCGTTCGCCTGCGTCGTGTCGGATTGGTGGCGGCGGTTTTAATCGGGGCGATGATTGTCTTGTGGAGTTTTTATCTGTTCCGCTTTAGCGAAAGTCCGGTAACTTCTGAAGAACAATTCAATCGCTCTTTGGCGGAGAAAATCAGCGATGTTAATTCGCCGCGTTACCGAGCCGGTTTGAATATGATGGCGCGCGGACATCTGTTTCCCCGCGCCTACACTTGGGGAATGGCGGACACGATTCGCGCCGGTGCGGAAGGACGCGCCCGCTCCGTTTTTGCTTTCGGCAATCGTTACAAGAAAGCACCTTTCTATTTTTTTCCGGGTGTGATTGCCGTCAAACTCCCGCTTGGTTTGCTTCTGCTGACTGTAATCGGCGCGGTTTTACTGATTGCCCGCAAAATTCCGCGAGAATTTATTGCGCCTCTGTGTGGCGTGATCGGTTTAGCTGTGCTTTTTTTGATTGTGCTTTCCACAGGTTCGAGTTACGCGGGAATCAGACACGCGCTGCCCATCATTCCGCCATTAGCTTTATTGGCATCGCTGGCAATTTACAAGGCGGTTGAATCCAAATCTTATCTTTTGCGCGGCGCGGTCGCTGCTGCCTTAATCGCCGCTTTAATTTCGGCAATTCCCGTTCTGCGCCCGTGGGAGTATTACAACGAAACTGTCGGCGGCACGCCAAACGCCTATCTTTATTTTAGCGATGAGGGAATTGATATAAGTTTGCGGGCTAAGGAATTGACAGAATATTATAACGAGAACTTGAGAACCGCAGGCGAAATTCCTTTCATCCTCTATCCTATGAGGCAAGCGGAAAGGAAAGGTCGGGGACTTGATTGGGTCGGCAAAAATCTCGAACGCGACGCGGAAAAACTTGACAGCGAAATGCTCAGCGGCACGGTTATTATGGGGGCGAGGCAAGTCCGCAGCAAACCGGCTTTCCGGGAAGCGACTCCGATAGCGCGTTTCGGAAACTTGTTCGTCTTTCGCGGCGTGTTTCATGACCCTGACACAAAGGTATTAAGGCTTGCCAATCGTGCAAATAACAAAATTTATTCCGCCGAGCCGGACATCGAAGGGGCAATAAAACTGCTGTCCGAAGCCGTTGCACTTGACCCGAAAAAGTATCATAACGCCGTGGAACTCGGAAATCAGTATCTCAAACTCGGCAAGCGCGAAGATGCGCTGCGGGCTTACCAGATTGCCAAAGAAAACGCCCCGGCATCCGACGCCATCAGCGAATTGCTCACCCGCCAGATTGAGCGCGTAGAAGCAGAACCGCTTGAACAGATTTCACCTTTGCGAAATCCTAAGGTTGAATAATGATTTGGTGATTCTAAAAGTTTATTACCAAGTCCTATCAGTGAAATAGAAATAAGGAAGTGAATCGAATGAGAAAAATACTATGGCTGTTTGTTTTAGTTTTGTTTTGCCCGATTTTTGCTTTCGCGCAAGAAAGTGGAAATCGCGCTTACGGCACGCAGCGGCGCAAACCGCAGATAAATTCCGGCATTTTGACCGGAAGCACCGACGGAAAAGCGCAAGTTTATTTTGTCGAAGCCAATGTTTTGATGAATATGAAGGCTGATACTTTTGTCGCGGTTTTTGGCTTGGTGCAGGAAGCCGCAACTTCTGCCGAGAGCAACAGTAAAATCAACGCGCAAGTTGCCGGATTTATTAAGGATTTAGAAGGTTTGGGAATAAGGCGCGGCGACATTTTTGTTGACTTTATCACGCTAAATAAAATTTATGATTATACGACGAGCGGCAGCATGGTAACGGAAAAGTTTTCCGGCTTTGAAACCAAGAAAAATATCGCCGTGCGTTACAAAGACCGTCAATTGCTGGAAAAGATTTTGTCCGCCGCCGCCAAAGGCTCAATTTTTGATTTGATTGAAGTTGATTATGTCATCGGCGATAGGAGCGGTGTTCACGCTAAGTTGTTTGAAGAAGCAGTCAGAATTATTAAACAAAAAGAAGCGAGTTATGCCAATTCGTTCGGCATTAAGCTGTTACCGACAAACTTGGCAAGTGAAAAATACGACGCTTTTTATCCGAGCGAGTTGTATACGGGTTATCAAGCCTTTGAAGCCGGTGCTACTTCGGGCGATTATAACCGCGTTGTCGTGCGGCAGCGTAAAACCAGCACTTTTTTCTACGAGCCGCTTGATGCGAGTAGTTTTGATTCGGTTATCAATCAGATGGGCATTGAGCCGATGGTGCAATTTACGCTCTATCTGCGCCTTCAATATGATTTGAAGAAGTAAGAAAACATTTATTCATTGGAGAAAGCAAATACATTCCGTTAGCGAATCGCTTTTTCATACCAATCTTTCCAAAAGGATTTTTTCCGCGAAGTCAGAAAAATAAATGCCGGATGTGTCAGCAGAAAAGTTTTCCAAAGACTCATTTTATCGAAACGTCTCGAAGAAGTAATGGCTTTCGGATTTTCGATGAAATGCAGAAAACCGCCGTTTTGTTTGGCGAATTTGGAAAGTTTCCAGTAAAACTCAATGTCTTCGCCAATAAAAATGCTTTCGTCATAGCCGTTCAGTTTGTCAAAAACCGCTTTTCGGCAAAATTGCGTCGCGCCTTGTTTCATATTGAAAAGTTTTCCCCAAAACTTCCAGCCGAGCAGATAGAATTTCATCCATTTTCTTTGAAACGGTTCGTAACTGACGGCAACCGCGCCGCCGAAACATTTTTCATTTTTCATCGCTTCGGCAATTTTTTGAAAAAGCGTTTCGGGAACAATTGTATCCGCATCAATAAATATCAAAACATCGCCGCTGGCGTTCTTCGCGCCTGTGTTTCTGACTTTGGCAATGTTGTGTTCGCTTTCCGAAACGACTTTTGCGCCGAAATCTTTGGCGGTTTGCGCGGTTTTATCGGTGCTTTCGTTGTCAACCACAATTATTTCCGCCAGAAAGTCAATTGTCGCCAATGCGGTTTTGATTGCCGCGAGCGTTTTCGGCAAATAATTTTCTTCGTTGAAAGCGGGAATGATGACGGAAAAATTCATCTTTGTATTTTGCCTGTTGACTAGACAAAACTCCAAGTCAAAAATAAACTAGGAATTTTATAAAACCAAGCAATTTTTAATAAACGGAGATAATAAAATTTTATGGCACTTTCGGCAAGCGACATTCGCAAAGGTATGGTTATTCTTTTTGAAGGCGTGCCGTGCAAGGTGATGGAATTTCGCCATCACACGCCCGGTAACCTTCGCGCAATGGTGCAGTCGCGCCTAAGAAACTTGATAACGGGCAGTTCGTTTGAACATCGGTTTCGGGCAAATGATACGATTGAACGCGCCCCGCTCGAACAGCACGAAATGGAATATCTTTATTCTGACGGCTCGCATCATCATTTTATGAATTCGGAAAATTACGAACAAATATCGTTGACCGAAGACGAACTCGGCGACACGACGCAGTGGCTGATGCCGGGTTTGAAACTTCAGGTCGAGTTTTACGACGACACGCCGATTGGCATTGAATTGCCAAGCTCGCTCGAACTGACGGTTACAAAAACCGACCCGATATTAAAAAGCGCAACCGTTTCCAATTCCAACAAACCGGCAACGCTGGAAAACGGCGTAACTATAACAGTCCCACCGTTTATCACCGAAGGCGAGCGCATTCGAGTCAATCCAACCGAAGCGAAATATATCGAGAGAGTGAAGTGAAAAGTGAAAAGAAATGAAAAATAAGATAAATTCTTACCTATCACCTATTAGTTATCACTTTTCACCTTTCACCTATCAATATGTTTTTCTTATACAGTGTTCTTTTGACAATTGGTTTTATCGTTTTGCTGCCGCGATTTCTTTTTGACGGATTGAGAAAAGGGAAATACGCGGCGGGATTTTGGCAGCGTCTCGGATATTTGCCCAATTTTCAGCAGGATGAAAAACCTGTCCTCTGGCTTCACTGTGTTTCGGTTGGCGAAATCAATGCCGCTCGTCCGCTGGTCAAAGAACTGCTCGAAAAATATCCTGATTTTTGTCTTGTCGTTTCGACCACTACAAAAACAGGTCAGGAACTCGCCCGCGAAGTTTTTGCCGATTCAGCCGCGCTTGTCTTTTATTTTCCTCTTGATTGGCGTTTTACGGTGCGCCGCGCACTGCGGAAAATCAAGCCGAGCGTTGTTTTGATAATAGAAACCGAACTGTGGTTTAATTTTCTGCGCGAAACACACAAAAGCGGAGCAAAAATCGTCATCGTCAATGGCAGATTATCGGAAAAATCGGTTAATCGTTATCTTTATGTCAAAAATTTTATGCAGAGAGTTTTGCAGTTTGTTGATTTGGCTTTAATGCAGGGAAATAAAGACGCGCAACGAATTATTCAACTCGGAATCCGCGCCGACAAAGTAAAAGTTACCGGAAATATCAAGTTTGACCAAGGTTTTGAGGAAACCGAAAATCAATTAACCCAAGAATTTCGGGAAAGATTTGCCATTTCGGAAAACGCGCCGTTAATCGTTGCGGCAAGCACTCACGCGCCCGAAGAAGTATGGATTTTAGAGGCTTTCGCGGAGGTTCGGGAAAAATCGGAAGGAAAGTTGCTGCCGCGTCTTCTGATTGCGCCGCGTCATCCCGAAAGATTTGCGGAAGTCGCCGAACTGATAAAAAACGCGGGTTTTAAGTGGTCAAGGCGTTCCGCAAAACCATCCGATAAAGATAAAATCGCGGAAATAATTCTGCTCGACAGCATCGGCGAGCTTCGCACCGTTTTCCCGTTAGCAGAAATCGTTTTTGTCGGCGGAAGCCTGATTCCGCACGGCGGACAAAATATCCTTGAACCGGCGATTGCGCGAAAAGCCATTGCAACAGGTTTCTACACAACGAATTTTGCGGAAATTGTCAGAGAATTTCTCGCCCAAGACGCGCTCGTTCAACTGCCGAAATTGGACGAAAGAGAAATTTCCAAACAACTCACCGAAGTTTTTTCCGAATTACTACAAAACGCCGAACGGCGGCAGAAGCTGGGCAGAAACGCTTTTATGATAATGCAAAAAAGCTGCGGCGCAACATCTGAAACAATCAAACAACTTAAGCCTTTTCTGCAAGTTCAAAATAAATTATGATTTTCGTTTTCTACTTTTTTGCCGCCGGTTCAGTTTTTCTCGGCTACAAATCTCTGCGCGGCGGAATTAATTATCTCGCATTTTTCAAAAAAGAATTAGCCAAACCAAAATCTAATTACACGCCTTTTTGTTCGATAATTGTGCCTTGTCGTGGGCTTGACGAAGGTTTGCGGGAAAATCTTTTCGCGCTTTTTCGGCAGGATTTTCCAAGTTATGAAATTTTGTTTGTGGTTGATGATGAACGCGATGAAGCAATAAAAATTATTGAAGAAGTTTCCCGTAAAGACGCAAAGGTGCAAAGGAAAATTAATCGGGATGAACAGGATTTACAGGATACAAAATCTGAAAAAAACTTTGCGCCTCTGCGCCTTGGCGGGAGCAATTCTGTTTCAACAAAACTCGTCATCGCAGGAATGGCGAAAGACGAAGGTCAAAAAGTTCATAATCTGCGCCAAGCGGTTTTAGAAGTTTCCGGCAAAAGTGAAGTTTTTGTTTTGGTAGATTCGGACGTGCGACCAAACAAAAATTGGCTGGGAAATTTAATCGCGCCTTTGCAAGATGAAAATGTCGGCGCGGCGACCGGTTATCGCTGGTTTATTAGTAAAAAGGGCGGATTTTCAACCGAACTGCGCTCGGTTTGGAATGCTTCGATTGCATCGGCTTTGGGCGCAAAAACAAATAATAATTTTTGTTGGGGCGGTTCGACGGCGATTCGGCGCGATGTTTTTGAAAAACTTGATATGCGTGAACGTCTGAAAGGAACGCTTTCCGACGATTTCGCCGTTACACGCGCATTAAAAGAAGCGCGTTTGCCGATTTATTTTGTCCCGCAATGTTTGACTGCTTCGATTGAAGATTGCACTTTTGGCGAACTTCTCGAATTCACAACGCGCCAAATGAAAATCACGTGCGTCTATGCGCCAAATCTGTGGAAAGCCTCTTTTATTGGTTCATTTTTTTTTACCGCAATTTTTTGGACGGACTTTATTCTTTTATTTCTGCTTGCGGGTTGGCATTTTTGGCTGACGCTGGCTTTTTTGTCAGCGATTTTTGCGCTTGGTGTCGGCAAGGCTCGGTTAAGATTGACGGCGGTTAAATTAGTTTTGAAAAATTACGAAAGTCAATTGAACAAAAGTCTTTTGCCGCATCTTACGCTTTGGACGATTACGCCTGTAATTTATTTTTATAATTGTTTATGCGCTTTTTTCTCAAACCAAATTTGCTGGCGCGGCATCACATACAAATTGAAATCGCCAAACGAAACCGTTATTTTGCAAAGTAATACGAGAAAAAAATAATTGTTTTTAGGCGAACTGACAAGTTAAGTTTTAATTTATTCTAAAATAATCAGAGGTTAAAAATCATTTATGTCAGGGTTTTCACTTACTAAGTTTTTCGCCTTTTTGCTCGTTGTTTTGTTTTTTGTTCACGCCGTCGAAGCACAGGAAAAAACAACGAAAAAGACAAATGTTTTAAAGAAAATAATTAGCAAGGTTGACGGAAAAAAGGGCGACGCGCCAAAAGATGAATCAGCAAAAGCTGCCGCGACAGAAACCAAACCGACTCCGAAAGGCAGATTGCCGGTTATTATTATTCCGGGTTTAATCGGCTCGGAACTGGTTAATAAAAATTCGAACGAAAAAGTTTGGTTTGACCTGGCGCGGTCAAAAGATGATGATTTGCGGCTTCCGATTTCGCCCGATATTGCGGCGAATCGGGACAATTTAGTGCCGGGTGATGTTTTGCGGAAAGTCCAGATAATCCGGCTCACGCCTGAAATTGAAATTTATCAGAAATTGATTGACTCACTCGCAGCCGACGGCTACAAGGAAAGCAAAATAGACGCGCCGGACGAAAACGGATACGCCGATACTGTCTACCTTTTTCCATACGACTGGCGGCTTGACAATGTCGAAAACGCGCATATTTTACTACAAAAAATGGATGCGCTCCGCGCTAAACTCAAGCGTCCCGATTTAAAATTTAATATCGTCGCGCACTCAATGGGCGGACTCATTGCGCGTTACGCCGCGATGTATGGCAAAGCAGATTTAACAGCGCGAAATTTCAGACCAACGTGGAAAGGCGCGTCCTATATCAACAGCATCTTGCTGGTTGCCACACCGAACGGAGGTTCACTATCCGCACTTAACTCTTTGCTCAACGGATTTTCGCTTTTCGGCGGCGGCAAAGTAAACCTTCCGTTTTTGCAAAATTTATCAAAATACGATTTGTTCACAATTCCTTCGATTTACCAACTTTTGCCGCACGACAGAATGGTTCGCGCCTTTGACG
This sequence comes from Acidobacteria bacterium 5-1, assembly GCA_002050455.1. Lineage (GTDB taxonomy): Bacteria > Acidobacteriota > Blastocatellia > Pyrinomonadales > Pyrinomonadaceae. Next base: position 40,791 of record MWZA01000149.1, on the reverse strand, counting down.
AAAACCTAAAGCCGCTCAAAATTGATATTTATAATCCGGTGACGTGGGAAAAATACGGTTGGACGGCTTACACCGACGAAGTTTTTTCCAAGAAAATCGAAAACGCCACTCAAGGGCAGGCAAAAGCGTATTTCCAAGCCGTTCTACTTCGCGCCAAACTGTTTCAAGCCGCGTTGGGCGCAAAACCGACGACAAAAAATCCGATTCCGATTTATTATTTCGGCTCGGAATGCAGACCGACGGTTGACGGAATGATTATTCACAAAAATTCAAAAGATAACACTTGGAAGACGGAATTTGAGACTGATTCATTTACAAAGAGCGACGGCACAAAGGTTTCTAAAGAAGAATTAGGAAAAGTTTTGTATTCGCCCGGCGACGGCGTTGTGCCTAAACGCTCTTTAATTTCTTCCTTGTTGAATATCGGTAAATCCGCCAACCTGGAGTCAGACGTTTTAAAAGATTTAACGGTAGCTTGCGGCGAACATAACCGTCTGGTGGGCGATGAAATTATTGACAAAACTGTTTTGAACCTTTTGAATCTGCCAATCAAGCCGCCGCCTGGCAAGGCTGTTAAATTAATCAAGTCTAAAAGGCGAACTAATTAAACCAAGCTGCCGGATATTGAAATGCAGAAACACGCACGAAAGTCGAGTGTGTTTGCGCCCTTGACTTCTGTGCGGGCTTGCGGCACGGCAGAGTTATTCACTTCAAGCGAAAGTCTTGTTAAATAATCTTAACCAATCAGTGTCCAATATTTATGATTCCTTGCGCCATTCGCGCAAATCGCTTTTAATAGAAGTTGCTGAAAGATTATTTGACGCGGGAGAATTGGGATGATAAAGAGTTTATTCGACGAAAGTGAAGAAAAGCTGCCAGTCAATATTGAGGAAACAAATCAGCCCGAAGCGCAAACCGAGCCGATAATTTTGCCCGAAGAAGTGTTGTTTGAAAAACCTGCTTTCAACGACAGGGAAATATCAATTTCGCACGACGTTGAAACGATTGAAGAACCGGCGACTCAATCCGCCATATCAAATTCAAGCGAGCCGATATTCGCCGTCAAAACGCCGGAAAAAGGTAGACCAATGCCTTTTCAAATGCCAGCCAAACCCGAATCAATCGCCGAAACAGCCCGAAAAAGTGGACTTGCGATGTCGGCGGCAATTGCTCTATTCGGTTCGGTTGTCTTCTTGTTAGTTATCGGTTGGTTTGCCGATTTGCTTTTGGGAACGTCGCCGTGGGGAGTTATCGGCGGAATTATCTTAGGCTCGGTTATTGGCTTCTTTCAATTTTTTAGAATGACTTCGCAAATTCTGAAAAATAAAGACTAACAGCTAGACAAAATAAAAGCATATTTAACCACAGATAGACACAGATAAACACGAGATAAGAAATAATGGAAAATACAGATTTGGTTTCATCAAAAAAAATATCTGAGTTTATCTGTGTCAACGCGAAGCGGGACGGTTAAAAAGTCTTATAAAATAATTCTGTCCGATTACTTAATTTGAGAAAAATTGCACAATATTATTTTCAAACCGCTTTCCTGCTTTGAATTTTCCGCCCGAACCTTATAAAATGCTTGTTTCGCCATGAGCGACAATTTCAAAACTACAACCGACGAAGCAGACGCGGCTGTTCCAATTTCCCATTCGAGAGTTTTGTGGATTATGGTAATTGTCTTGGTCGCCGCGATAATCGGAAGTTTGATTTTTGCAACGTGGCGCGTTACGGCAGGTTTAATACTCGGCGGAATTTTGTCGTTTATTAATTATTATTGGCTGAAATTCGCGCTCAAAAGTGTTTTTGAAAAGGCGGTCGAAGGCGCAAAGCCGAAGTTTTTGGTTGGGAAATATATCCTGCGTTATTTTGCCATCGGCGCGGTTATCGTATTGGTTTTTTTAACTAAAATTATTTCGGTTGCAGCAGTAATTTGCGGTCTTTTGGCTTTTGCGGCGGCGATTTTGATAGAATCTTTTATTTTGATATTTATTCATATCTCGAAACGAAAGGAAGTTTAAGAATGTTTCTATTTGCAGAAGGCGGCGGCGAGCATCATACGCCGTTGATTGTCGAATTTATCAATCATTATTTGGGCGAGCCTCTCTATAGATTTGAGATGGCTTATACTTATCCGGCTTGGGAGTGGTTTTTTAATAAAATTGGAGTTAAAGCAACGCCCGCCGATGTTTTTGGACCTTACACGGCGGAAAACGCGATTCCGTGGTATACGGTGATGTTCGTGATTGCGTGTATTTTGACTTTGGTTGTCATTTGGATTTTCAAGGGGAAACTTTCCGAAGACGATCCGCAGCATGGACAACTGACGCTCGAAGCCGGATTCGTCGCGTTAAAAGATTTGATTATCAGCGTTGTCGGCAATCACGGCTATCAATATTTTCCAGTGGTCGCCACATTTGCCATTTTGGTTTTGATTTCCAATTTGATGGGACTTTTCCCGATGTTTATGGCTCCGACGGCTTCGGTCAACGTAACCTTCGCGCTCGGTATTTCGTCGTTTGTTTATTACAACTACGTCGGGATTAGCGAAAACGGAATTGTCAATCACTTAAAGCATTTTGCCGGTCCAAGATTGCCTTTACTATTGGCGATAATCATCACACCGTTGATTTTCGGCATTGAACTTATCAGTAATATGATTCGTCCGTTGACGCTCGCCGTTCGACTTTTTGCTAATATGTTTGCCGACGAGCAGATTTCATCACAGATTTCTGGTTTAGCTCCGCCGTTCACACAATTTCTACTGCCGGTGGTGTTGATGCCGTTGGCGGTTTTTGTTGCGTTTGTGCAAACGCTTGTATTCACTTTGCTTTCAATGATTTACATCAGCGAAGTTACCCACGAGCCGCACGAACATAAGCATGGCGGAGAACATTCGGAAGTAACCGGCGAGGCGGTTGCAACGGCACACGTTTAAAAGGTTTTAGATTTGCGATTGGCGATTGGTCGCAATGCTTTAAATAATTTAAGTTCAATCGTAATTAGAAGACTAAGATTAAATTAAATAAAAAACTTGCATTTCATACGCGAAAATGCCCGCACGCAACAGGAGCCTCGTCTCCAAGGAGTAGAAAACGAGCGCATACCGGAAGTAAGGCGAAATTATAAACCCCGCAAGTTTGCAAAAAAGATTTTTCGAGGTCTTCGCCAATTAAATAAAAATACAGGAGACTAAAAATGAATAAATTTAAATATATTTTCTTTTCCGCCCTTGCGCTTTTTGTAATGGCAATTCCGGCTCTCGCGCAAGGCGCGGGCGCGGCGGACAATGAATCAACTGTCAACGCGGCGAAGGCTATCGGCGCGGGCATCGGTTTTGGTTTGGCGGCGGGCTTGGCTGGTATCGGTCAAGGTCTGGTCGGTTCACGGGCGGCGGAAGGCGCGGCTCGTAATCCGGGCGCGGCAGGAACCGTCCAAACGCTGATGATTATTGCGTTGGCTCTGATTGAGTCGCTCGTGCTGTTTGCGCTGCTTATCGTTTTCGTCAAACTTTAAAATTAAACGAAAACCAAATTTTGCGGCTGAGTCTTCGGGCTTTGTCCGCATTTTCTTTGTTTCGGTTTCCAAACTATTGTGTGTTACAACTTAATGCAAGATTTTTGAATCGAACCGTTTCTTAAAGCGTGTATAATAATTGTAAGAAAAATTTTATAGAGAAAAATGTCAGACCAATTTACCGGACAAAATTTAGCAGATAAATATCAAATTGAAGGAGAATTGCGCGACGGTGGTTTGGGAAAAACTTATCGCGCCACTCATCTTCTGATGGAAAAGAGTGTTAGCGTCAAAATTCTTCCGCCGGCTTTAGCAGTTGATGAAAGAATTGTGAAACGGTTTTCCGCCGAAGCGCGGACGGTTTCGCATATTTCTCACCCGAATATCTTAAATGTTACGGATTTTGGCGCGGACGAAAACGGCACGATTTATATCGTGATGGAAGATGCGAGTGGCGAAATGCTCGAAGAAGCAATCTGGCGCGAAGGCAAATTTCCGGTTGAACGCGCCGTCAGAATTGCCCGACAGATTGCCGCCGCGCTTTCCGCCGCACACGCTAACGGCATTATTCACTATCGTTTAAATAGCAAAAATGTTTTGCTCGCACACACGGCTGGAGAACCTGAAACCGTTAAAGTTCTAGATTTCGGCTCGGATATTTCAAACGGAGCCGATGTGTTTGGCGAAGAAACGGATTTGAAGGATTTGGCATATCTTTCGCCCGAACAAAATTCGTCGGTTTCCGAAGCCGATGAACGCTCGGATATTTATTCGCTCGGCGTAATTTTGTATGAAATGTTGGCGGGCGAAGTGCCGTTCACGGCAGAAAATCCGGCTGATTTGATGAACAAGCAAGCGGAAAATCCGCCCGCGCCGCTTTCTGCTTTCCGCAATGATTTGCCCGTCTACATTGAGCCGATTGTCATTAAAGCACTGGCGAAAAATCCTGAAATGCGCTATCAAACCGCCAATGAATTTGCCGAAGAATTAAGCCGCGTAACAAAAAATTTTGATGAAGTGAAAACAATTGTTATGCCGAATACAGAGGGCAATACAACAAATAATTTATGGAAAACGGCGTTTGTCATATTGGTAGGAATTGTCGGTTTGAGTGCGGCGATGATTTATTTCACGCAGAGTAAGCAGACCAATCCGACAACGCAGCTGCAAACCGACACCAACGGACAACCTGTTCAACCGCTCAATCCGGCAACCGGAATGAACGAGCAAGGCGCATGGAGTTTAATGCCTTATTCACCGGAGATGATGGCAAATTCAAATGCGGCAGGAATGCCGATACCGCAAACTATGCCGGGCGGCGACGGTTACGACCCATGGGCGCGTGGCGGGCAGCCTCCGCCGGGTGCGCCGCCGATGTATGTTCCGCCGGGCGGACAGATTATCACGATTCCGGGAGAGACAGGCAGCCAATTTATGCCGCCTGATGGCAGCGGCGCATATATTCTTGTTCCCGCCAACACTAACGCCAACGTCAGTGTAAAGCCTTCGCCAACACCGAAGGGAAAAGGAACGCCGCCAGCAAATACGCAGACTTCACCGACACCGGCGGAAAGTCCGCAACCTACGCCGGAAACAAAACCTACACCGGCTCCGAAAACGGAAAAAACACCGGCAAAACCGACGGAAAAACCAAAACCTACGCCGCCCGCTTCGTCAGGAAAACAAACCCAAAGCAGAAAAGAGCAGGATTCGCAAGTTATCCGGAAGTAGTTTTGAAAAGTGTATATTCATTCGTGATAACTGACAATTGATAGATAATAAATGAGAGATAAAACAAAAATCTATCGGTTATCAGCTTTTATATACAGGATTATCTCAAAAATTAAAGATTCGGCAGCAAACTATTAGCTGTTCACTATTGACTATAAACTATCTTCCATAAAAGGGGTTTTCCTTTGCAAATCAGTTAAAAGTGTAGAGTGGACAGTTAATAGTTTTGCTCTTTTTTCTGCATTTTAAGAAAGTCCTAATATTTTTCGTATAACTTTATAATCGATAGCGCACTTTTTTCTTTTTCAGTTCCGCGTCTTCATTTTCAAAGTTTTGCAGCCGCATCGAAACATCCGCCGTCATTCGCAAATCAGATTGTTCGCCGCGCTGCAGATGAAAATAACCCGCTGCCGCAATCATCGCCGCGTTGTCGGTGGAAAGATGTTTGGAAGGAAAATAAACGGGCAGATTTAATTTTTTTGCTGCTATTCGGGCTGCATTTTGTAACGATTGGTTGCAAGCCACGCCGCCCGCAACAATTAAGGTTTTTGGATTTAGTTCAAGCGCGAGTTTTTCCATTGTGCCGACCAGAGATTTTACAACTGCTGTCTGAAAACTTGCCGCAACGTCTTTTATTTCCTGCGACGGCGTTTGATTTTCCGCAACCGGCTCAATTTCATTTTCGCGCACGTAACGCGAAACCGCCGTTTTTAAACCGCTAAAGCTAAAATCAGGTCTGCCGTCGCTGATTTTCGCAATCGGGAATTTTATTTTATGCGCGTCGCCCGTCAAGGATAATTTTTCGATGACAGGTCCGCCCGGATATTCGAGTCCGAGCATTTTTGCCACCTTATCAAACGCTTCGCCCGCCGCGTCGTCGCGCGTGCGCGAAACAACCTTATATTTGCCTGCTTCGGGAATAAAAAATAAATTTGTATGTCCGCCCGAAACAATTAACGCCAACGCGGGATATTCAACCGGCGGATTTTCAAACACGACTGAAAAAACGTGACCTTCGATATGATTTACACCAATAAAGGGAATGTCCAAACCAAACGCCAGTGCCTTTGCAAAACAAACTCCGACGAGAAGCGAACCGACCAGTCCGGGACCTTGCGTAACAGCGACAGCATCAATTTCTTTGAGCAAAACACCGGCTTTCTCTAGTGCTTCGTCAACTACCGGTTCAATTTTTTCGAGATGTTCGCGCGAAGCCAGTTCCGGTACAACACCGCCGAAAGGTTTGTGCAGTTCGATTTGCGAGGAAATAACGGACGACAAAATCTCCCGTCCGTCGCGCACAATCGCCGCCGCCGTTTCATCACACGAACTTTCGATGCCTAAAATCAACATTTTTTACTAATGGTAAATGGTAAGTGGTAAATGTAAGAAAACTCTTTGATTTACCACTTACCATTTACCATTTACCACTGATTTTATTGTCTTTTTTGTTCAATTTCCGCCGGACTTTTAATATCATTGTTGAGTAGCGAACCCAATCCAAAACCGAAAAACAAAATCGCCGCAATAATAATAAAAGCCCCGACACTAATTAAAGCCCAGATTATTCCGCGATAAGATTTTGCCGTGTCTTCCCGCACAACTTTTTCCTCGCCGTCAACATTTATGACCTCTTTTGCCATTTATTTTCTCCTTCCAAATGTTACTTATAATTTATATTTTCTCTTGCGTAAATGCAAAAATCAAATAACTTTTACGGTAACCCGCCTTATTCCGTTAAATTGTTTTCGCCTGCTTACAAATTCGTCGTTACACTCGGCGATGAAACGCAAAATTTCTAAAGTGCCTATTTTAATTTGTTGTTAATTTTTGCCGATATTTGCTAAAATTTACGAAAGTAGTTTGAAATTTTCGCTTTCAAATGACAAACTAAAATTATGCAGGTTTTATTAGCAGACGAATATGGATTTTGTTTTGGCGTAGAACGCGCCGTCGAAATGGTCGAAGAGGCTTTGGGCGAAGGCGACACGGTTCGCACCTTAGGTCCACTGATTCACAACGACCAAGAAATGTCGCGCCTTGCAACGCACGGCGTTTCAACAGTTAACGCGCCCGTGCAGATAAAGCGCGGCGAAACCGCCGTCATTCGCGCTCACGGCGTTACGCCGCAAGTTGAACAGGAATTGCGCGAAAAGGCTTCAAAAGTGGTTGACGCGACTTGCCCTTTTGTTACAAAAGTGCAGAAACTAGCTTCCCGCGCCGCCGCCCAAAACCGCCATGTTGTCGTTGTCGGAAATCCCGAACATCCCGAAATGATTGGCGTTTTCGGCTACGCGCCCGAACATACATTTGTTATCAGTGATGTTAAAGAAGTCGCCGCATTGCCAAAACTTAATAATCCCCTGGTTGTTTCGCAGACAACGATAAAACTGCAAAATTTTCTTGATGTTGCCGAAGCGGTTAAGCAAAAAGCGGAAGGCGAAACGCAAATTGTCAATACGATTTGTTCGGCAACCCGCGACCGTCAAGACGCGGCACGCGCACTGGCGGGCGAAGTTGATGCGTTTTATATCATCGGCGGCAGACATTCTTCCAACAGCCGAAAACTTCTCGCCGTTTGCAAAGAACAATGCGAAAAGAGTTTTTTGATTGAAACCGAAGATGAAATTAATGCAGAAGACCTTCAAGGCGCAAAAAGAGTCGGTTTAACGGCAGGCGCGTCAACGCCAAATTGGTTGATTAAAAAAATTACAAAGCGGCTTGAAGAAATCGGGGCGGAGAATTAGAAAAAATAAGAAACTAATCACGAATAACACAACAAATCATTTTTTTGTGTTATTTGCGGGAAAGAACATATGGATTAACCACAAAAACATTGACAACCACAAAAAAAGCGGAGAGGAAAAATTCTCTCCGCTTTTCCTTTTTGTTCAGCTAAAAATTAAGGAATTCTTAATTCCTGCCCAACTTCAATTTGACTCGGACTACGTAACACATCGCGGTTAGCTTCATAAATATCTAGGTAACGGCGTGTCGTGCCGTAAAATCTCTGGCTGATTTTTGCGAGCGTATCGCCCGGTCGAACCGTATAAGTTTGTCCGCTATTTGTTCGCGGCTCATAGGTATTATCATTTCTCGTGTTCACTTCGCCGAATTTTGGCAGTAAAACCGATTGATTAAGGATAACGCCGAATTGTGTTCCGGATTCAACTTTGGCATCTTCACCTTTGGTTAATCTTTCACCTGCGAGTCCGCCGAGTCCGCCGAGAATTCCGCCGATAATCGCGCCTTTTCCACCGCCGATTAACCCGCCGAGAATCGCGCCGCCACCGGCACCGCCGCCAATAAAGATTATCTTGTCATTTTTTCTATCGTCGCCCGAAACTGTGCCTTCCGCATCGCTTTTGGCATCGTCGCTGCTCAAATTGGTTAAAGAACCGTTGATAGCGCGGCGCGTGCCGTTCGGCAGTTTGACTTCGATAAAACTGACATCAATTTGTCCCGGGTCGCCGCCTTTTTTTGCCGGTTTGACTGAATCAACGCGCCCGACAACCGTGCTTCCCGTCGGAATGACAATCACGCCGTTGTTCGAATAAACCGGCTCGGTTACAGTAGTTGTAAATCTGTCGCCGACTCGCGCCGTTCTTGAATTGAGCGTTTCATTCATCCGAACACGCAATGTTTCGCCGCTTCGGACAGTATATAAATCAGCCGTCGGTCGCGTAACCCTTGATCTTTGCCGAATCGTCGGTCTGCGCGTTTGTGCAAAAGAATCAATCGAACCGAATACGAAAAAAACTGCTAAAATCGCTACCAAAAACTTAAAATTAAATGAACTTTTCATATCTCTCTCCTTACTTTCTCCGTTTATTTTTAATAAGGCTCACAATAGCCTTATGTCAGCTTTTTTAAGACGCTTTGCATTGTTTAACCGTTGCTATAATTTATTTGAGCCTTTTGGTAAATCGCCCGCAGGATTAGCGTTTTCCGCGTTTGAAACTAAAACTGCTTTTTGCAGAAAACTTGAATAGCCGGTTTATCGGGCGAGATACTTGAAACAAGGAATTATTTTTCTTCGTAAATGAATACGCAACGCATTTTCAAAAGTCCGGCATCATAATAATTAAATTTATATGGATGGGAAAAAAATAATATGTCAAAAAAAGCAATCTATCAATTATCTACCCGAGAAGTTCTATTTTTAGCGTTGGCTTCGGCATTTATCGCCGCCGGAGTTGTCGCCATACTGGGCAATTTTGGAAATTTCTGGCAGCCGCGAAACAATTCAAATACGGCGTTGGCGGAAAGTGTTCCGCAGGGAATTTCCGAACCGTCAGTTGTCAGTGACGAGCAAAACAGCATTGAAGTGTATAAGACGCTTTCGCCGGGCGTGGCATTTATTACTTCGACTTCTTTTCAAGAAGATTATTGGGGCGGCGTTCAGGAAGGAAAAGGTTCGGGGTCGGGTTCGGTGATTGACGCGCAAGGGCGTATTTTAACGAATTATCACGTTATTGAAGGAGCGCAGAAATTAACCGTTAGTTTCGGCGGCACTAAAACTTATTCGGCAAAAGTTGTCGGCGGCGACCCGGACACGGATTTAGCGGTGATTCAAATTGAATCGCCGCCGCCGGGTTTAGCAGTCATTCAATTAGGCGATTCGGATAAATTAACCGTCGGACAAAAGGTTTTAGCCATCGGCAATCCGTTTGGTTTGGACAGAACTTTGACAACCGGCGTAATTTCGGGCTTGCAGCGTCCGATTCGCGCCCGCAATAATCGTCCGATTGAAGGCGCGATTCAAACCGATGCATCAATCAATCCGGGCAATTCCGGCGGACCTCTGCTTGATAAATACGGCAGGATGATTGGTATTAACTCGCAGATTTTATCGCCTGCCGGTGGTTCGGTTGGAGTCGGTTTTGCAATTCCGGTCAACATCGCCAAGCGCATCGTGCCGCAATTGATTCAATTTGGCGAAGTGCGCCGTCCCAGCCTCGGTATCAGACCTTATATCGTTGAACAATTGCAGCAGCAAGGTGCCAGATTGCCGGTCGAAAGCGGTTTGCTCGTGCGGAGCGTTGTTCCGGGCGGCACGGCGGAACGCGCCGGAATTCACGGACTTTCGCAAAATAGCAACGGTGGGGTTATTTTGGGCGATATAATCATGTCAATCGACGGTGTCAAGATGGATAATTTAGATGATCTTTATCGTTTTCTCGACAAAAAGCAAATCGGCGATACGATTCAGGCTGAAATTTTCCGCAATGGCAGAACAATGACTGTTCCTGTCAAACTTCTACCCAACTCACAAGGTAATACAAATTTGCCGGGTCGTCCGGCGCGAAGATTTTAGTTCGCTAATAATCATAAACGCACACGAAAGGACACGAATTTAATATAATTTTCATTCGTGTCTTTTTGAAATTTTCTGTGGTTTTCTTTATGGAAAAAATTGAGTTGAACGATTTTTATAATGACGGTTTTGGCTGGATTTGCAAACATTGTGAACGCGAATTAAATGAGCAAAGTAATGTTTTGAAGCAAAAACATTCACGCCTGATGCGCGAAGGCGAAGCCGAAAGCAAACAGCCGAAACTTTCAAATCAAGCGTTGGCAAAATGGGCGGACAAAGCACAACGCATATTGGTTTGCCCGCGTTGCGGCATTACGGAACTTGCCGATAAATTTTGATATAATTTTACCGCAGAGACGCAAAGACGCAGAGTTTCTAAATTCTTTCTCTGCGTCTTTGCGTCTCTGCGGTTCAAATAAATGAAAAAAATTCTCGATGTTGGCTGCGGCAGCAATAAATACGAAGGCGCGATTGGTTTGGACAACAACCCGCGCACGGCGGCTGACGTTATTCACGACCTTGGCGAAGTTCCTTATCCATTTGAGGATAACGAGTTTGATTTGATAATTTCGCGCCACGTCGTCGAACATATTCCAGATGTAATGGCTTTTATTACCGAACTTTACCGCATTACAAAAAATGGCGGGCGCATCAAACTCGTTACGCCGCATTACACAAATCCCGATTGGGCAAACGACCCGACACACCGCAATCATTTTAATTCCTATTCTTTCAATACTTTTATGCCTGAACGACAGGTTTTTGATTTTTACACGGAAGTCAAACTAAAACCAATAACCACTTACGTTTCGCTGGCGAATTTGTGGCGCAGTTTGGGCATCGAATTTTTTGTAAATTTAGATAAAAAATCACCGTTTCTGCGTTTTACGCGAAAATTTTGGGAGCAGTATTTAAGCTATATTTTTCGCGGAAAAGAATTACATTTTGAATTTGAAGTGATAAAAGAAAATGTAAATGAGTTGAATGATAAAAATTAAATGCGCTTTAATTTTGAAAAGAGATTGTAAATAATTACTCAAAAATTCAGGAGCGCGAAGATTTTTCTTCGCGTTTTTCTTTCACGGCGGCTTCAGCGATATTGGCAATCCACCAAAATGCGCCTTTCGCGCCCAGGTTTTCAAACATTAGTTTAAAGACTTTTGGATGAATTACCGCTGTTTTCGTCAAAATTTTCTTAAATGAAGCAAACGAAATGCGGTCTTGAAACATTTCGCGGCTGATTTTTGCGTCTAGTTTACTCAAAGCCATCATCACCGCGTTCATTGTTTCGTTGACGACCGAAGTTTTGCTTTTCGGCATCGGGCGCATAAACTCAGCCAGGCTTGACATTTGCGCGACTCGCGGTTCATAGGCGTTGATGTTTGAGAGTGATTTTTCGTCAAATACGTTTTCGCGCAAAGCGTTTTCGGTTAAATTCGTCAATTTTCGCAAATTTCTGACGTGCGACCCGAAACCGCAAAAAGTCAGCGGACTCGAAAGACCAGCCGCATCGCCGATTAGCAAAACTCTGTCGGCTGCCGTTTTTTTTATGTTGCTCCAACCTTGATGGTGAATGCTCGGAATATAGCCGAAAACCGGTTTGACGACGCGCCACGCGCCGTTTTTCATTTTGTAATCGGGAAGTTTTTCAAAATAATCTTCAAACAGCCGGAGCAATGATTTATCGGCTTTTGATTCGACCGCATCATAGAAAAACAGATAAGTCGTATATTCGTCTTTAACCGGATTTCCGGCGAAACCTTCCCAGATTAACTGGCGATGGTCGGAAGCATCTTCGGTGCTGACAAGAATTTCACCGACGGAAAAATCAACTTCTCTTTTGCCATTTCCGTGCCGAAAACCTTTTGCCACCGTGCCGACCGTCGGACAAACGTGCGTGATTGAATTTCCGTTATTTAGTTGGCGCGAAACCGAAGAATTTGTTCCTGTCGAATCAATAAAAAGTTTAGAAGCAAAGAGCCGTCGCCGTCCGTCTTTGGTATTTTCACATTCGATTAAAACTTTATCCTGTCGAACGTAGGCACGAACAAAACGCAAATTATTAATAATTTTTGAATTTGTATTTTTGAGTTTTTCAACCGCCAGATGCAAAAGTTTATCGGCTTCGAGTGTCACGTCCAAAACATTATCCATAAAAAGCGGCGGTGTTTTTATTTTGGAATTCGCGTCGTAAAATTTAACAAAGCCGGTTTTATAACGGTTGGCAACCGCCGTTTCAATTTCTTCTTTGGTAAAAAGTCCGACGGTGATAAATTCCTGCAATTCCTTATCGGAGATATTCCAATCGCGGTGCGTTTTGCCGACGATGTGCGCATCAAACACCAGAATTTTGCGATTATATTTACTCGCCATCACCGCCGCGTGGAGCAAGCCGAGAGTTCCGCCCGCATAAATAATTTCAAATTCGGCTTCGGTTTCCAAATTTTTCGGCGCACTGTCAGACAAAATTACTTCTTCCGTCTGGTGCGGATTTTCCCGAAACATCTGCCAACGCTGTTCAATTTCCCAAATGCGGGCAAGCCACGCTTCACGATTGGGCAAATGTGCCAAATTTTCCACCGTTTTGGGAAATTGGCGGCGAAATTCCGGTAGATTTAAGGACGGTGTCGAAAAAAGTTTCGGCATATAAATATCATAGATTTGGCGATTTGCGTAAGCAACTGCAACAAAGCAAAAATAAAAAAGCACAAGCAAAATTGGCTTGTGCTTTTGAATAAGTTTATATATGAAAAATTTTACCTGACGGGACTGACAAATCCGTCGCCTTCATCATCGTTAACCAAAACATAAATCACAGCAGCGGAAACAATTCCGGCAAAAATAAGAAGTGGAGCTACCGAACTGTTGTTATCATCATCGTCGTCATCTTGAGCGGTTTGAAGCGGAACAACCGTATTTCCGTTGTTCATAAAAACTGCGCCGGTTTCGGCAAACGCTTTGGTCGCGCCTGTTTGAACACCAACCGTAAAGATGCCTTTTTGTTGCGCTTCGTTAGAGATAAGGCTGTCGGCGGTTTTAATATTTACCTCAACACCTTCACTGTTGAAAACTTTAATTTGTCCGGCGGACAATGTTCCCGAAATTTTGTTTTCGCTGAAACTCAAACTTAAATTTGAATTTGGGGTTAGATTAATGAAACCCAACTTGCCTAGTTTGATTGTAGCGGATGAATTTTCCGACGTAGCAACTGTGCCGGATGAAAAGAAGGTGCGTCCGCTTTCGGCAGGTTCGCCGTTAATTGTAGCGGATGGCGAATCGCCATTTGTATTAGAACCGGAAATAACCAGTTCGCCCATTAAAGGTTTATTGTCCGGCTTTGCCGAAGCGACCATTGTATAAGTGCTGAAAACCGAAAGTATCAAGCAAAAAGTAACTAAATTGCGAAGCCAAGTTGCGTTTGTATTTTTTTTCATATTCCGATAACTCCTTTCAATAGATTTGTTATAAGTTAATACTTTATTTAAGTAATGTCAATAGCTTTTTGGAAATTTTATAGATTAAATTTTTACAATCGCAAAATAGCCCAAATCTTTAATATCTTCAATGCTTTACAAACTTTTTGCTTGGTTCCAGAGTTCATCCATTTCTTCCAAACTCGCCATTTCCGGTAATTTTTTTTGTTCCTTCAACCTTTTTTCGATAAACGCAAACCGTTTGCGAAACTTCCGATTTGTTTTTTTTAAAGCGGTTTCCGGCTCAATATCAAGTTTTCGCGCCAGATTAACCACAACGAACAATAAATCGCCGATTTCTTCAGCGATATTGTTGGTGTCGTCTTCACCGATTGCCGTTTTAAGTTCATCGAGCTCTTCATTGAGTTTAGCAAAAATTTGTTCGGTATTTTCCCAATCAAAACCAATCTTGGCGGCTTTTTTCGTCAGTTTTAATCCTTCTAAAAGAGCCGGAAAATTAAGCGAAACCTCGTCAAGCAAGGAATCATTTATTTTTTCCGATTTGCCCGCTGTTTCGCGTTCCAATTTTTTCAATTCGTCCCAATTTTGCAGAACATCGTTTGCTGTTTCAAGTTTTCTATCGCCGAAAACGTGCGGATGGCGCAGAACAAGTTTTTGCGTAACGCCTTTGACAACTTCATCAATTGTAAAATCATTTTTTTCCGCCGCAATCGTCGAATGAAAAACGACTTGCAGGAGAACATCGCCCAATTCTTCGCGCAAATTCGCCGTGTCGCCTGTCTGGTCGGCTTCCTGAATCGCGTCAAAGGTTTCGTAAGTTTCTTCCAAAAGATATTGCGCCAGAGACGCATAAGTCTGCTCTCTATCCCAGGGACAACCGCCGGGCGCATGCAGCCGCGCCATCACCGATATAAGTTCGTCAAAATTTTTAGACATAATATTAGGAACGAGTGATGAGGGACAAGGGACAAGTGGTAGATGATTTAAATTTCACTTATCCCTTATCATTTGTCCCTAATTCCTCATTTTGAACTTTCTTTCGCCAAAATGCTAATATCAAAGTATCAATTTTTTAGAAACATATAAGAGAAAAAAGGGAAAAACAATGATTGGAAAAGAAGATTTGAATAATGAAGAACAGCCAGTTTTGAAAGTTACCGACAAACGTAAATTTAATCCTGATGGAAGCGTACGCGAAGGCGTGAAGCTGGAGTCGGAAAAGCCGAAAAGGGAAGAAACTCCGATTTATGAACCGGATCAAGAAACGGTTGAAACTTATGAAAACGCATCCGCCGAGAAACAGGTGCAAGCCGAAGCCGAAAAAGAAGGTTTTGAAATGGAAGATTTTCCAGGCGCGGAAGACCCGGCAAGTTTTGTCAATTTTTTGACAACGCTTGCTTCGCAAGCCGCCGCCGCGCTTGGCGCAATGCCACATCCGGCAACCGGACAACGCACGGTTGATTTGGAAACAGGGAAGTATTGGATTGATGTTTTGACGATGCTCCGCGAAAAAACCGAAGGCAATCTGCACGCGCAGGAAAAACGATTGCTTGACGGTTTGCTGTCAGATTTGCAGATGCAATTCGTTGCTTTGACGCGAGCCACGGAAGAAAAACTCAAAGCGGAAGCCGCGCAGAAATTTTCGGCGCAGGATATTTTAGGGAAGAAATAGTTTGAAGAGTTGCGAAAGGTTGCGGAAAGTTTTCAGAGTTGCAGAAAATTTAAAACTCTGTAACTTCCTATAACTATCCGTAACTTTCTGCAAACTAATTTATGAAATTAACTTTTCTCGGAACGGGAACATCAACCGGAGTGCCGTCAATTGGTTGCGATTGCGAAACTTGTCTTTCGGATAATCCGAAGGACAAACGCCTGCGGGTTTCGATTTTGCTTGAACACAACGGCAAAACGATTCTTGTTGACACTTCGATTGATTTTCGCCAGCAAGCACTTCGCGCCAACATCAAACATCTCGACGCAGTTCTGATTACGCACTGCCACGTTGACCACGTTTTCGGACTTGACGATATTCGCCCGCTCAATTTTCGCTATGGCGCGATGGGCATTTATGCTGACGAAATCGCGTGGAAAGATTTGCGCCGCATTTTTCAGTATATTTTCGAGCCGACGCATTTCGGCGGCGGACTGCCGCAACTGATTCCGCACACGGTTACAAAAAACGCGCCTTTCTGCGTCGGCAAAGATTTACATATCACGCCGCTTGAAGTTATTCACGGCAAACTCCCTGTTATCGCTTATCGCTTTAACGATTTCGCCTACGCGACGGATTTAAATTTTATTCCCGAAGACGCAATGGACGGACTTCAGGATTTGGACGTTTTGGTTTTGGACTGCGTGCGAATCAAACCGCATTCAACGCATCTCGGCTTAAACGAAGCTCTCGAATACATCGAAAAAATCAAGCCCAAAAAAGCATTTTTAACACATCTGAATCACGACGTTTTGTATACGCGAGATTCAAAACTGCTGCCTGACAACGTGCAGTTTGCTTATGATGAATTAGTTGTCGAATAAACACGAGGAAAATAAATATGATATTAACACTTAAAAACAATGAACAAAGAAAGCGTTTTGAAACTGAACGCGACGGAAAAACGGCGTTTATAGATTACACGATACACGGCAATACTTATAATTTAACGCACACAGAAGTGCCGGAAGAAATTCGAGGCAAAGGCATTGGAACACAATTGGTTAAAAGAACACTGGACTTTATTAAAGAAAGCAGGAAATCCGTCAATCCGGCTTGTCCGTTTGTCGCGCAGGTTATCAAGAAAAATGCGGAATACAAATCTTTGATTGCCTAATGAAAATTTTTCACGGAATCGAAAACGCCAACATTTCGCGCCCGACGGTTTTAACTTTGGGCGTTTTTGATGGTTTGCATCTCGGACATCAGCGCATTATGCAAACAGTCGTTGAACGCGCCGAAGCGACCGGCACAGTTCCTACCGCCATGACTTTTGACCCGCATCCACGCGCTGTTCTGCATCCTGAAAACGCGCCGCCGCTTCTGCAAACGCTTGACCAGCGGCTTGCCGCGTTTGAATTTCTCGGCATCGAACAAGCAATTGTTATCCGTTTTACGAAGGATTTTGCCAAGCAGGAAGCGACGGAATTCCTGCGCGAAATTATCCACAAAAGGCTGCAGGCGAAGGAAGTTTATCTCGGCAAAAATTTTGAATTCGGCAAAAATCGCGGCGGAAATATCGAATTTCTCAAAAAAATGAGTGCGGAACTCGGTTTTTACGCCGCTGAAGTTCCCGAAATTCGTTTGCGCGGGCAAAGAATTAGTTCCTCAAAAATCCGTCATCTTCTTTCTGACGGAAAAGTCAATTCAGCGCGAAGAATGTTAGGTCGTCCTTACGGCGTGGAAGGCGTGATTATTCGCGGAAACCAGCGTGGACACACAATCGGTTTTCCGACGGCGAATCTGAAACCGAAAAACCGCGTGATTCCAAAATTTGGTGTCTATGCGACGGCGACTTTGATTGATGACGGGTGGCGGCGAAGCATCACGAATATCGGTGTGCGTCCGACTTTTGAAAAAGACGTTGAACCTTCCATCGAAACTTATATTTTCGATTTTGACGGCGACCTTTACGGCGACGTTCTGCGTGTCCGCTTTCTGCACCACATCCGCGATGAAAGAAAATTTAGCGGAATAGACGAATTAAAAGCGCAGATTGAAAAAGATACGCACCGCGCATTAAGCTATTTTTCCCGGCAAGGCACGAAGAATATGTTGGATTTAGCGTAAGGTTTATAATTTCAAGTTATCTTGAACTTTTTAATTCACCCAAATCAAAATTTCGCAATATTTAAACTTTTCAATCCGAAATTTAAAAATATCTGTTAAATAAATTTTGTTTTTGATACACTTGAATAACTTAAACAATCTGAAAAACTTTGGAGGTAACACAAATGAATCTCAATCGTTCGGCTAAGAATTTTTATTCTTTGGCTTTAGCGTTTATAATTACCGCCTTTTTGACCGCACCGATGAGTGTCTTGGCGCAAACTGCCAAGATGCCCGCAGGCGTTGAAAAAGTTACGACGGTCGAAGGAATAACAGAGTATCGTCTTTCCAACGGACTGAAAGTCCTGCTTTTTCCTGACCCGACCAAACAGACAATCACCGTCAATATGACGTATCTAGTCGGTTCGCGCCACGAAAATTACGGCGAAACCGGAATGGCACATCTGCTCGAACATCTTGTTTTCAAAGGCACGCCGAAACATCCGAACATTCCGCAGGAACTGACTTCGCGCGGTGCGCGTCCAAACGGTTCAACCTCTTTTGACCGCACGAATTACTTTGAAACATTTTCGGCAAGCGACGAAAATCTTAATTGGGCGTTGGATTTAGAAGCCGACCGAATGGTTAATTCCTACATTGCCAAAAAAGATTTGGAGTCGGAATTTTCGGTTGTCCGCAATGAGTTTGAATCCGGCGAAAATAATCCGACGCGGGTTTTGCTGGATAAAATGCTGTCAACTGCTTATCAATGGCACAATTACGGCAACACGGTAATCGGAGCGCGTTCCGACATCGAAAATGTGCCGATTGACCGTTTGCAGGCGTTTTACAAAAAATATTATCAACCGGATAATGCGATTCTTCTCGTCGCCGGAAAGTTTGATGAGATGAAAACGCTTGGAATAATTAAAGAAAAATTCGGCGCGATTCCGAAACCGGAAAGAACTCTGCCGCCGAATTATACGATTGAACCGACGCAGGATGGCGAACGTCAGGTAACTGTGCGGCGCACAGGGGATACGCAGTTTGTGCTTGCCGGTTATCATGTTCCGCCCGGCGCGAGTGCAGATTTTGCCGCCGTTGAGGTTTTAACCGAAGTTTTGAGCGACACGCCTTCCGGCAGACTTTATAAAGCACTCGTCGAACCGAAAAAAGCGAGTTCGGTTTTCGGCTTTAACTTTGAACTGAAAGAACCCGGCTTCGGAATTTTCGGCGCACAGGTTCGCAATGAAAATTCTCTGGACGAAGCGCGTGAAATTTTAACCAAAACCATTGAAAACATCGCTGCCAATCCGCCGACGAAAGAAGAAGTTGACCGCGCCAAAACTTCGATTTTGAAAAATATCGAATTAACGCTTAACTCGTCCGACCGCGTTGGTCTGACAATGAGCGAATATGCCGCGCAGGGCGATTGGCGATTGTTCTTTCTGTATCGGGACCGTGTTCGCAAAGTTACGCCCGAAGATGTCAAGCGGGCTGCCGCCGCTTATTTGAAACCGGCGAACCGCACGGTTGGCTTATTTATTCCGACAGAGAAACCCGACCGCGCAGAAATTCCGCAGGTTAAAGATGCGGAATTGGCAGCAATGCTCAAGGATTACAAAGGCGATGCGTTGATAGCGCAGGGCGAAGTGTTCGACCCGTCGCCAGGCAATATTGAATCGCGTGTCAAAAGAATGAAAATCGGCGGTTTGGATGTTGCGCTGTTGTCGAAAGAAAATCGCGGCGATTCGGTTATAGCTAATTTAACTTTACGCTTCGGCGATGAAAAATCTTTGATGAATCGCTCGGACGCGGCGCAGTTTGCCGGACGATTATTGCAGCGCGGAACAGCAAAGCACACGCGCCAGCAGATTCAGGACGAATTTAATAAGCTGAAAGCGCGAGTCTTTGTTGCCGGCGGCGCGACCAATGCGGTTGCTTCCATCGAAACCACGCGGGAGAATTTACCGGCTGTTTTGCGTCTG
The DNA here is from genome assembly GCA_002050455.1 of Acidobacteria bacterium 5-1. Lineage (GTDB taxonomy): Bacteria > Acidobacteriota > Blastocatellia > Pyrinomonadales > Pyrinomonadaceae. Next base: position 21,042 of record MWZA01000149.1, on the reverse strand, counting down.
GTCAGTGAAATTTTGCGCGAATCGTCATTTCCGCAAAATGAATTCGACCTGCTTAAACAGGAAACTTTGACGCAGCTCGAAAGCCAAAAAAGTGAGCCGACTTCGGTTGCTTTTACGGAACTTGGCAGACATTTCAATATTTATCCGAAAGGTCATCCGAATTATTCAGGAACGATTGACGAGGAAATCGCCGATGTCAAAGCCGTTACTTTGGACGACGCAAAGAAGTTTTACAAAGATTTTTACGGCGCGTCAAATGGACAATTAACCATTGTCGGCGATTTCGACGAGAAGGAAATTTCGGCATTGACCAAACAACTTTTTGCTGATTGGAAAAGTCCGCGTCCGTTCACGCGCATCAAGCAGGAATATCACGCCATCGCACCGATTAACAAATCGTTTGAAACGCCCGATAAAGCCAATGCGTTTTTTATCGCTCGTCTGAACGTGAAAATCCGCGACGATAATCCCGATTATGCCGCACTCGCTTTGGGAAATTATATGCTTGGCGGCGGATTTTTGAACTCGCGTCTGGCAACGCGCATTCGCCAGAAAGAAGGCTTGAGTTATGGTGTCGGTTCATCTTTTAATGCAAGTTCGCTGGACGAAACAGGTTCATTTTTCGCCAACGCGATTTACGCGCCGGAAAATGCGGATAAACTCGAAGCGGCTTTTAGAGATGAAATCAGAAAAGCGACGACCGAAGGTTTTACGGCGGAAGAAGTTGAAGCGGCAAAAAGCGGTTATTTGCAGTCGCGCCAACTTTCACGCGCTCAAGACCGCGAATTAGCGGGCAGACTAAACAGTTATCTGTATTTGGATCGAACGATTGCTTTCGACGCAGCGTTTGAAGAACGAATCAAAAATTTAACGCCCGCGCAAGTCAACGCAGCGATGAAAAAATACATCACGCCGGACAGCATCACGATTATCAAAGCAGGTGATTTTGCGAAAGCGAAAGAAAAGCTGAAAACTGTGCAGTAATTTACGGGTTCAATTAAATAAAAAAGAGCGACGAATAATTTTTAACTTGTCGCTCTTTTTCTTTGGGCGCGAACTCAGAATGCTTTGTCCGTTGATCAAATCAAGCAACAAGAAGCCCGACTTCATCGGCAAAACTTTTTCACATTTTCACTTTTCCGCTTTTTCACCTAAAATTTAAATATGGCAGAAACGGAAAACGAAACGTCCAATTCCAGAAAACAAACCTTCACCGGTTTAGCCCGGAGATTGGGCAAACTTCCAAACGAAAAAAAGATTGTCGCGCTGGAGATAAGCGCGGCTTTAGCGGGCGTTTCCTTAAGAGTCAGCCGTGAATTTGTCGAAGCCGTGCCAAAAGCGGCAAAAATTTTGGAAGCCGAAGATTTGCGTGCGTGGGGCGAAATGGGTAGACGACTAGCGATGGCTGATGCTGATTTGAGCGCGAAGTTTTTTACCCGCGGCGTAAATGAATTTAAAAAAGTTCCGAAGAAAGCACGCGCCCTCGTTTTTCAAATTTGCACACGCCAACTTGTGCTGTCGAGTTCGATTGCGCTGGAAACTTTTGAATCAATTCCTGATTTAGCGAAAAAAGTCGGCGATGATGAACTTTTTACCGAAATTTTGAATTTGGCTTTTGAAATCGCCAATCGTTCCGCTAAACACAGCGCGGATTTTTTGCAGAAAACACCGAAAATTGCCGAAATGCTTGAGAAATTCGGCGACGGAAAATCGAAAGTTGCGAAATCCGTGAGTGTACTAGCTTCACATTTCGCTAATCGGACGGGCGGAATGACGGCGGATTTGTGGCAGATTCTGCCTGCCGCACTCGAAAAACTTTCCGCCGAACAAGCCGTGATTTTAACCGGCAAAGCAGCCGGATTTCTTGAATACGGCGGAAGCGTAACGCTTCATTTCATAAGCGCGGGCGGCGAAGTTTTGCGGCGTGTTGATGCGGTTTTTGACGATTGGCGTGAAGTTCTTGTTCAAATTGCGAAAAGCGGAAACGCGATTTTGATTTCATTTGTTCGGGCAAGTCCGCAGTTCTTTTCCAATATTCTGACTTTGCGAAAGAAAACGGAAGTTGTTCAAATTGCGCGGAAGGTTTTGCATTTAGTCGAGGAAATCGCTGAAACCGATGCCGAAAGTGCGCTGGCGGCATTTCGTTCGAGTTCATCGGCTTTGCGGAAAGTTTCGCTCGCGCAGTTTGAAGAATGGGTTGAAACAGGTTTGGCAAAGACGAAAGACGACAGCGCAAAGGCGCGGCGCAGTTATTTCGCGCTCGAAACGCGCAACAGTAACGCGCTTTTGCAGGACGCTTCGATTGGTTTGCCGCTTGAAAATGTGCAGACTGTTTTAAGGATTTATATTGAAGGTTTGACGGGCAAGGAAGTTGAAATCGCGCCGCTGACGGCAATGCCGCAGGAATCGCGCATTTCCGACGGGAAAACGATTTATCTGCCGGCAAACATTGCGGAATTTGAGAGCGACGAGATGGATTTCCGGCTTTATAAAGTTCTCGCGGCACACGGCGCGGGACAAATTGAATTCGGCACTTACGAAAAAGATTCGGTTGGTTTGAAAGCGGCATTTACCGAACTTTCCGCGCTTTACAAAGCGACCGCCAAACAGATGGACGCATTTTCACTCGCCGGTTACATTGAAGATGTGCGACACGGTGAAAAGGCTTTGTCCGGAGAAGAAACCGCGAAAGAAGCCAAAAAAGAGAAAAAGAAACTGCCGGAAAACTCCGATTATAAAACGGTTTTGCAGGTTTTTCCCGAACCGGGTCTGGCAAAAAAGATTTTCGGCACGATGGAAAATGCGCGGATTGACGCTTCGCTAAGGCGAACTTATCGCGGTTTGCGGAAGGACTTGGATTTGATGCAGAATCTTTTAGGCGAAAAACGACCCTTTATTTTCGATTTACCGATGAACCAAGTTCCGTTTGAACTGTTGTTTCAAATAACTTTGTGCGGCGGCGCAACCGTCGACGCGCGTCAATTCTACGGACAAGTTGTTTCGGAAATCGAATCGGTTGTCGAATCGTATTTGTCGGATAAAACCGCAACCGTTGCCGACGCTGTAATGGCGACGAGCCGCATCTACGCACTTTTTCAAAATATCACGCCCGAGCAAACTCAGCAGGAAGAATCAGAAGAAAACGAGGAAAAAGGCGAATACGTTTACGAAGCCAAAGACGGCGAATCTGTTTTGGAAAGCCAAATAAAGCGTGAGGAAAAACCGAAAAAACCGCAAGATGTGCGCGATTTGTTCAATGCTTGGAACAGTTTAGATGATAACGGCGAACCCGATGATTTGCAGGGCGCGGAGGCTTGGTCGCACAACGAAATGCCCGAACAGCCTTTGGAAATGGGCGATTTGGCTTTTTCTTATGACGAATGGGACAAAGATTTGTCGGATTTTCGGACAGGCTGGTGTCGTGTCATCGAAAAGAAAGTGCGGCAAGGCGACAGGAATTTTGTCGAATTAGCGCGAAGCCGTTATCGCGGGCAGATTTCTTCGATTCGCCATCAATTTCAACTGATGAAGCCCGAAAATCTAACCAAAATTCACCGCGAACTCGATGGCGAAGATTACGATTTGAACGCGCTCGTGGATTATGTGATTGACCGCAAAGCCGACGGTCAGCAATCGGAAAGAATTTACACAAAACGCCTCAGAAAACAACGCGACGTTGCCGTTTCCATTCTGCTCGACCAATCTTCTTCGACGGCGCGGACAATCACGCGCAATCCGCTGCAGCCTTACACTCATCCCGGACGCAGAATTATTGAAATCGAAAAAGAAGGTCTTGTGCTGATGAGCGAAGCCCTCGAAGCCGTTGGCGATGTTTATTCAATCAACGGTTTCACGTCCGAAGGCAGACGCAACGTGAAATTTTATGTCGTCAAGGATTTTGACGAAAAATATTCCGATGAAATCGAAAAACGCATCGGCGGAATTACATTTCAAAATAACACTCGTTTAGGCGCAGCAATTCGCCACGCTTCCGCCAAACTTTTACGCCAAGATTCACGCACGAAACTTTTGATAATCCTGACCGACGGCAGACCTTACGACCACGATTACGGCGATGCGCGTTACGCCCGCGAGGACGTGCGCGAAGCCTTAACCGAAGCGAAAATAAGCGGCATCACGCCGTTTTGCATCACGGTTGATAAAGATTCGGAATTTGAATTAAAAGATTTATACGGCGATGTCGGCTATACGATTATTGACGATGTTTTGAGTTTGCCAGAGAGAATGCCGAATATCTATCGGAGATTGACAAGTTAATTTTTGAAAAATTTCACCACAACAAATTCACTTGATACTTGGCAAAATTTCCGTCCGTGCTTCGCCAAAGTCATATTTATTGACATTCGCTCACAAAACAAACTCAAGCCGCTTGCAATTGCTGATTTTGAAGCGCAATTTGGTAAAGAGTTTCGGGAGCGATGTCTGCGCCGTTTTCCCAGACGACTGTCCAACCGTCAAGCGAGAAGTTTTTGAAGTAATCAATATTTTCGAGCGGTTTGAAGAATGGATATTTTTTTATCCAATAGGTGAAATCTATCTCGGCTTTCAAACCGTCGCTGAAAGTCAGTTCGAGAGTGTAATCTGAAATATAACGAGCCGATGTAACTAAAATCAAACTTTTCATTTTTTCACCTCAAGTCAAGGGCGGAATTTTCCGAAAACCTCTGCCATTTTGTAAATCTTCCCAGTTTTCCGCAAGTTCCGCATTGTGTAAATCAATCCATTCACGAATCAATCGAACAGCCGTTCTCGAACTTATGTCGCCAACCAAAATGTTACCGCGAAAATCAAAAACCGCCATTTCTCCTTGATGTTCCGCGTGAAGATGCGGCGGATTGTGGTCGTCAAAGAACATTTTAATAGCAATACCGAAAAAAATGGAAATCGTAGGCATAGATTTTTCAAATTCTCCTGAAATGAAATCTTACCACAATAAATTTACTTGATACTCGGCAAAATTCGCGTCTGCGCTAATCAAAGTCATATTTTCGACAATCGCCTGTGAAATCAGCAAACGGTCAAACGGGTCTTTGTGATCGCCGTTTTCTTCCAGCACGACTTCATCGCTGTTGCGCGTTAAGGTGATGACGGTTTGGATGGAAACTTCGTTGATACTTAATATTTTTGTCATATAATCACCACGCTGCCAATTATAGCACCTTTCAAAAAAAGTTCTGCATCACCGTTGACCGCGAATCAGGAGCAGAATTGAAAGATTATACGGTGTGTGCCGGTTAGACGAATATTGACGACGTTTTATCTCTACCGGAGAAACGCGCCGAATATCTATCAGCAATTGACGAGTTAAAATGGATTATTCTTTCCAGCATATTTTCCGCGTGCCGCTTCGGGTTTGAAAATTAACTTGATTTCGCAATTTGGCGGGTAAGATGCTCGTGTTTCCGGTGAAATTACAAAGTGTGCGGTGTGTTTGAGGAGTGAAAAATTGCTTGACAAGCAAAATCTCAAAGATTTAAGTGGATTTATCCGCATAATTTAGGGAGTTAAATTGTTTTTGGCTGCTTTACTTTTGAAAATATCTGTTGAATATAATAGGATGTATCATAAAGTTTTTAACTTTAACTTAAAATTTTTAATGAAAAGAGGAATCAGTATGAAAAAAATTATATTTTTAACTTTCGTCGTCGCTTCAGCATTGGCTTTTGCCGGTTGCGATACAATAAGGGAAACCAATTCAAACAAAGCCGTTGTGGTTAATAACAACGCAAACATTATGAATGCAAATGTTATGAACGCAAATACCAATAGGACTACGGACAGGGTGGATTACAACGCAAACATAACCAGAGAAGAATACGATAAAGACAAAGACAGATACACCAGCGATGCAGAGCGAACCGGTTCAACTATCGGCTCGGGCATTAATGATGGCTGGCTTTGGACGAAAACCAAAACAGCGTTGGCTACAACCAATGATTTGAGAGATTCAACCATTGATGTTGACGTTGAAAACGCGGTTGTAACATTAAGAGGAACGGTTGCAACCAAACAACAGCAACAACAAGCTATCAAAGTTGCGAATGAAATTGACGGAGTAACGAAAGTCAACAATATGTTGAAAGTCGCTCCGGCAGATTCAATGACAAATATGTCAAGCGACAACAACAGAAACGCGAATATGAAAAAATAAACGCTATTAATTAATTGAAAAAAGACCTGCCGTTTTTGTAAGCAACAGGTCTTTTTTTGTCTGAATGAAATTAATTAAATTTTAGATTTTAACTTTTGCAATCTTTCCGCCGCCGAACCAAGCGTTTCGTCCTTTTTACAGAAACAAAAGCGGACTTGCTGCGCTCCCAAACTTGCGTCGTGATAAAACGACGAACCCGGAACAACCGCAACACCGATTTCCTGAATTAAAAACCGCGTAAATTCGATGTCGTTTTTGAAGCCAAAATCCGAAATGTCGGTCATTACATAATACGCGCCTTCGGGTGCATCGCATTTGAAACCTGCTTTTTGCAGAACCGGCACAATAAAATCTCGCTTTCGTTGATATTCTTTTTGCAAATCGTTGTAATAACTTGCGGGCAAACTCAAAGCATACGCGCCCGCGTGCTGCAGCGGATTTGCCGCGCCGACGGTTAAAAAGTCGTGAACTTTACGAATTGCATTTGTGATTTCCGCCGGAGCGATACAGTAACCGACGCGCCAACCCGTTACCGAATAAGTTTTGGAAAGGGAATTGACGACAATCGTTCTTTCGCGCATTCCGTCAAGCGTTGCCATACAAATATGTTTCGGTTCGTCTGATTTGGAATCTGGAATTTGGAATTTGGAATCGTAGATAATATGTTCATAAATCTCGTCAGTAAAACAAAGCGCGTCAAATTCCTTGCACAAATCCGCGATAAATTCCATCTCTTCCATCGAAAAAACTTTGCCTGTCGGATTGTTCGGATTGCATAAAATTATCGCTTTCGTCTTTTCGTTAAAAGCATTTCGCAGTTCATCTGTGTCAAAATTCCAACCGTTTTCGGTTTTATAAAGCGGAACGTGGCGCGGCGTTGCATCCGACAAAATCGCGTCGGGTGCGTAGTTTTCATAAAAAGGCTCAAAAACAATAACCTCTTCGCCCGCGTCAACCGTTGCCATCATTCCCGCAATCATTCCTTCAGTCGAACCGCACGTAACGGTAATTTCGGTTTCGGGATTAACGTCCAAGCCGATGAACCATTTTGTTTTTTCAGAAATCGCATCACGAAAACTTTTTACTCCCCAGGTTATCGCGTATTGATTGTGGTCGTCGGCAATCGCGTCCATCGCTTTTTGTTTAATATCTTCGGGCGTATTAAAATCGGGAAAACCCTGTCCGAGATTAATAGCGTTATATTTCGCCGCTTCGCGCGACATCTCGCGGATGACAGATTCGGTGAAACTGGCGGCTTTCTCGGAGATTCGATTTTTGGAAAATTTTGGATATGTCATAAGGAAATTTAACCACAAATATAAACATATTGAAATAGATAAAAATAATTTTCTTATCTGTAATTAAGAGTGTATATCTATGGTTAAATTTTACTCTTTCGCGCCGAATCTAAATGTCAGACCGATATTAAAAGCTCTCGAATAGCCGGGCGTGGCGTGGATTCTTTCAGCAACATTGCACGCTGGGCAAGTGCGCGATTCAAAGTAATTCTGCGTTTCAAAATAGTGTTTGTCCAGGAGATTGTCAATCGAAAAATTCAAGGCAACCCATTTTTTGAGTCGTTTGGCGACACTGAAATCTACAACATCGTGTCCGGCAGCGCGAATCGCATCGTCTTCGCCGTCAAGCCGGTAATTTGAAATGTGCCGCCAATTCAGAGAAGAATTAAAGCCGCGAAATTCGGATAAAATCAGGCTTGCGTTAGAAACAGTGTGCGGCGCACTGTCAACTTGAATGCGTCGGCGCGAGTTGCTTGTAGAAAATTCGCCCGGGTAAAACGAGCGCAAAACCTGCGTCAAACTGCCGTTGAAACTCAAAAACTTATTCAATTTTGCCGAAGTGCGAATTTCAAAACCGTAAGAGCGCGAGCGTCCCGCAAATTCGATGCTTCCGTCGTCGGGAATATAAACCTGCTCGTTTGAACGGTCAATAAAAAAGAAACTTCCCGTCGCAGAAAATCGGCGCGTATTGTAAGCCGTTCCGGTTTGATAAAAATCGGTGGTCGAAATTTTCGGCGCGTCAGGATTGCGAACAACACCGCGAGCATCTTGCGAAGAAATCCCGCGTCCGTAATTGGCATAAAAACTTATCGGAAATCTTTCAAAAGGCGATAATGTAACGGCTAGTTTCGGCTGAAAACGTCCCGCGCTTTCTTTGCCATTGAGGTTTAGACAAGATGAATTTAAATTAAAAAATTGATTGCAGGAAAACCTTGAATTATCCTGTCCATCCTGTTCATCCCTGCTAATTTCCTCCGTTCCGCCGAGTTCAAAACCATTCACGTCAAATGTAAAATAATCGAAACGCAAACCCATTTCGAGCCGCAGGTGTCCGTTGTAAAAATCAATTCCGTTTTGAATATAACCGGCGTAATTGTTGACGTTGGCGTGCGCGGAAGTGTAAAGCACATCTGGATTATTTATATTTTCGGGCAAAAATTTGCGGTTAGGATTTCGCGAGATTGAAGGATAAAGTCCGACATTGATTTGATTAAAATGCAAATTTCCGCCGATGGTTAAAAGTGCTTGTTTGCCGAAAAATTTGTAAGGCTTCAGAAATTGCACGGTCGCGCCTTCCTGCAAGCGCGAATCGTGTTGCTGAATCTCGTCGCCGTAAATCGGGTCGGCTAAAAAGAACGTGAAATTTGAGAATAAATCAAACAACGAGCGTCCGACGAACGCATCGGCTTTGAACGTCGCGCCCGATTTCCATTCCTTGCGATAATACGCTGCAAATATTCCAAGCTGAACTTTTCCGCCGTTTTCCGGGTCAATAAAACCGAAACGGTCAAGTTCTCCCGCATTCACTAAATCAAGCGGAATTTGTCCCGACGAAAAGAAATTGTTGCGTCCAGCGTTAAACTTAAATCCAATCGCTTCGTTTTCCTTGTATTTCCAGGTAACATTTCCCGTTATGTTATCGCGTCTGTATCTTAACGGAGAAATAAAAGGTCCGTCTGTATAACCCGGCTCATAGGCAATGAATGCGTCAACATTTTTGATTTTCGGGCTGTATGCAAAAAATCCGCGATATGTGTTGAAACTTCCCGCTTGAATTCGCGCGGTAAATTCCTGCGGCAAAGATTCCTTCAAGCGAATTTGAATAACTCCGAGACCTGAAAAATCGCCGTAAGCGGCAGAAAAAGGTCCGTTGATAATGGAAACGCCTTCAACCAGTTCGGGCGAAAGCGATTTTAAACTTCCCAAATAACCTTGCCCGTGTCCTTGCGTTGCTTGATTTTGCTGAACATTGTCAACCAAAATTTTCAAACCGCCGTTCACGCCGCCGTGGTCAAGATTGAAACCGAACCGGCGAATTTCCAAAGATTTTCCGCCGCCCTCGTGTTGTCCGGCGTTGATTCCGGCGTTCAGAGTTTGAATCAATTGGTCATCGCGCCCGAAAAGCGTATTTTTATAAATTGTATCGTTGCGCGTTTCAATTTCCGGCGTAAGCGTTTCGGCTTGAATCGTGACGCTTTCATTGACCGGCGGCATAACATAATTTATTTTGATTTGCAGATTTTCCGTTTTATCGGTCGGCGCGAAAATGCGCGTTTGCGGTTCGATGTTACTGCCCGAAAACTTTACCGAAAGCGGTTCGTTCGGAACGCTCAGGCTGAAATTTCCTTCCGCGTCGCTGGTTGTCATAAATTTTCCGTCAGAGGTTCGAACTTCAATCGAAACATTCGGCACGAGTTCAAATTGCCGGGTTACAATCATGCCGGAAAATGTCCGTGGGTTCTTTGTATTCTGTGCAAGGAGGTTGCAGTTAAATAAAAAAATGAGCAAAAATAATGCTTTGAGCAGTATATTTCGGTTAAGTTTGATGCGAATAAATTTAGTTTTATAATTCAGCTTCATATTCATAATTTTGCCTTTTGTATTACCGGAATTTTTAAGAAAATAAGAATATAGCACAGGTAGCACGAAATTAAAATCAGTAACACTTATAATCACTAAATTCGCACAAAAGAAAAAAACGGATGCAAAAAATTTAAGAAACTATGCCGGATGAAGGCAATGTAATAAATAATTTACCGTGTTTGATGCCTTTTAAGCTGACAAGACCGTTAGCAAGTTCAACAACATCAGCCACAACTCCGCGCAGAGCAATGACTTCCATACAATCGTCGTGGCTAACGTGAAGGTGCATCACCGACAAGACCAGGTCGTGAAAATTGTGCTGAATTTCCGCCATTTCCTGCGAAAGATTGCTTGCGTGATGGTCATAGACGAGCGTCAAACTGCCGAGAACCTGTGTGTCGGAATTGCTCTCGATTTTTCTTTGAATCAACGCTTCACGAATCAAATCGCGCAAGGCTTCCGAGCGCGTAGCATAACCGCATTCCGCGATTAAACGGTCATAATTCTCCAACAAATCCTGCTCGATGCTGACTCCGAAGCGGACAATCTCGCTCAATAGTTTACTCCTCTTAAAAATAACTGAAATTGTGTTTTGGACAGTTTAACTTTGCACATATTCTAACATTTTCTTCAACTGAATTTTGCAGATTATTTAATCTTGTTTCATTTGTAATATAAATTATGATAATTTTTAATTTTCCGCCTTATTTTTTCTTTTCCGATAATTATTCTACAATCTAAATAAATCTAAAATCCAAAATCAAAAGATGCACATCACGAAAATCGAACTCGAAGACATAAAATCTCACGCTAATTTCACACACGAATTTCAGCGCGGCACAACGGCGATTACTGGTGAAAACGGCGCGGGGAAAACCACTTTGATTGAAGCCGTCGCTTGGACTTTGTTTGATTTGCTTGATTATAAAAGAGATGATTTTGTCCGGCGCGGCGCGAAAAAAGGCATGGTCAAAGTAACTTTTGAAAGCGGTTTGGACGGGCGCGAATATCTCGTTCACCGCGATACGGGAATGGGTTATTACGTCTACGACCCGCAGTTAAAGATGCGTATTGCTGAAAAGAAAGAAGAAGTTGCGCGGTTTTTGTGGGCGCATCTCGGTGTCGAAGCGGGAACAGATTTGGAAGCACTTTTCCGCCGCGCCATCGGTGTTCCGCAGGGAACTTTTACCGCGATTTTTCTCGAAACTCCGGCGGAACGCAAAAAGGCTTTCGATAAACTTTTGAAGGTTGAAGAATACCGGCAAGGCGCGGAAAAACTGCGCGAAACGGCGCGTTATCTCGAAAATCAAATTAACGCCGTCAATATTCGCATCGGACGCGCCGAAGGCGAACTGGCACGTTTTGAAGAGATCGAAACCGAACATAAAATTCAAACCGCGCAAGCCTTAGAGCTTTCCGTAGCAGCCGAAAAACTAAACAAAGATGTCGCGGAAAAAAGCGAAATTGTTAAAAAGTTTGACGAAGCCGAAAGCAAGGTTAATGAGATAAAAACTTTATTCGATAAATTAAAAACGGAAGACGCGAAAGCGGAAATTATTGCTAAACAAAAGGAAAGCGAGCGAAATCAGGCATTTGAAGCGCAAGCGAAAATCAAACTTGTCGAAGAAGATTACAAAACGCACATTGCGGCGTTGGCGCGTTTGAAGGAATTGGAGCGCGAAAGAATTGAGCGCGATAAATTAAACGCGGAAATGGCGCGGGTGGAAAAGGCGCAGGTCAACGTCAAAGCCGACCAAAACAAATTTCAAGAAGATTTGGAAAAATCGCTCAGAGCGCATCAGGAAATTTCTGTCTTAGAGCCAAAAGTCAAAGAGCAGGAACAGTTTGAAAAAGAGCGCGAAAATTTGCGGAATCAGGTGGCGGACGCGAAAGCCGTTGACAATCAAATCAAAAGTTTAACCGATAAAATGAATCGTTTGCGAAAAAGTTACCGCGCTAATCAGACAAACATTAAAGATGCGGAAGCGAAAAGCGAAAAAGCGTCGGCGTTTGAAAATCTGCAAAAACGCGACGACGAAATCATAAATAATTTGGCAAAACTTCGTGCCAAATTAGAAGCGGACGAGAAATTTCAAAACGAGATTCAAAACGGTTTGTGTCCGATTTTGTCGGAAAAATGTTTAAATCTAAAACCCGGTCAAACGCTCGAAAGTTTTGTAACGACACAGTTTTCCGAAGTTAAAATGCAAATTTCGATGCTTGAAAATGAAAAAAAGCAGCTAACGGACGCGCTAAGGACTTCTCATGAAGCCGAGAAGTCCTTAGCGACTTTGGAAACTTTGCGAAACCGCGAAAAGGAAATTGCCGAAGAAGGAACGCGCTACAAAGATGAAAAAGAAAGTTTGGAGAAAAAGACGGAAAATTTATCGAAAACCGAAACCGATTTAGCCGAAATTGAAACTAAGTTGAAAGTTCTGGACAATCCGGAAGCCAAAATCAAAATGCTGCAAACCGAAGCGAATCTCGAAATGAGTATTCGGGTAAAAATAACGGAAGTCGAGAAAAATCTGGAGCGTTTGGAAAGCGAAAGGCGCATTTTGGTTGAGCAATTAGAATCGTATCAGTTTCTAGACGCGCAGTGGAAAGAGTTTTCTGATAAACGCGATAGAACCGCAGATGCACATCGTGAATTTTTGACAAATGAATCGCTTGCCAAACTTTTGCCGCAACGCGAAAAAGAATTGGAAACCGCAAAAAATGAATTAAGAGAACTAACGGAAAGTTTGGCGAAAGCGGAAACGGATTTGACGGCGGCAAGCAAAGATTATGACCGCGAAACGCATTTGAGCGAAAAGGTCGGGCTTCTGGAAGCGGAAAAGCGTCTGACGGAAACGCGGGCGAATCTGGAATATACAAAAAAACGCGCCGATGAACTCGAACGGGAATTAAATCGTTTGGCGGAAATCCGCAAGGCGATGCAGGGCGAATTTCAGGAAAAGGAACGACTCGAGAAAGTTGCGGAGGCGACAAAATTTATCCGCGACACGCTCAAAGAAGCCGCGCCGCGGGTCGCACGAAATTATGTTCATCACGTTTCGCTCGAAGCTAATCAGATGTTCCGCGAAATTTCCGGTAACGCTGAAAGAACTTTGAAATGGACGGAAGATTACGGTATTTCATTGGAAGAAAACGGACACGACCGACCATTTATCAATCTTTCCGGCGGTGAACAAATGGCAGCGGCTTTATCAGTTAGACTTGCGCTTTTGAAACAGCTTTCCGATGTGCGTCTGGCGTTTTTTGACGAACCAACGACAAATATGGACGCGGTGCGACGCGAAAAATTAGCCGAACAAATTGGTCATATTACTAAAAAACAGGTTGATGGAAAACAAATCTTCGACCAACTTTTTGTTATCTCACACGACGATACGTTTGAAGATTATGTTGATAATGTGGTTTCGATAGCGGGAAACGAAAGCGCGTGAATCTAATGATTATTCGGGCGCGTATTCCCAATGCCAAGGCTCATAAAAATATGGCTTGAAACCAAATTTTCCGGCATTTTTAACCAGCCACCGATAAACCGGCGTGTTGATTTGAACTAAACGATTGCCGTCTTGTGTGCTGACCGGTTCGCCGCCAACATAAATATCAAGCGCACGTCCCGTAAAATGCGGACTGTTGACGGCAAGACCGGCGCGTCCCGAATTCGGCGAAGCAATACGCAACTGCGCTTGATAATTTTTGGAACGAAACGCCGAAACGATTTTTAAGAATTTCTCACCTGGCGCGAGTTCATCTTTCCCGTTATCTGCCAGATTTAGAGATTTATCGGCAATCGCCGCCATAATCATTTTTTTGTATGCGGCATAAGTTTCGCGCTCGACTTGGCGCAGTTCGTCTGGACGAGAAACATCATAAAAGTCGGCGATTGAGCCAATTTGTAATTCATTCGGTTGAGCTTCGCCGCGTTTTTTCAGACGATTTGACTGCCACATTGTAACGATAACCGCTAAAGTCGCTTCGTCTAAAATTCCATGCGGCGGAAGTCCGACGCTCTTTTGCCAGCGTGCTAAGGCTTCGGCAAAGTCGTTGTTATCGGCTTCGGTTTCAATACCGATTAAGCGGCAAATCAAAGGATGATAAAGATACCAGCCTTTCTGCGATTTTCCGCCGAAAGCCCAGCCGAGATTTTGTTTGAGTGCGGTATTTCGCAGCGCGGCGGAAGAAAATTCAGACTTATTTAAATCGTTCTTTGTTGGGTTTGATTGAACCAAATTACTATTTGCGACAGGTATTTCTTCCGATTTTTGAATTTTTTTAACCGGAATGTTTGTAATGACAATCGGTAAAGTCCGTTCAGATTGATGTTTGCACCCAAAAATCAAAAAAACATTGGCGGCAATTAAAGCCAAACCAAATATCCAAACTAATTTTTTAATTTTCGCTGACATCTGCCGGATAAATTAAGGTATTTAAGTAATTTCTCAACATTATCATAATATTCGGGCGAAATCACTTGTTGTTGAATAATTTTGTATGCTTGATTTTTCAAATTTTTGCGGTCAAAAATTAAGTTAATTGTCGAAGCGCAAACGCAAGTATCTTAATTTTGCAAAGCATCTCTGCAAAATCAGTTAATCGCCGTTTGCAGTTCCCGCAGTAAATCGTTCGGTGTCCATTCATTTCCCGAAAAAACTTTCTGCACATTGCCGTCGGGCGTGATGACAATTGTGCGAAGTGAATGATTAAATTGTGTTTTGTCGTTTTGGTCAACCTCGTAACGCAAGCCGAAAAAATCCGCGATGTTTTTTACTTCTTTGTCTGTGCCGACTGCTAATTGCCAAACTGTAAAATCAGGTTCTGCACCTTTGCCGAGATAACCTTGTCCGTATTCTTTAAGTTTGGCTGGTGTGTCGGTTTTCGGGTCAAACGAAATGCTCAATAAGCGAATTTTGTCCTTAAAATTCGAATCTTTTAATTGATTTGCAAGGTCGGAAAAGTTTTTCGACATCAAAATACAATAATTCGGAAGCGGACAGCGTGAATAAATAAATGTGATTGCCAACGCCTTGCCGCGAAAATCTTTTAATGAAATGCGCTTGCCGTCCTGGTTAGTCAAAGTAAAATTGGGAACTTGCTTGCCGACTTGTGCGACATCTTCGCGCGTCGGCGGCGCGGGCTGATTCGGATTAGGCGCGGCGACAATTGCAATATTTTCAAGCCAAAATTCGCCTTTCGCATCGTCAACTACCAAATCGGCGCGTATGTCCGCGTCTTTTGTCAAGTCGTCCCAAACCCAATCGGCTTTTATCGGAAAATCCATCGTCATCGCGTCCATATAACCCGGAATTTCGTCGTGCGCGATGGACGCTTTTTTGTTCGCTTTATCAACTGCAATAACTTTGCCTCTTAATGCATAGCGTTTAGCATCAGGCGAAGTAGTTTTTGTTTCGTCTTTTTGGCAAGCCGTAAAAAGCAAAACTGAAAATAAGAGTAGTAAAAAATAACGCATAAAGTTTGTTTTGTTGATAAGGAAACCTTTATCAAATTTTGTGTTTAATTAAAACTATCCAAATCGGTCAAATCTTCGTAAATCAAACCCCGTCTGTCTCGTTTGGCTTTGGTTGTGGCTTCAAATCCGCCTTCTTCGTTGCGCGAGATTTTATTCTGTGCGTAAAGACCTTCGAGAACAAATTCGCACGCCGAAACGAGTTTTGCCCTGTCGTTTTTGCCGAAGCCGAGCGGTATCAAAGTTGATTCGATAAGTTCGGGGACGCTTTTCAGAAGCATCACGCATTCTTCCGCCGAAGCCGTTTCGGAAAGCAGCAATTTATTGCCTTCGTCAAACCAGCGAACCGTCGGCTCAAAATCAATTCCGAGAAAGAAACCTTCAAAAATAATACCTGCCGCACGTTTGATAAGTTCCTTCGTCAACCGCGCCGCGCCGATTTGTTCGCCTTCGTATTCGAGTTCCATTTTTCCGGTCATCGCGGGCAAAGCGGCGTAAATATCGGAAATGCGCGGCACGATTTCTTTTTCGCTCGTTATCAAAGCACGTCTTTCGGCGTTGGAAACGGCGGCTTCGGTTGCGCTGATGGAAAAGCGTTGCGAAACGCCGGAACGCTTGTCAATGCGCTGGTCATCGCGGGCTTCAAAGGCAATTTGTTCGATTGTTTCAGAAATGAAATCCGGGATTTGCAATTTGAAATCCGGAATTAAATCTCTTTCCGTCCACGCTTCTTGTTTGGTAATCGCTGCGCCCAAACCGATATCCTTCGGATAATGCGTCGCAATCTCCGCGCCGATTCTGTCTTTTAAAGGCGTAATAATTTTCCCGCGAGTCGTGTAATCTTCGGGATTTGCGGAGAAAACTAACATCACATCGAGCGGCAGACGCACCGGATAACCTTTTATCTGCACGTCGCCTTCCTGCATTATGTTAAAAAGTCCGACTTGAATTTTTCCCGCTAAATCCGGCAATTCGTTCATCGCAAAAATCCCGCGATTGGCACGCGGAAGCAGTCCGAAATGAATCGTCAGCTCATCTGACAAAAGATGTCCGCCTTTTGCCGCTTTAATTGGGTCAATGTCGCCGATAATGTCGGCAATTGTAACGTCGGGCGTGGCGAGTTTTTCGACAAACCGCGAATCACGGTTGACCCAATCAATCTTTGTTTCGTCGCCATGAAGTTCGATTTGCTGACAACCATACGCGCTTAAAGGCGCAAACGGATTATCGTTGATTTCCGAACCCGCAATAATCGGAATTTCTTCGTCCAGCAATTCGGTTAATTGCCTGATAATTCGGCTTTTGGCTTGCCCGCGCAAACCCAATAAAATTAGATTGTGTTTTGCCAAAACCGCATTGACGACTTGCGGCACAACCGTTTCATCGTAACCCAAAATGCCTTGAAACAACTTTTCGCCGTTTCGTAATTTTTTAATCAAATTTGCCCGCATTTCGTCTTTGACGGAACGCGCGGTATAACCGCTTGCTTTTAATTCGCCCAATGTTACTGCTTTATTCATGAATTTCCCTTGTTCTAAACTTTATTTTAATTTTGACTTTCGTGCAAAAACCGTTTAAGCATCAAAATTTGTCCTTTGTGGGTTGCTTGATGCTGAACTAAATGATGCAAAATCGAACGCAAACTCAACTCTATTCGTTTGTCGGGTTTATTAAGAACGTGAATTTTTTCGAGGTCTTCGGCGGTAAAATCCGCTAAAGTTTCTATCGTCATTCGAGAAATTTTATCAATCGCTTCGATGCAGTATTTTACGCCGTAACCTTTTTCAGCGAAATTATCTTCTTCCCAATTGTCCGAATGCGCGATTCGGTTCATTTCTTCGTCCATCTCTCTGCCCATCACAATGGATTGAATCCACCAAAATTCAGCTTCGCCGATGTGCAAAATCAATGCGCCGATAGGTTGAACATTTGGCAGAATTTTCCGTAAATTTTCTTCATCGGACAAGTCTTCCACCGCTTGGCGAAGTTCTGCGCGAACTTCCTCCAAACTACTAAGATAAAAGCCGATTTCCCGCGACACGCCCGCCGTCGGCTCTAAAACTTCCCGTTCAACTTTCATAATTTTCACCTTAAATCATTTTCCATCTTTCGCGCCAAAAGAAAAGGTCTGAAATACCTGCTTCGGACCAATCCAAAATTCAAAATCTAAAATCCAAAATCAGAAGATGTATTTGTTCGCCTGAATCAGCGTATCGGCAATACGCCGCCGTGCCGCAATCGTGTTCACGGGCGAATTGTTTTTCGTAAAGCGTTTCAGTGCGATAAGAAACGTCCGCATTTCATCGCCTTCGCTCATTGCCGCAATCGTGTTTTTCGCTTTCGCTTCAATACGCTGAATCGCGTCGTTACAATAAACGCCAGCCATATCAACACAACGCGAAGCATCGCCCTTTTCCGCCAACTTTTGCGCCCGCAAAATCGCTGTTTCCATTGTGTAAGCATCAATAATAATGTCCGCCGCATTAAGCAGAATTTCCTGTTGATTTTGCAGTTCCGACATATATTTCTGCGCCGCCGCGCCGAGAATCATCAACGCAATTTTTTTGGCGTTTTGGGCGAGTTTCATTTCGGTTTGCAGAACGCCTTCGTCTTCATCAAACGACGACATTTGCGGATTTAAGATTTCCTCTTGCAACGCTTTCGCCGCCGGCAGAAGTCCGAGTTGACCTTTCATCGCTCGTTTCAGCAGCATTCCCGGAATGAGCATTCGATTGATTTCGTTTGTGCCTTCAAAAATGCGGTTAATGCGCGAATCACGATACGCTTTTTCCGCCGGATAATCCGCCGAATAACCGTAACCGCCGTAAATTTGCACCATTTCGTCAACGACATAATCGAGTGCTTCCGAGCAGGCGACTTTGTTAATCGAAGATTCGACCGCGTATTCTTCGATTGATTGCAGTTTCTTTTGATTATCCGCACCGTCGCCGATGAGCGCGTCAATCATTCCGACCGTGCGGTAAGTAATTGATTCGGCAACCCAGGTGCGAATCGCCATTTCCGCGAGTTTGTGTTTGATTGCGCCGAAACTCGAAATCGGTTTGCCGAATTGATGCCGCTCGTTCGCGTAGCGAATCGCGTCGTGCAAAGCCAATTTCGCGCCGCCCGTAACCGACGCGCCGAGTTTAAAACGCCCGACATTCAAAATATTAAAAGCGATTTTCGCGCCGTCGCCGACGTTTCCGATAAGATTTCCGACCGGAACTTTCGCGTCCGACAAAATCAACGGTGTGGTTGAAGAAGATTTAATTCCCATTTTGTGTTCTTCATTTCCGGGACGGCAGTTTTCGCTTCTTTCGACAACAAAAGCCGAAAACTTTTCCTTCTCGCCGTCAACTTTTGCAAAGACAATATAAACATCGGCAAAACCGCCGTTGGAAATCCACATTTTTTCGCCGTTCAGAATGTATTCAGTCCCGTCTTCTGAAAGTTTCGCGCTGCATTTTGCGCCCAAAGCATCAGAACCGCTTCCGGCTTCCGACAAACAATAAGCCGTTACGACTTCGCCGGAAACGATGCGCGGAATCCAATTTTGTTTTAATTCTTCCGAACCGAAATACAAAATCGGCAAAATCCCGATTGAAGTCTGCGCCCCGAAAGTCGTGCCGAAACCGCCGCCGCGCCCGACATTTTCCGCAATAATCACGCCGGCAGTTTGGTCAAGTGCCGCGCCGCCGTATTCTTCGGGAATCGTTGCGCCGAGAAGTCCTAAATCACCGGCTGATTTCACCAAATCACGCGCAATCTGCCAGTTGTGCTTTTCCATTTCGGGAATAACGGGGCGAACTTCGTTGTCCACAAACTCGCGGATGGTTTCGCCAATCATTTTATGCTCCTCGGTAAAATCTTCGGGCGTAAAAATCTCGCTTGCCTCGCGGTTTTCAATCAAAAATGCGCCGCCTTTAATAAATTCTTTTCCCATTTGTGCATCCATTGATTTTATCTCCTACATATTGATTTTCTAAAATTTCAGTCGCCTTTTTCAGATAGTTAAATCCTTAGTTAGCCAGAGGCTGTAAATTGCTGTTGTCGAATTGCCGACCGCATCAATGCCGGTCAGATTGTTTTTATTCACAAACTCAGTAACCGCATCGGCGAGCGTTCGGATTAAAACTTCTCCGTTCAATGGCGATGTTTCGCCGAAACCGGGCAAATCAACCGCAATGACTTCACGCTCGGCAGCTAAAGCGTCAACAATCGTCTGCCAAGAACGCCAATTTCCGCCCAAACCGTGAATGAGAAGTAGTGGCTTGCTCATTCCTCACCGAATGTAATTCATATCCGTTTCCACTATAACTGCTCCGTTTGGTAATTTACCGCAAAATTTGTTTATCCGGGCAATAAAACTAATTGATTCTCTCAAAAATTCCCGCCGCGCCCATTCCGCCGCCGACGCACATCGTTACCATTCCGTAACGCGACCCGCGCCGTTCCATCTCGCGCAGAATCGAAGCTGTTAACTTCGCGCCTGTGCAGCCTAAAGGATGCCCGAGTGCGATTGCGCCGCCGTTGACGTTGATTTTCGCCGGATTCATTTCGAGTGCTTTGATAACCGCCAAAGATTGCGCGGCAAACGCTTCATTGAGTTCAAAAATGTCAATGTTGTCCATCGTCAAGCCAGCCATTTTCAAAACTTTCGGAATCGCATAAACGGGACCGATTCCCATTTCTTCGGGCAAACAACCCGACGTTGCATAAGCGACAAAACGCGCAAGCGGTTTTAATCCTAATTCTTCCGCTTTCTCCGCCGACATAATCACGACCGCCGCCGCGCCGTCCGACATCTGCGAAGCATTGCCCGCCGTAACTGTGCCTTTTGCGTGAAACGCCGGTTTCAGTTTCGCCAAACCTTCCATATTTGCATCGTAACGCACGCCTTCGTCCGTGTCGAAAGCGATTTCTTTACGCAAGACACGACCCTTTTCATCGGTTTCATCAACGCGCACATTCAAAGAAACGATTTCATCTTTGAACTTTCCCGACTTGATTGCTTCCGCCGCTCGTCTGTGCGATTTCAGCGAAAACTCGTCGGCTTCTTCGCGTGAGATTTCGTATTTCTGCGCCAGATTTTCGGCGGTCAAACCCATATTCAAATAATAATCGGGATAAGTTTCGACGAGTTCGGGATTCGGACGCACGACGTTTCCGCCCATCGGAATCATTGACATCGTTTCTAAACCGCCCGCGACGATAATTTCCGCGCCGCCGGTTTTGATTCTGTCCGCCGCGATTGCAATCGTCTGCAAACCCGACGAGCAGTAACGATTGACCGTCATCGCGCTGATTTGAACCGGAAGACCGGCGCGAATCATCGCCGTCCGAGCGACGTTCATTCCTTGCTCGGCTTCAGGAAACGCGCAGCCCATAATCACATCATCAATCTGCGAAACGTCTAAATTTTTCACTTGCCCGACGGCTTCTTTGATAACCGCCGCGCCCATTTCATCGGGTCTGGTATTTTTCAAAGTTCCCTTCGGTGCTTTTCCGACAGC
>MWZA01000065.1:17136-28984 GCA_002050455.1 Acidobacteria bacterium 5-1 | reverse complement strand
GATCTGGCGCATCTGTTTGCTTGTTACAGTAATGGGCGCGTTTTTAGGCAAAATCGCTTTTCCGAAATTCGTTACCGCGCGGCAGATGCGCTGGCACCCCGGCGGCTCATTTTTAGCGCAGGTTTTTTATGAAGGCGAAGATGCAAATCTTCTACTTTTGCCAACCGACGGCGGCGTGGGAAAAACAATAAGGAATTTAGGCAAAGGCGAGGTCGGCAGTTTCGCTTTTTCACGCGACGGACGGCGCATCGCCTTTGCCTTGGATATTGAAACGCGTGATGCAGTTTCAATCGTTGATTTTTAAAATCAGAACCGATTGCAGCAGCAGCCGGTTCCGACCTGTATAGCTCAACACCTTATTATCATAAAATAAATTGTCGAGCAAGATTTACAGGTGCGCCATTTCGCTTGTCCTTGCCTTAAGATGTTTCTTCATAAACCGAAGGAGAACGCGAACCGTACATTTTGTCCACGCCGTCTGACGGAAGACCGAACTTTGCCTGCGCTTCAATCCGCGAAGGAGGCTCGCTCCACGGCAATTTTCCGACAAACAATTTGGGTATATTGATGAAAACATCAGTGCCGCTGCGCTTAACTACTGCGTCGAGCGGAATGTAAGTATCGGTCTGGAAAATCAACCCACGCGGAACAAGCAGATAACCCTCAGTCTCTTCTGTAGCTTCAACCACTTTTTCGCCCGTACCGATTTCGCCGTCGTCAGAACCGCGGACGGTATCACCTGGCTGCACTTGAATATCATTCGTAACGGAGGGTTCGAGAGCAACTAAAAACTCGTCAACCGTCATCACGGCATTAGCAATCAAAGGGAAATTGATGCGGGTTGATGCTTCATAGGCGACAATCGTATCAGCTCCGATTGCATCAGAGAGAAACGTCACGTCAAATCCCTTTTCCATGGCATGCCGTCTTGTAGATTCGCAGCATAAATTAGCCATCATTCCGGCGATGACCAGATGAGTGATTCCCATCCGTTCCAAATGTTCGGGAAGGTCGGTTTCAAAAACGTCAATGCTTTTATGCGGCAGAAGCACTATATCGCCTTGGTGCGGCTGCAAGTCGGGATGAAAATCCGCGCCCCAACTGCCCGCCAGAAACATCTTTTTCTCGAACATATAGCGGTTGACTCCGCTCCTCCGATGCAATTGTTCGTTTCGGTAATCTTCTTCGGTAAAAGCCATCGGACCAAACAAAACGGGAATATTCCGTCCACGCGCTACTTCAATAGCGCGTTTTAAGTTGCCGATCACGTCATTCATCTCGACCGTTGTTTTGGTCATTTCCCAATCCGCGCCGCCTTCGGAGAGAAAATCGTTGACCGGATCGATGACCAGCAGAGCCGTGCGCTCAACCGGAAATGAAGTTGCGGTTTCTTTCTTCGGAAGATAGGTGGCAATATTTTTTCCGTCACTTTTTACCTTGTCATTATTTAATTTCATAACATCTCCCGTTCGGTCAATATTTGCCTGCCGTAAAAAGGGACAGAAAATAATCCTGCCCATTAGTTTTTACAAACGATAAAGTAATCAGCCTTCTTCGCTGCTTAAAACGTCTTTTACCTTTTCAATTTCCTGTTTGAGCATATGCGAACAGTGGTTTCGTTAAACGAACTCATTATAAACTTACTATTTAAAAAAAGTAACACAAATTTCTAGAATAAACGCACCGCTTAGGTAAGGTTTCCGAGACCGGGAAGGTTTGAGACTGTTCGAGGCTCTTTGCTGGGTAACTCCCGAAGACAGAAAACCGGGTATAACATCGCCGGATTCGCTACCGTTATCATGTTTTAAGCGGCTTTCATCATAGCGAAAGGAAGTAAATGCCCAAAATGATTATCCTATTGCTATACACAATGATAGTATAAAAACAATCAAGGAGGTTTATGATGCAGGGTAGTGAAATTACAAGGCGTTTTCAGTCTTTAGACGAAGACAACCGTAAAAGTTTCGAGGAATACAATTACGAGCATTTCAAAACTAAAGTTCTTATAGAAGACGGGCGGCGAACCATTGAAGCGCGCGGCATAAAACCGGGCGAAACGGCTCCCGATTTTGAATTGCCGCAGGTTGGCGGCGGGACGCTTCGCTTAAGCGAATTGCGCGGCAAGCCAACGATTCTCCATTTCGGTTCATACAGTTGACCGATAACTGCCGGCTCGGTCGAGCCGCTCAAAAAACTCTACAATAACTGGAATCAGCAAGTTCATTTCGTTGATGTCTTAATCCGTCAGGCGCATCCGGGACCTACCGTTGAGCCATATCGCAGTTTCGAACTTAAGATGGATGACGGGTGCAGGTTTAAGGAAGATGAAGACATTCCGTATCCGGTGCTGGTTGATGATTTAATCGGAACAGTCCACCAGGTTTACGGCGGGCGGGCAGACCCGACTTATCTGCTTGACGCTGACGGGCGCGTTTCTTTCTATAATATGTGGACGCACGCGCCGACGCTGCACGAAGCGATTGAAGAATTATTCGCTCAGGGCGGGCGTGGCATAGTAAAAGGCGGAACCGACCGTATGCCGCACCTGCTTTCGACAATCGCCGACGGCTGGCACGGGCTTCGGCGCGGATTTCCGCAAAGCGCCATCGAGCTGGAATTATCGGGACCTGGAATGGCGAGCGGTCCGTTTCTCGGTTATCAGATACGTCCGTTGCTGGCGCCGATTGCGCTTAGAGCAACTCCGCTTCCGGTCGCGGCGAAGATCGGATTAACCGTCGGCGGGGCGGCTTTGTTGTTCTTAGGCGTGCGTGCGCTCGCAGGCAACGGGAAAAAGCGCGGCTGACAAAACGTTCAAAAATAGCTTAAGAGCTCTGTTGCGGAATTGTTATGTCTCTTCAGTATCTAAAAGAAGCGGTTGCCGAAGGCGACAACGAGAGTTTGATTCGTTACGTGCGCCTGCATTTCGGCGACGGAAACGAAGCGGCAGGCGCGAAAGAAATTGATAAGGCGTGGATTGAAGCGTTGAAGTTGCTGCTCGACGTGCCGAAAACAGACCGCGAATTTATCCTCGAAACTTTAGCCGAAAAGGACGCGGCGACATTGGCGCATCTTTTCTTTCATCTGCATTTTTATTTCGTCGAGCGTTCGGGAGAATGGATTCATGACGGCAGAGTCTAAAAATGTGGAAAACGATAAGCAGCAATTGCGTACGGGTTTGTGGGCGACGGTCAACGAACGCTATCCGGGTTCGATGATTACGAAAAGCGATTTTGTAGCATTGGCGAAATCGAAAAAGCCTTTGAGCGAATCGCGCTTGACTTTTGTCAGCACCGCCGGAGTTCAACCGAAAGGGAGTTTGCCGTTCGATACAGTGCATCCAATCGGCGATTATACTTTCCGCTGCGTTCCGTCAGATTCAAAGCCCTCTGATTTAGAAATTCACCAGCTTAAATATCCAACTTCCGGGGCGGAACGAGATATAAACGTTATCTTTCCGATTGAGCGGCTGCAGGAATTGCAAGCAGTAGGGCTAATCGGAGAACTTGCGCCGAACTTTTTCTCGTTTATCGGATACAATATGGATGCGGAAATGCTTGAGCGAACTCTGGCAGAGGACCTTGCCGAGGCAGTTGAGGCTGAAGGCTCAGACGTTGCGCTGCTCGCGCCCGCCTGACCGATTTGCCACCAGAGCATCGCGCTCGTGCAGCGCGCAATCGAAAAAAGAGGGATCCCGACAGTTTCAATTACCGTCGCGCTCGACGTAACCGAACACATCAAACCTCCGCGCGCAGTTTTCGTGCCGTTTATGATGGGACATCACTTCGGCGTACCGTTTCATAAAGAATTGCAGCGCCGCATAATTCTAGATGCCTTGAATTTTCTAGCTACGACTGAGAGAAGCGGAGAAATAAAGATGCTGCCATGGAACTGGGCGCAAGCGCGGCAGGAAGGTAAACTTATTGAAGAGCAGTTTAGGTTAAAGAGTTAATTTTCATATGGAGGCGATTTGTCACAAAAAGTTACAGTCGGAATTGTTCAGGCAAGCCCGGTTTTTATGAATTTGGAAGCGAGTCTTGCTAAAGCCGTCAGCCTCGTTGAAGAAGCGGCTCGCAGCGGAGTTCAGCTTGTTACCTTTGGCGAAACATGGCTGCCGGGTTATCCGGCGTGGCTCGATTATTGCCCGGACGCGGCACTGTGGAATCACCAGCCGACCAAGGAAGTGTTTGCCAGATTGCGGCAAAACAGCGTTGTCGTTCCAAGCAAAGAAACTGTAATTTTAAGTCAGGCTGCACGTGACAATAACATCGTCCTCGTTATCGGCATCAACGAACGCGTGATAAAAGGCGCTGGCAATGGAACGCTTTACAACAGCCTGCTGACTTTCGGCTCGAATGGAGAACTCTTAAACCATCATCGTAAACTCGTTCCGACCTTTACAGAACGCCTTGTCTGGGGGCAGGGCGACAGTGCTGGATTAAAGGCGGTTGATACTGAGATGGGGCGAGTGGGCAGTCTTGTTTGCTGGGAACACTGGATGCCGCTCACGCGTCAGGCTATGCACGTTTCGGGCGAACAGATTCACATCTCCGTTTATCCGACAGTTCATGAGATGCACCTGATAGCTTCGCGTCATTATGCTTTCGAGGCTCGCAGCTTCGTGCTTGCCGCTGGTCTCATTATGCGAGCTGAAGATTTGCCTGTCGAGCTTGAGAGATGCGCGGAAGCGAATAATCCAAATTCGCTTGTCTTAAGGGGCGGAAGCTGCATAATTGCGCCGGACGGCAGCTTAGTTGTCGAACCTGTTTTCAATCAAGAAGCAATCGTCAGTGCCGAAATTGATTTATCACTGATTGACAAAGAACTTATGACGCTCGACGTTTCCGGTCATTATCATCGACCTGACGTGTTTGAGTTCAAGTTGCAAAACGGGCAGAGAGAAACGACTCATAAATAAAGAGGTTATTCGACAGTTTTAATATAAACGGTAGATAATTTTTGTATGAAAATAGGTCTCGGCACCACTCGCGCTTCAAAGATAGCCGCAGTTCAGACTGTTATAACGCGGATTGTTGAAATTGGTTCTCGCTGGAGCAGCCACGCGGAAATCATTCTGCGTGGCTGCTGAAACCAATTCTCCTGCAAGGATATATCCGAGATTTCGATTGACGGTGAGCAAATCAAGAAAATTTTCTGACGGCTTGCTCAAACAGAAAAACCAAGCTAATGATGCTGTTACGGTTATTGCGTGAATAAGCAATTGCTGAATCGGAGCCGTATTATATTTCTATTATTTCCCTTAAGATTTTACCTATGTTCTCGTCGCGTCCGATAATGTAAGCAAAGGATAAATCTTATTTGGTTAAATAAAGGGATAAAAGGTTAGGCACCGCTTAAAGTCTTTTGGCTTCTTACCATCAACAACTTACAAAACCCCTCATCAAGTTCAGAACTATGTATTTTAACGAAAGAGCTAACGAAAGATCTGTGGAAAATTGGTAACGATTATGGCGCCGCTTTAAAGCTGCGCCGGCAATCATCAGTCAGACAGGTCAGTTTAAGCCGTGAAATTTCCTCGCCCGTTAGTTTCCAGTTATCGGCTCCGGTTAATGCTTCCAGTAAATTTATCTGAAACATTGCCTCGCCTTTTACTTCGGCGCTCGCATTGGGATTTTCCAGTTCCGCCCTGCGTCCGCTCCATTTGGAAAGCCAGCGATTGTAGCGTTTTTCAATCAGCGACTTATTTTCCCTGCCGCCGTTTTTCGATAAATAGTAAGCGGCTGTGCCGGCAATCTGCTCATCGTCATCTGCAAGACGCTTTTGCAGCAGCTTTTCCATTCCATTGGTGAAACCAGTTTTTGTTACCGTGTAAAAGAAATTAGAGCCGGTTCGGTCGCCGGATTTGTTTAGCTGCTCCTCGATTAAAGGCAGCGTTTCCTCGTCGTTATGCCGGGCTAAATACGAAAGCAGTGGACCGCTCCGTTCGATTGACCAACCTGCGCCGTATTTTTTATAAATTTCCAGCATTTCCCCATAGATTTTAGCGGTGGCGTAGCGCGCCGCCAGCGTCAGCTTAAATTGCAGGTTCAGCCGCATACGGTTGTCGTCGGTTGACGCCAGATTTTTAATTTGTTCGAGCAGTGCGTCGTCCGTCTCGGGCAGAAATTTATCTTCGAGTTTCACCAGAATGTCGGGATTAATAAATGAATTCGGATCGCGGATTTCATTGATCACAAACGGGCGGGCGCGCTTCTGGTCAATTTCTATCAAGCGCTTGAAAGCGTTGTCTCTCACGCTCCAGGCAGACACGGGTTCTTTACCCGAAAGCATTTTCTCCAGTGAAGGAACTAAAGATGGATTTTTTATCTTTTCCCAGTAGCGGTCGAGCAGGTCCACTTGTCCGTATGGGGTCATCTCGTCGAAATTCTCCAGAAGAAATGTTCTCGTCGTGTTGTAGGCAGCGCTTGATGTATCGTCTTTCGGCAGAGAAGTAAATATCGTGTAAGCTGTTGCGATTTGGCTTTTCCCGACGCGTTTTGGCAAGCTGTCGAGCAGTTCGGCGTAATATGCTCGGCTCATCTCCGACGAGCGCGCCTCGCGTTCCTGCCATAATTGCTCGGAGTTTGCTGCTCGACTTGGCTGCCGCTCATCTTCGAGCAGAATGCGAAGCGTGACAAGTTTGCTTATTAAATCGCGGCTCGGCTCGCGATTCAGGTCGCGCAGAGCCGCCTCAAGAAGTTTAATCGCCAATTTCTTATTCTGGGCGATGTCCAAGCCTTTGCCTGAATCGAGCCATGTAACGCCGCCGAACACCGGCGGATGAAGAAAGCGATTGACTTTTTCAACGGTCGAGACATCGCCGGTCAGATAATCCAAATCGCGCTTATAAACCTGATGCTGGTTCAAGTTTGTCGCCGAATCCATTAAAGCCGTGATTCGTTTAACTTCAGCCTTCTCTTCGGCTTCGCTCATCTCTTTTACTTCAAGTTCTATTTCATTTGATAAAAGAGAAATCGGTTGTGACCGCCAAGAAGGTTCTTCTTTGGAACCGAAAACCCTTCTTGAAAGAACTTTTATCTTATATTTACCGGGTTTATCGAAACGCACGAGATCGTTGATGATTATGTCGATGTTGGCAGGAATTTGAGATAGTTTCTCCCGCATAATTACATCGTCATAGCTATACAAACGATTTAGTCTGTATAACCAATCGTAAACGCCGTCGGTCGGCGATATGATCACGTCATCAAAGCGCGGTGAATAATATCTCTCCACCGCATAGCCCGCCTCGGTTGAGGTATAAGATAAAATCAGCTTGACTGGCTCGCCAATCCGGTAAACTGTTTTTTCGCCGGCGAATGAAATCTGAAATTTCACGTCTTTGGCAGCATCAGCCGCATTGCCCTGTGCAAAGGATTTACCAACAGTGAAAAATACGGTGATGATAAAAAGAGGCAGGAAATTTGGTTTCATTTCTTCATCATAAGCTAAAATCGCCTCGCTCAAAAAGACTTTTGGCGAAGTATTGGAATAATCAATAATTTGTCTTATCCATAATTTGTCTTACCTATCCAAAAACCTACTCTGATACTGTTGCCGAATTCATCAAGCATCTTTTCCAACCTGCAATTTTTGTTTCCGCACCGCTTCTTAAAAAATCTTTACGCTATTAATAAGAGTCACTAATTGACCCTTCCAAAATTAAATTTTTTAGAAGAATTATGAAGTCCTCTATGCCGCCGAAGAGCCGGGGTAATGGTTCAAAAATAACCCGATCAAAAAAGAATTACGATAACTAAAAAAGATTGATTGGCGCGAGGTGCCTGATGAAAAATACAGCCGAAATAAATAAAGACACAACTTTTCAGTTAAAGACGTTTTCGGGCTTCAAAGACGTATTGGTTGAGCCGGAATAAGTAGAAAAATATCAAAGTTTTATGCCGGGCGCTGAGAGACGCCTCTTTACAATGATGCAGAAAGAACAGGCACATCGACACCGACTTGAGAAAAAGCAGGTTGAAACCTGGTCGCGAGTAGTAACTTTAAGAATGTGGCTCTTGGTTATCGGCTCGTTAGGTATATTTTCAATTGCTCTTCTCTGTATTTATCAGGGGAAATTTAAGGAAGGGATTGGTTTGCTCGGCGGAGGCGGGGGGATAACAGCGGTTTATAGTGCGATTTTTAAGACTTTAAAAGGCAGATGATTCGGTAAAGAAATCTGTTTATGCCTGCAACAAAAATTACGCTTCCAGATATTTATAAAGACGCTCTTCAAGAAATATTTTCAAGTCATCAACGCTTTTCACAATATCGTTAAAAACTACCGCCCCGTTATGCCTAATAACAACTGACGGCACGCCTCCTACCACGAGGATTGCTACTTGGCAATTCTTCCCCTTTACCTGACCGTCAAAACTGAGGTATGCCGTGTCCGAATCGGTCAGCGTAAAACGATACATTTTCATTATTTGGATAGGCTCTAGAGTAGCAAAGCACTTGAATAGAAGTGATAAGCTACTGAAATGGAACAACTAAACCGTTATTACCATTGTTCCAAAATTAGTGAACGAAAAACACGGCAAATCATTCGCTGTTTTGCGCTCGATTTGACTGCCGCGAAAACGGCGGAACTGGTTGGTTTGACCAGAAAGTCGGTCAACCAAATTTATTTGAAAATTCGTGTTCGTCTTGCCGAAGAATGTGAACGCGCTTCGCCGTTTGGCGGAGTCGTTGAAGTAGACGAAAGCTACTTTGGCGCGCGACGGGTTCGCGGTCGGCGCGGTCGGGGCGCATCCGGCAAAACGATTGTCTTCGGCATCTTCAAGCGTAACGGCGTCGGTTTACACTGAAATTGTCCCGGACTGCCGCAAGAAAACGCTGCAAGCCATTATTCGCGGGCGCGGCGCGGTCGAGACGGTCATTCATTCGGACGGCTGGCGCGGCTATGACGGATTGGTTGATGTCGGTTACTCGAAGCATTTCAGAGTCAAAATCAGTTTGCCGACGGGACGAATCACGTCAACGGCATTGAGAGCTTTTGGTCAAGTGCTAAACGTCGCCTGCAAAAGTTCAACGGCTTACCTTCGCACACTTTTTATTTACACTTAAAAGAGTGCGAATATAGATTCAACAATCGGAAGAAAAACTTATTTCAGTTGTTGATAAAATTACTTGAAAAGAACCCGCTCTAAGTTAAGTTTGCTACTCTAGAGCCTTAATCTTTTATGCGAATCAGCAGATGAAAGATAGATAAACCATTGAATTGGTAGAATTTTCCGGCTTATGGAAAATCAACTGATTCAAATTAACCTGTTTGTCTGTCAGTCAAATCTACGATGCCTATTCCGAGACCTGTTTTCGGCGGTTGAGTAACTATAGCGAGATGCTATTTACCGACCAGGAAGTAATGCGGATTGCTCGCCACCTGTGCCGTCGTCGGGCATATCGAAACGCCAGTAAAAAGAGTTTGCCCGCCCGATTATATTGCTCGCGTTTCATCGCTCCTTACTGCTGCAAGCCGGCGCGTATAAGCATTTTCCTTTCTCGGTTGCCGATTTATTCTGTTCGACCGGCGCGCGTTTGTCTTCGGCGAATTTGTCGTGTCTGATTCCGGTTACTTGCCAGGAGACTTTGACGTTCGGTTTGTCGGTTCGGATTTTGAATGTGTTTCCCGTAATTTCTTCGGCGACGATGGCTTGGGCAAATTGTCCGATAACCGTTAATTGATAACGGAAATCTTTGTTCAACGCTTCAAAATAGTTTGGCATTGTAACAATTGCTTCGCCTTTGTTGTCAGTCGTCGCGTTGCCGTCGTAGATGTTCTTCATATCGGGCGATTCGACTGACGTATAGTTTAAGACTTTGTTCGCCGGGTCGAGCGGATGGTCAATCTGAAAGTTTTTCGTGTATGCCGTCAAAGAGCCTAATACCTGCAAACCTGACGGCGAAAGAATCATCCGCGTGCCGCCTTTGTAAAACAGTAGATTGCCCGCGCCTTCGCCGTTGCCGCTGCCCGCCGAAATCAAACTCCAACTGCCGCCGCCGGTTGAAGTGTTATTCAGATTGAGCCACGTGCCAATGTTCGACGAGCTTTGTGCCGTGATAACGTCTCTGCCAGCGCTGCTGGCGCTGAAGGTGTTGGCGGTCAAAATGCCGCCGATTGTGCCGTTGCCGCCAATGTTGATGTTTGTGTTCGGCTGCGGCTCGGTCGTGTTGCGGAGGAAATCGTGAGCGTAAAAACCTCCGAGCCGGTTGGCGTCGTAGGCGAAGTAGGCTTCTTTCGCAAAGCTGGCGTTGAACGCGTTGCCTGCAAAAGCGGCATACGGCGCGGCAGACAAAGATTGTCGCTGCTCAACGGTTGTGAATGCGTCGCTGCTTCCCGCCCGTCTGAAGCCGGTTTCGACAAATCGCTGGGCGGGCGTAGTGATGGCGGACAAGCCGAAATCGAGCGGCACGGTAAAAACGCCGTTCGTCACCGCGACATTTGGAATTGAAACGAGCGAACTCTCAGCGCTGCCGCCCGTCGCGGCGTCGAAAAGCTGAAACTGCAAATCATAATTTCGCGTAGCGGGACCGCCGCCCGCAGGCAAACGCCCTTGATAAGTAATCGTGCCGGTGTGACAGCGCGGCGAATTGACGGTGGCGGTGACGGAATTTCCGTCGAGGTTATACGTCAGCGTGGGATTGTAGTTGAAATTATGCGAAACTTTAAAAGCCCCGCGATTCTCGCCCCGATAAAATTCCGATGGCTGACCTCTGTCGACTGGGAGGGGACTAAAATAGTTTCTTGACGTGCCGGGCAATATAATCTGCCTGTAATTGGCATTGTTATTCCCGTAATACCCGTAATAAATAAAATGGCGACCTTCCGGGGCAGGCTCGATGCATTCGAGAATCGGCGTATATGTCTGCGCCGAAGCGGAAACTGTACATAAAGTGGCGGCGATAAAAATTGCCAATGCGATTCGGTGAATTAAAAAAGATAATCGTTTCATATATTTGCTCCTTACTTTTACTTGATTTTATTTTTCTCTTAATGCGGCGAGCGATGCCGAATACAACAGCACTTCGCTGGTTGCGTTCTCGACAAAGTGCGCCGCGCCTTGTTCGACGAGACGGTAAACCGCTCGTCATCTGACTTTGAAAATCACCGCGGCGTTTTCAGCCGTCAGCATCCGCTGCCTTTGTTCCGGCGCAACGCAAGACGAATAGAAAATAACCGCAACCGGCGACGGCTCAGCGAAAAAGCCACGTCGTCGCAACTCAGGTGATTCCGCCGCGCGACTAACTCGCCGCGCACGCCGTCCGCCTTATTGATTAAACGTCGAAGTTACCGTGCCGACCCAACTGGCAGTGCCCGGAGCGCGCTGAAGCACGATTTGCGTCAGATGTCCTTGACCAAAAGGACTGCCGAACGAGCATTGCATGTATTCGATATTTTGCGAGTCGGTGTAAAGCTGAGTCGTTCCCGCCGCGTTGCCGCTTAACTGGATTCGAGCGGGAACAACCGCGCCCGCGCTGTTCGTTGCCAGGCAGTTAACCGATTGCACCGTTTCATAGCCGACGTTCAACGCTCTATTCGTTATTTGCCAGCCGCCGTTCGTGCCGTCCCGCTCCAGTCTCAAAAAGTCGGTCTGCGCTATCATTCCTCCGGCATCTCTGCCGACACCGTTGATGCGGCGAATAACCAAACCGACATATTGAGCTGGGTCAAAGTGAATGCGCGGCAAATTGAAAACTCCGGTTTCGTTGCCGACGCGCAGTAAGCCGTTCGTGCGAACATTGCCGCTGAAAAAGGTCGTCGCGCCGCTAAACGTTTTATCGCCCGCCACCATCTGCGCCGTCGTCAAATCAACAAAGTTCTTCGTCGCGCTGCCCGTGCCGCCATTCG
>MWZA01000065.1:0-17126 GCA_002050455.1 Acidobacteria bacterium 5-1 | reverse complement strand
ATTGCCACAACGCCCGTTACATTTCCGGCGGTCGTCGCCGTGTTTGCCGTCGTCGCGCTCGTCG
This sequence comes from Acidobacteria bacterium 5-1, assembly GCA_002050455.1. Taxonomy (GTDB): domain Bacteria; phylum Acidobacteriota; class Blastocatellia; order Pyrinomonadales; family Pyrinomonadaceae. The sequence goes on along the minus strand of MWZA01000065.1, from coordinate 17,062 downwards.
CGGTTGTGGCGTTCGTCGCATTCGTCGCCATCGCCGCATAAGTCGCGTTCGTCGCGTTTTCCGCATTCGTCGCGTTCGTCGCCGTTGTTGCTATGGTTGCCGTGTCCGCTTTTGCCGCCGAAAGCGAACGAATCGCAAACGGCGTGGAATAAATTTGCTGGCGCGGCGTCGTTACGGTGTAAGTATCATTGGCATTACGCCGGACGCTTATCTCAAGATAACGATTCTCGGTGGTTTCAAATGGAGCAGCACCGAAATCCAGTAAGACGACAAACGCATTTTTCGTCACGGTTGTTGTTACGTCAGTGACGGTCGCGCCGATTTGATTGCCGCCGCTCGGCGCGTCAAATAACTTAAACTGCAATTGATAAGTGCCGCTCGGCGGTAAGCCGGAATCGGTCAAATAACCTTGATAAGGAAAAGCCGTAGTTTGGGCAAACGCCGCGCCGGTCAGTGTCAAAATTAAAAGCGCGAGCGGAAGGATTTTCCAAAGGCGATAATTTTTTATTTTGTTCATATAATTTCCTGTTTGATTTGTTTTTGTTAGTTTGTTCGAGAATTGGTTTTAACAAAGCCGTTAGGTATTCTCGTAACAATTGTTAAAGGTTTAGTTCGCGGCTCGTTCAAAATTTTCGATTTTCGGTTCTGCACGTATGACCGTTTCGAGCATTGGCAGACAAAGCATCACGATGCCCGCTTCGGTTTCGACGAAATGTGTCGTCTGCCGCTCGATCCATTGATAAACGGCTCGGCGGCTAACGGCGAGAACGGCGGCGGCGTGTTCGGCGGCGAGCATCGCCGCGCCGCGCTGCGAGCAAACAATCAGCTCGTCCGCGTCCGTCTGGCGAACAATAAATTCGCGGCTAATTTCGATAAAAAATTCGGTTCGGCGTTTGATTTCCATCGGTTCTCGACTAAAATTAAATTTGTTTTCAACTGGTTTTCCGGCGATGACGACAAACTTACAAAACACTGGCTCAAAAGTCTTGATAAAAACTCGGAAAATTTTTTGGATAAAATTTTGGATACGGTGAAACATATGAAAACAAACGAGTTTTACGAGTTCGGCGGTTTCCGCCTCGACCCGCAAAAACGTCGCCTGTGGCGCGGCGAAGAACTCGTTGCGCTGACGCCGAAGGAAATTGAGGTGTTATTTTTCCTTGTCGAACGTGCCGGTCAGGTTGTCGAAAAAGAAGATTTGCTCAACGCGGTTTGGACGGATGTTTACGTCGAAGAAACGACGCTGGCGCGAAATGTTTCGTGGCTCAGAAAAAAACTCGGCGCGGCGGATGCCGGCGGCGAAAAATTGATTGAAACAGTTCCGAAACGCGGCTACCGTTTTCAGCCCGTCGTTGTCCGCATCGAAAAAGCGCCCGCCGCGCTCGTCGTTCAGGAAAAAACCGTCCACCGTCTCGTCGTCGAGGAAACAATCACGCTTCCCGCTCCAAAAGCCGAAATTCGAAATCAGAAATCGCTCTGGCTAGCACTCGCGTTCGGCTTAATCGTGGCGGCGGCAATCGGTTTTGCCGTTTATCAAAACTTTTTCCGCCCAGCCGAACCGAAAGTTGTTTTAACTTCGCGCCTCGCGCCGTTTTCCGGTTTGCCGGGACGCGAGAATTTTCCGGCTTTTTCGCCGGACGGAAAATTATTAACATACGTCTGGAACGGCGGCGCGGGCGACAATTACGACGTTTACGTCAAGCAAATCGGCGCGGGCGAACCCGTGCAGTTAACTGATACAAAAGAAGACGAAGTTCATCCGGTTTTCTCGCCCGATGGCTCGCACATCGCTTTTGTCCGCACGTTTTCCAACAAGAGCGAAGTGTTTCTCGTGCCGACGCTCGGCGGAGCGGAGCGGAAAATCTGCGATTTGCATCGAACTTATTCGCGCTTGTCGTTTTCGCCGGATGGTCGGACGCTCGCCGCGACCGAAGCGAACCCGGAAGACGAACGCGAAGGCATTTTTCTGATTGACGTGCAGACAGGCGCGAAACGACGCAAAACATCGCCGCCCGATTCCGCTTCGGACATTGCCGCGCGTTTCTCGCCCGACGGCAAACTGCTGGCTTTCCTGCGCAATTTCGGCGGCGCGTCCGAAGAAATATTTGTTGTTTCTGTTAGCAACAACGACAATGCGCCGGAACGACAACTGACTTTTGATAAAACCGGAATCGTCGGCTTAACTTGGAACGCCGACGGCACAAAAATTATTTACGCCTCGAAAACTACGGCACTGGCGTCGAACCTGCACCAGATTTCGACTGACGGCGGCGCGTCCGAGTTAATTGCGACGAACGGGAAAAACATCACGAATCCAACCGTTTCCGCCGACGGAAAGACGCTCGCTTTTGTCGAAGGCTCGTTTAAGACAAACATTTTGCAAATCGAGAAAGACACGTCCGCAGCGCGTCGGCTGATCGAATCGAGCGGCGACGACAACAGCCCCAATTTCTCGCCCGACGACGCGCAAATCGCTTTTGTCTCGAATCGGACGGGAAATTTTGAAATCTGGATCGCGGATGCGAGCGGCAAAAACCAACGACAATTAACCGATTTGCTCGATTCGAACGAAAAACGCGAGCAGTCGCCGACCGATGCGCCGAATTCGGCGGGCAGCCCGCGCTTTTCGCCCGACGGACGATTCATCGCTTACGACGCGCAAATTAACGGCAACGGCGACATTTTCGTCGTGTCCGCCAACGGCGGCGCGCCGCGTCGCCTAACCTTTGATTCGACTCAGGAAATTCTGCCCGCGTGGAGCGCCGACGGACAATGGATTTATTTCGCATCGAATCGCGGCGGCGATTTTAATCTATGGAAAATTCCGTCGAGCGGCTGCGACGCCGTTCAAATTACCAAACAAGGCGCGTTTGAATCGTTTGCCGCGCCGGACGGCAAAACGATTTTTTATACTAAAGCGCGGGGTATAGCCGGACTTTGGCGAGCATCGATTGACGGCGGCGAAGAACAAGAGGTCGAGGATTTGCCGGAAGCCGGATATTGGCGTTATTGGACGGTTACGCAGACGGGCATTTATTTTCTCGCTCCAATTACGAATTCTTATTATCAAATTAAATTTTACGATTTTGCCAACCATCAATTAAAAACAGTCGCGCGGACAGAGAAACCGCCGATTTGGACTTTTCCGGGTTTGAGCGTTTCCTCAGATGCCGAAACAATTCTCTACACGCAGTCAGACCAGGACGCCAGTGCCATTATGCTTGCCGAACTGCCTGAATAAGACGATTTAAATACAGCCGTCTTAAAATGCCCGAAAAGGTAAATGGCAAATTAATAAAAAGTAAGATCGCAAGGAAAAAGGCTTATTCATAAATTAGATGTTGCCGGCAAAATCATCAACAGAAAACGTGGCATTTTCAGCTAATTAAAATACTCTGATTTGACAGTAAGAATTATAGTAAAAACGACCCCTTAGACTAATCCTGTCTAACACAATTGCACCCTTTTCATAAGATAGTTAGAATAAACCGTTTTATCTAATACAGTTACTTCAACCTGAAAACTGGGTTGTTTTCCAGACTGAAAGATTATGGGTATTGCATCAGGGACACAACTAGGAGGCTATGAAATCCGCTCGAAAATCGGGGCGGGAGGAATGGGCGAAGTATTTCTCGCTACCGACGGTAAGCTCGACCGGCAAGTTGCCTTGAAGATACTCCCGAGCAATGTTGCAAGTGATGCGGAACGGATGCGCCGTTTCGTGCAGGAGGCAAAATCGGCTTCGGCTCTCAACCACCCGAATATCATCACAATTTACGAAATCGGTGAAACTGATGAAGTTCATTTTATTGCTACCGAATACATTGAAGGCGAAACGCTGCACAAACGATTGAAGAGCGATCCGATGTCGCTCAAATCAGTGCTTGACGTAGCGATTCAAATTGCCGGTGCTTTGCAAGCCGCGCATAAAGCGGGAATCGTTCACCGCGACATCAAGCCGGAGAACTTAATGATTCGTCCTGACAGCCTAGTTAAAATACTTGATTTCGGAATCGCTAAATTAACGGAGAAAAAAGCTGATTCAATTGACGAGGAAGCGGCAACGGCGATTAAAGCCGGAACAAGTCCGGGAATGATAATCGGCACGGCAAATTATATGTCGCCCGAACAGGCGCGGGGCAAAGACATTGACGCGCGTTCGGATTTGTTCAGTTTCGGAGTTGTTCTTTACGAAATGATAGCTGGCAAACTACCGTTTGAAGGTGACAATTCTCTTGATGTCATCAGTTCAATTCTCAATAAAAAACCCCAGCCGGTTCGCAATTTGATGCCGGAAGTTCCGCAGGAAATAGAGCGTCTTGTCAATAAACTGCTCAGGAAAGACCGTGAAGAGCGTTATCAAACAGCTAAGGATTTATTGATTGATTTGAAAGATGCAAGACAAGAATTAGAACATCAAAATAAATTAGAAAGCACAGTTGCACCAAATAAATCAAACGTTACTACTACTTCGGGTAGCACTAAAGACGCGTTGCTCCTCACCGAGTTTGAAAATTCGACCGGTGAAGCGATTTTCGACCAGACCTTAAAGACGGCTCTTGCTTTCTCGCTCGCCCAATCACCGTTTCTCGATGTTTTCGCCGAAACAAAAGTGCGCCAAACTCTACGCTGGATGGGACGCTCGCCGGACGAGCGTATTACTAAAGAATTGGGCTACGAAATTTGTCTGCGGCAAGGCTTGAAAGCATACATCACTGGGACGATTTCAAGTTTCGGAACGCTTTACGTTTTGACGCTTGAAGCTGTCAATGTGCAGACAGGCGAAAGTTTGGGACGACAGTTCGAACAGGCAAATTCGAGAGAAGAAGTTTTGGCGGCACTCGGACAAGCGGCGACCGGACTGCGCGAAAAACTTGGTGAGAGTTTGAGTTCAATCGAAAAATTCGACATTCCGATTGAATACGCCACAACCTCATCACTCGAAGCCTTAAAACTTTTTTCGCTCGGTCACGAGCTTCAAAGCAAAGGAAAAACGCTCGAATCAATTCCGTTTTATAAAAAAGCTCTCGAACTCGACCCTAAATTCTCTTCCGTATATTCGGGGCTGGCAGTCATTTACGCCAATACCAATCAATGGAAACTGGCGACGGAAACGATCGCCAAAGCGTATGAGTTTCTGGACACAGCCAGCGAAAATGAAAAACTTCGCATCACCTTTTTCTATTACAGTTTCGTTACTGGTGAAATTGACAAAATGATTGGCACATTGGATGTATGGCGAAAGACGTATCCGACCCACGTCGTCGCGCTTGTTAATCTTTCGGATTGTCTTGAGCGCATTGGACAATCCGAAAAAGCGGTTTCCGTCGCCCGCGAAGGTTTGCGGCTCGATACTAATAACGCCGTCGTTTATATGAATCTGGCGGAGTCCTTGCTCTCGCTCGACCGTTACACAGAAGTCAAAGAAACCTGCCAGAAAGCGTTTGAAAAAAAGTTCGACGGCGATTATTTTCACATCCTACCTTTTATCGTTGCCTTCATCGAAAACGACCAAGCGGCAATGGCTGAACATCTCGCTTGGTTCAGCGGACGCGCAGACGAGTATCTCGCACTTAATCTGCAAACCGGAGTTGCGGCTTTTCAGGGGCGATGGCGCAAAGCGCAGGATGCAGCCCGCCGAGCGATTGATTTGGCGAGCCGCAGCGACGCGAAAGAAGTTGCCGCGCAATACGCCGCCGAACAAGCCCTCAGAATCGTTTTCTGGAGTTCGGGAACGGGTTTGCCGTCAGGCGACGACAATCAATTAAAAGCGGTTTTGAAAACGCAGACAAATAATGCTCTGAAATTAGAGCGCAGTAGTTTAGTGCTTTCCCTTGCCGCATTCGCGCTCGCCGTCGCCGGACAGTCAGCGGAAGCGAAATCATTAGTTGACGAACTCAGAAAAGAGCGTCCGAAAGACACTTTGATAAATGAACTCTGGCTGCCGACGACCCGCGCCGCGCTTGAACTGCAAAAAGGTAGGGCGAAAGAAGCGATTGAAGAACTGGAAATTACCGAAAGATATGAAAGAGCGAGCGAATTTTACCCGCAATACATTCGCGGTCTCAGCTTTTTGAAACTGAATAAAATGAAACAAGCAATTGCTGAGTTTGAGAAGATTTTGAAACATCGCGGCGAAGCGCCTCTCTCGGCAATTTATCCGTTGGCACAACTTGGTAAAGCGAGAGCGACGAAAAACAAAATCGAATACGAAAAGTTTTTCGAGCTTTGGAAAGAGGCGGACAAAGACATGCCTCCGCTGGTCGCGGCGAAAAGTGAAATCGAAATATTAAAATAATATACTTGTTAAACAATAGGAAACGTAAAACTTTTAGTGCGTCCGATAATATTTAAAAATAACATTTACACCACGCCAAAGCCTGCTGAAATCTTTAAATGAACCTTCCGAAGACCAGAGTTGAAGAAAATTTGCTTTTGCAGAAATACGGCTCTGCGCTCGCGCCAACGCTGCGTGAAATCTGCTTCCATTTTTTATATAAATAACCACCAGGCAGAATCTATCGGTTCAGGGCGAGGAAAATTCTGGGTTATAAAACGAAACAAGCCAGGTGAAAACGGCTTTGAGAAAAAGACAGTTAAGACACTAATTTTTTATATATTTTGAATGGAAAAAATCAGAAGGTGGAGGGATAATCCGATACCCGGTTGAAGCACGCCAACCAAGATGGATTAATATCATTATCAGACGCAGGCTGATAAATCATCTTTTTGGAAAGTTCAAAAATCTGCGGTCTAGTCTTCGATGTCCACAATTTTCCCAGTTCGTCTACAATCTATTGGTCGTCAATTGCAGGATTACTCGGCACGCCTTCCTCATCGAGCATCTGCCGTAATCACTCGCAATACAGTAAAGAAGACATCTCTCCATAATTTCGCTTCTCTTTACTTGGCTCACGAGAAAAATCAGGCGAGAGTGAACCGTCGGCGCATCTACAACTACGGATAGAGTTTTTACACGCTGGGTTATGACAAAACGAGCAGCATATAAATCAAGGATTCGCTCTAAGAGATTTTGCATTTCGAGCGAAGTCGCAGATAATCTTTAATGATTCGAGTCGGCACAATACGACCGAAAAATTCAAACACATTTATACTGAGAGGCAAAGTTAAATTATGCCGAACGCTAAACAAACCGCTAAAAATGCGAAAGCGGGCAAAAACAAACCGGAGCCGCGCCCGAGCCGGCGGCGCGAAAAACCAAAGGCATTTGAAAGATACGAGCAAGACCATCCGATTCAACTGAGTCTGTTTCAAGTCCTCGAACCGGAGAATAAAAAATACTCGAACACCGTCGAGATTTACGACTTCCTGCCGAAAGAATATCTGGGCAAGGCGAGCCGCGTCGCCGACACATACTTGCCACGCTTGGAGCGCGAATTTGATTGCCGCGGCAAGCGTTACCGGATGAAACTCGACCCGGCGAGAATCGAAGACAAGGATGGGACGGTTCGAGAATACTACCCATCGCAACGCGAGGAAGTCATCGAAGACTGCCTGCGAAAATTGATGGTCGAAGGTGGCGGCGTCTTTCTCGACGATTTAGCGAGCGTCCGTTTCACGCTCTACCAACTGCAAAAAGAATTAAAGGATAACGGTCATACTTACTCCTACACGCAAATCAAGGAATCGCTCGAAATATTAACGAAGACGAACATCGAACTCGAATGCGAAGCAGATCAAGTTCGGTTGATTTTCAGCCCGATTGAAACGCTCGGCATCCGCGGCGACGGTGACGAAACGCAAACCTTCGTGCGCTTTTCGCCACTCGTCACAAATTCGATTAAAGAAAGAAAGTTTCGGCTCATCAACTACAAAAAAATGATGGGTTATCGGTCCGCCATTGCCCGCAAACTGCACAAGCGGCTTTCGCACTTTTACACGCAGGCGAGCTTGACCGACAAATACGAGGCGATGCTTTCCACTTTAATCGAGTATTTCGGGCTGACGAAATACAGCCAAATGAGCAAGAATTTGCGCGACTTTGAAAAAGCCATCGAGGAGCTAAAAAACTCGAACACGATCTTGAATTTCTACGCTCAGGAGATTAAACAAGATCGCCCGCGCGTGAAAGTGGTCGATTACAAAATCTCAATTCAGCCGCACCCCGAATTCATTACCGAGGTGAAGAAAGGAAGCCACCGAAAAAACCTCATCGAGTCGCAAGTCAGAATGATAATCGAGGACGAAAACGCCCCGAACGGATTCATCGGCAGTTTAGATTAGGACACGATTTTACTGCCATTTATCTCGGTTACGCAGCAAATGTTCACTCGAACCGCCAGCAATCAAAAGAAGCTTAGTTCAATAAGTAGCGGTTAGAGCATCCACACATACAACATCTTGAAGATAATCTGACAGCACTCTGAAAGGCAAAACTTTAGTTTTGACTCCTACTTATATATAGTTCTGACTCCTACTAATATATAGCTTTGACTCCCATTGATAGTTAGCTTTGACTCCCACCAGCGTTTTTTGCGGAGTTTTCCACAGGCTCGGTGAACAAAATTACTTAGTTCTGACTCCTAGAATATTTAGTTCTGACTCCCATTTGGCAAAAAATTATATAGTTCTGACTCCCACCATACTTAGTTCTGACTCCTACGAGCCGTTTTTCCACTAAAATTTTCGCCCGAAAGACCCGTTTTTGCGCCAATTTTCGCGTCGAGCATTTAGTTTTGACTCCTACCAGTGTTCTCCTAAACATAATAAAAACAACCGTTTACAAGCCTTTTTCCGCGCCTAACCTTCTTAACCCTATTTTAACCCTTTATTATCCCTCTCTCAACCCGACCCGCACACTCTACAACTGTCGTGAAATTCAAATAAAAATTTGATTAGTAATTCAGACCTTTTACAGCAAATAACCAAAAAATAAACCGAAATCACCAATTTTCGCTTTATTTTTCACGTTCACGGCACTTTTTACGAAAATCTAGTCGAAAATTTTCTCTTTTATAAGCAAAGACTTAGGCGCATCAGCTTAAACTTTTGGATTAAAGCCCTAACCCGCAATTTACAGGTAGGAGTCAAAACTAGAATTTTCAGTAAAAATTCGCTTCTAACACTTAAATATAAAGAGCTTAGTCCGAGCAATTTTCTTCTATTCGTAGGTAGGTCAATTCAACTATTAACCTTTAAAAACCGCAGTCCCGAGCTAATAAGATCTAGAAAGGCAAGTAACGCTATAAACTCAAATGCCGCATTCGCCGCTCAAGACAATCTTAATTCTCAATACTCCACACTCTCAACACTCGTTCGCCGCCCGAACCCTGTTCCTTAAGCCAATCTGCCAAACGTGCGCGAGCGGCAATTTTCAAACGAATGGGAACTTCCCTGTTATCCTGTTCCAGATTGATAAAAATTCGATGTTTATTTCTTCGCTCCCAATCGAAACACACGCCGCCGGCGCGTCGCCCGAAGCCTTCACGCAAAACGGTGTAAGGAGCATTCTCTTTGACGGCTAACGCGCCGACGGCATTCATAAAAGCTTCGGTCGAATGCTCAAAAGTCGGCGCGTCTTTCAAATTGCCGCAGTTAATCGTTACATGCGTGCCGACCCAAGTTTTTCCGTTCGGATCTCTTTCAAGCTTCAGTCCCTCGCAAACGAAGCGCGCCCAAATCAAAACTTCTTTGAGTCGTTCGAGATTGCCCGAAACGAATTTATACGGCTCTTTAATTTGCGGATTTTCAAAACGAATCGAATAAGGACTAATGAGCGTCGGGTTCACCCGCTCAATAAAATAATTGCCCAGTTCCTTGATTAACGCTTCGGAAGTTCCGCAAGCAAAAATCTCTGATTCGAAATCGTGCGTGAACCGCTGATACTCGTTCGAATGCGTAACGCTGCGGGTTTGATTCAAAAGCGAACCTTCTGTGCTGGCAAGCTGGCTGAAAAAGGACAAATTGACCAATCCGATACCACAACGAAAATAATGAACCCAAAACTGCGCTCCCTGATTGTGCAACAAAACAGCGACGTGATTTTCACTTTTTTCGCAATCGAAAAAGAACTTTTTGTTTTTATCGCACTTATCCGCCTTGAGAAAGTCTTTCAACTCTTTTACGGTCAACGGAGTCTTCGCAAAAGAAACGGACGGCTGCCGCCGCGCCCGCTCACTTAAAAGCTCAGAATGTTGATGATAAATCAGAAAATTCAACAACCCGCGGAGCGGAGCGCGGGAAACAGTAAGAGTTTTGACTGGACTCGGCTTGCATATAATTGCATCGTTCATAAAATAAGCGCGAGCGTCAAAACGCCGTGAGCTTTTCAATCGCTTCGATTACCACTTCCATCGCGGAAAGTTTTTCTTTAAGCCGAATCATTCCAAGCATCTTTTCGCGCACCGGAACGTTAGCCGACTCGCGCAAGCTGATGCTGACCGATTCAGACGACATCAAATAACCGGAATAACGGTCGTGACAACCGTCGTTGTAGTCGTATCTGAACCCGCTCGGCTTAAAATGCACACACGCGATTTCCACCAGCTCACCCAATCGCTCGCTGTAATAACTACAATCGGAAATCCCAGCCGAATCACACTCGGTTTCCGCCTCGACAACCAGATAATCTTCATTACCTAAGATAACTTCCCTTTCGGTCAGCACACACAGTTCCAGAAATTCGACGAACTCGCCAACCGTGCCGCGCTCCGTTTGAAATTCCTCGCCCCATTCTTCGCCGTCGTAAAATGAACTAAAAAACGGGTCTTCGAGTCTCTGGTTGATTTCTTCCCAAAAAACTTCTTCGAGTCTTTCCGCCGTTATTTCTTCACGAATGCTTTGGATTTCCGAATCATCGAGCGCGATTTGCTTCGACTGCAACGCGATCTCTTCGCCGACGGCTTCTTCGATTTCCTGTCGAAGAGTCTCGACATCAACTTCGTGGTCGAACTCCTCCGCGTCGGAAAAGCAGTCCGAATAAATTATCGCACCCGTGCCGCCCGATTCTAACTCGAAGCTATAGGAACTATCGCCGCTCGAAAAAACGCCTTTCAGGACAATCAAACTCAATTCGTCTGAAAGTTTTTCGTCCTTTACAATATCGGCTGAAGGCTCGCTACGAGCAGCGACGGCTATGGCAATATCAAACATACGCTCAAATTACTTACCGCTTCTTATTCGCCTCTAAGCAGCATCAACACAAAGCGATAGCCTTCCCGCTCTGCCGGCAAAAACAACTCGAAAGGCGAATTCGCATCGTTAAAACCGAACGCGAAAGTCGGGCTTCCCGCTTTTGAAACGACCTGTAGAAAGTCTTGAACGTAACGGCTGTTGAAACACAAAGAGTGAACCTTTTGCTCTACTTCACCGTTCAAAACAGCGAGCATTTCCTCCTGCGCTTCGCCGTCAGGCGCATTCGATTTCAAAACCAATCGCCCCGGTTCGATTTCCATCGTTACCGAGTAATTGCGGTCGTCGGCGGTCAAAGTAACGCGCGATAGCGACCGCCGAAAATCCTCGGTGCTGATTTCAGCCGTGTAATTCAAAGACTTCGGTAAAACCATTTCCCAATTCGGAAACGCGCCCGTTAGTTTCCGTGAAAATAAATTGTGCCTGCCCGCCGCGAAACAAAGCTGATTGCCCATGTCGCCGATTTCAATCTGACTTTCGGCATCGCACTTGACCTCGCGGTCGAGCAAATCTTTGAGCTGCTGGAGCGACTTTTTCGGCACGAGTATATCCAACGCTTGCCCGGTCAAATTGACGAGCGGAAAGCGGGCGTAAGCGAGACGATGCCCGTCCGTCGCCACAACCGTTAAACTCGACTCATTAACCAGAATCTTCGCGCCGCTGATAGTAAAGCGGCTCTGCTCGGTCGTTACCGCAAACGCCGTGCGCCGAATCGCCTCGCGCAAGATTATCGCCGGGACGCGGATTCCCGCCTGATTGTTCATCGGAATTTCGGGAAATTGCGAGCTTTCAACCGTGCCGAGTTTGTGCCGACCTTTTTTGTAACGAATCTCGATTTGCCCGTTCTTGTTGAGCGCGAAATGAATCGGCTCGTTCGGAAGCTCACGGCTGATGTCGTAAAGTTTTTTGCCTTCGACTAAGATAGAGCCGCCCCGCAAAACGTCCGTTACCTGCAAAGAACGCATCGTCACGTCCAAATCCGTCGCGGTTAGCACAAGTTCGCCCCGCACGTTCGTTTCCAATTTGATTTTCTCACAAAATTGATTGCCGTTGCTGAAATAACTTGCTGAAAATGCGTTTTCGCCTGTCCGATATAACGCGAACGACGGATTCCGAATCCGCGCACCGCTTGCGAAATTGTTCCTTCGATTCCTGACCGCCGCTGATATTCTTTCCGGTATTCTTCAGTTTTCTCTCTTTCACGAATCTTCCGCTGACTTTCATACTGCACTTCCGGCAGAATTGTTAAAGTCCTTCGCGCTCGCTTGCTTTTTGTGCAATCGGCTCGAAAAGAACACATTTGGCAATCTTTCGTAGAAAATTTGATTTTAACGACCTGTTTGGCAGTTTCCGTTTTGGCATCAGACCAGCTCGAACTGGTTTTTCCCGCAGGACACAATGCCTTTTTTCGCCCCCAGTCAATCAAGAAATTTTCCGCGCAAAACTGCGGGTTGTTACGACTTTGCCATTGTCGGTCAAGATGCGAGGGACCGAGCAAATCAATCTGATATTGATTTTTCGCCGCGAGCATCAGTTCGGCATCGACAAAACCGGTATCCGCTAAATGGACGGCAGGCAGTAAGCCTTTTTTCTCCAGTGATTGATGAATCGGTTCGGTCAAATAGAAATCGGCAACCGGGGCGGAACTCGTCTCGACATTCGTAATCAGACGCGGTAATTCTTCATCACAAGTCTCCGTCAAATATATTTTGTAGCCCGTCCATTGCAGATTGCGCTTTTTTCCATAACGCGCCTCCAAATCATACGGAGAATTAATGAAGATGATGGATGGCGGAGTACCCTCCACTTCGGTGCGCCAATGAAATCCGTTTCCATCGACATAAAATTGTTGTATGACGACACGGCGCAGAATTTCAACCGCTTCGATTTTCTTGTCGGCTGATAAATCAGACCAATTATAAAACGCATCGAGCAAGGCATAAGCGTCGCGTCCGACCGCTTCAGCTAGTTCTTGCCTTTTCGCAACCGAGTGCGGAACTCGAACATTACCACCGCGAGGATAATAACGATGCTGCCATTCTTCCTGAAATATTTGGTTGAGCCATTCGGGAGATTCTTTTGCGATGGCGTTTAATGCGTAACGCATTGATTCCAACACGCATTCCAGACGGTTGACACCTCGGACGAAGGTAAAACGTGAGTCGAATCGGTGCGCTGCTTCCCGCGAGCTTTGAGCATCTTTCGCTCCCGGCACCAATCGAGCAACTTGTCGAAAAGCGAGTTTTCGGCGTTTCCGGCAACAAGGCGAGCGCGAAACTCACACAGCACGGTACTGTCAAAACCGGAATCTTCTAATTCCAAGTTCAAGGCGTATTTCCAATCGATTCTGGCGCGAACCGCGTCGCTTGCCGCTCTGTCAGAGAGATTTTCAATGAATTGGAAAATTGTAATCAGAGCCAACCGCCACGGAGCATAGGCAGGTTGTCCGCGTGTCGGGAACAAGTCGGTAAAATCCGAATCTTGAAATAAAACACCAATTTCATCACGGATTTGCAGATAAAGATTGCCTTTTGGAAAAGCGGCATGTGCGACACGAGCGGTTTCTTCCGGCACTGGCGCAACAGATTGTGGTCGAAGCGACATTAAAATTTCCTCCTTGAATTACTGAATTGAGGAAACACTATATTTGTTTTCAACCTCTCGCAATGAATTCGCCAGCAGTATCAAATTTGCTGCAGTTTGTTTAGTTTTTCGCAGACTTCTGCTCATTAGTAATCAGCTTTCAGTTTCTGTTCAACACAAGCAATTTTCGCTTGCTCTATGATTGATAGACAACACGGGCGCGAAGCAAATCAAAGTTTGCGCGTCCATACATCTGTCGTTTCAGAAACTTCAGCCGATTAACTTGCCCTTCTGTTTGATCTTGACTCCACTCGCTTTCAAAAGCCTTTTCGACCGATAAGTTCGACCGTTTAGAGTCTTGCTTTCAGGCGGCTAACCATCAGCGAAAAGCCGCCTGAAAGCAAGACTCTAAACGCTGCCGAATAATTTAGTCAAATATAATTTTGTTGGAGTGCTTAGCTATAACTTATTTTAAAGTACTTGTATTTTGCATAATTGTGATTTGGGTATTGATTTTGTCAACAGCAAGTTTCTCCGTTTGCCCATTTGCCCAAATTATTTCCAAGTTGTCAATTTTAATCGCATCACCGAGTCCGATGTGAACGCGTTGTTCGTTTTGCGAAGCGTAGCCGCCGCCACTCGTCAAATCGAAACGCTGGCGTAGTTTTCCCGTCGTTACGAAAACAACCGAACCCGCCGCGTCCTTTGGAGTTTTCTTTGCCGTATCGCCGATTAATTCGAGAGAAAGCCAATTGTTTTTCGCGTCGCTGACGTTTCGCAAAAGTGTCGGTGTCGAATCCATATTGGCGGTTATCAAATCAAGTCTGCCGTCGCCGTCAAAATCGGCAACAGCCATTCCGCGAGCGTTAATTGACAAAGCCAGCCCGCTATTCGGCGCAGCGGCAACCCTTTCAAACCTGATTTGTCCGTTGGTCGGCGATTTTGTGTTTTTGAAAAGAAGCAATTGCTGTGCGAAACTTGTTCCCCATTGAAAATTATCGACAATCGGATAAACGTGACCGTTGGCAACAGCGACATCCTTCCAGCCGTCGTTGTCGAAATCCAAAAACGACGTTCCCCAACCCAAAAAAGGAATCGTCGTTTCGCCCAAACCAGATTGAAATGTGATGTCGGTAAAATTTGCGTCGCCGTCGTTGCGGTAAAGCGTGTTTGAATCGTCGCTAAAATTGGTAATGTGAAAATCAACGCGCCCGTCGTTGTCATAATCGCCGACCGCTAAACCCATTCCAGCTTGCTCGCGCCCGTTTTCGTTGAGCGCGATGCCCGAAGGATAGCCGATTTCCTCAAAAGTGCCGTCGCCTTTGTTTATGTAAAGTTGTTTCGGCGTGGAATCGTTGACGACGAGCAAATCTAAATCCCGGTCGTCGTCAACGTCAATAAATACAGACGCAAAACCGTAATAATTGCCTTCGTCTTTGACACCCGCTTTATCTGAAACTTCTTCAAAAGTGCCGTCCGCTTTTTGGTGAAAAAGTTTGTCTTTTGCGCCTTTCAAACCGCGCGGTCCGCACATAACGGGCTGACCGCGAAATTGACAGAAATTTTTACCGACACTGGTTTTTTTGCCCGCATCCGAAGGATTTGGCGGCAGGTTTTTCAAATCAAATTCGATATAAGCCGGAACAAACAAATCGAGTCGCCCGTCCTTATCATAATCGCCGAAGGTCGCACCCGTGTGCCAGCCTTTGATTGCCACGCCGAGTTTTTCGGCGACATCGGTAAACGTTCCGTTGCCGTTGTTTTTGTAGAGTCTTGAAACGCCGTAATTGCCGACAAACAAATCGGCGAAACCGTCGTTGTTAAAATCGGCGACGGCAACGCCCATTCCCCAACGCTCGTTGGCGAGACCTGATTTTTCGGTTACATCTTCAAATTTCCAATTGCCCAGGTTTCGGAAAAGCGCGGAGCGGGGCGGTTTTTCCTTGCCGAGTTCAGTGCCCAAGGTCGAGCCGTTGAGAAAAAAAATGTCGGGTTTGCCGTCGTTGTCGTAATCGAAAACAGCGACCGTGCAGGCGGTCGTTTCGACGATGAAATTTTTCGCCTTGTCGCCGGCGACGCACTGAAAATTTTTGATTGGAGTCTGCGCCGTAACATCGGCAAAAACCTTCGGGGCTTTTTCGTCTGTGATTCCGGTTGTGCGTTTAGATGTATAAATCTTCGCCTCACCCGTTGAAACGCCGCCCATCTGCCGGTCTTGCGCGAAAACGGAATGCGAAAAAATCGAGATTAAAATTGCTAAATATAATTGCTTTTTCATTTTTGTAAAAAATACGGCGAATGATTTTATTTTTCTCTGACTAAATGATAACGGTCAATCGCCGGATTCTCAATTGTTTGAATTTTGCCGCTCGACCAGCGAATTTCGACTGATCTGACTGACGCATTTTCTCCCAAACCGACTAACACCCGCGAATCGTTTGCCGAAAGATAACTGCCCGAATTTGAAACATCGAAAAATTGTTTTCTGCCCGCCCCGTTCGTTACAATCACGTGCGAGCCTTCGCCGTTCGGAGCAGATTTTTCGCCACGCAAATCAATGCCGAGCCAGTGGTTTTTCGTGCCGTTGTTTCGCAAAACGACAGGCGAACCGTCAGTTTGCGCGATAACTATATCGGTGTCGCCGTCGTTGTCCAAGTCGCCGATCGCAAGCCCGCGTGCCGAAAAATCTTTTTGAAAAACTTCGCCTGCCGCCGCCGAAATATTCTGAAAACCTTTTTCTGTGTTTCGCATCAAAAGCGGAGTTTGTTTGTATTTCAAAAAGGCGGTCGTTTTTTCAATCGTGTCGAGAACGTGGCTTTGCGCGACGAAAATATCGCGCTGTCCGTCATTGTCGGCGTCAACGAATTTGATTCCCCAGCCCGCGCCTAAGATAGTGATTTGCGCCACACCGCTCGTTTGCGTAACGTAATCGAAACTCATTTCGCCCAGATTTCGATAAAACGGGTAAGTTTCATTCGAGAGCGCGGTAATTATTATATCTTGCCGCCCGTCCGCGTCGTAATCGGCAGCGTCAACGCCCATTCCGGCGAAACGCCTGCCGCTTTCGTCAAACGCCGCGCCCGCCGCCAGAGCCGCATCTTCAAACGTGCCGTCCGCTTTGTTGCGAAAAAGCTGTTGCTCGCTGTTGTCATTGGCGACAAAAACATCAGTCCAGCCGTCGTCGTCAAAGTCGGCAAACGCCACGCCCAACGCTTTGCCTTTCGCCGCCGATATTTTTGATTTTTCGCTCTTGTCTTCAAAACGCCCGTCCGGTTTTTGATGAAATAGAGCGAAGTTGTCGGCTTGAAATTGTCGGGATGACAAAAGG